>CAZVHE010000019.1:0-14551 GCA_964627705.1 uncultured Chthonomonas sp.
CAGTACTTGGCCCTGCAGAGCCTGAGCCCGCGCCGGGTGAGCCACGTGGTGTTTATGGGCATGGGCGAGCCCCTGCTGAACTACGACAACCTGCTGGCGGCGATCCGGCTTTTGCACGACGAGGTGAGGCTCAGCCTCCGGCACATCACGGTCTCCACGGTGGGGTTGGTCACCGGCATTGAGCGGCTGGCCAAGGAGGAGTTGCCGATCCACCTGGCGCTCTCTCTGCACTCACCGCTGGACGACGTGCGCGACCGCCTGATGCCGGTGAACCAGAAGTGGCCCGTGCGGGTGGTAGTGCAGGCCATGCGCGATTACCACGCCATCACCGGGCGCAAGGTGACGTTCGAATACCTACTGATCCACGAAGTGAACGACACGCCCGAGCAAGCCGACGCCCTGGCTGACCTGGTGAAGGGGCTACCGTGTGTGGTGAATCTGATTCCGTTCAACTACGTGGACACCGAGCACGGATTTGCACGACCGCACCGGGAGCGCGTGCGTCAATTCAAGGGTCGCCTGGCGGGGCGGGGCGTGAACGTGACCGAGCGAGTGGAGCGCGGCCACGACATCGCGGCGGCCTGCGGGCAACTGGCAGGACAACATCAGGGCAAGTTCGCCCGGCGGGGAGGTGTGACATCACTGCCCGTTTCCTCTTAGTGGGGGTACCGTTGCTGGCGTGGGGATGCGGTTCGCCGGCGCCGAGTGCAAGAACGGGTGAGAAAGAACCGGAGAAGCCGGCCCCTCGGCGGTCCATTGACACCGGCCCGGTGACGATTCAAGGCCAACTGCCGAATGGCGAGAAAAGCTACGCGCTCAAGAGCCCGGGCGCGACCTTCGACATTGAAGGGGACAACCGGATTCAGAGCGGCCTGAAGGACGTGGAAGTCACGATTTATGAGGCTAACCAGCCCGCGAGCGTGATCAAAGCCGATTCCGCCACCATTGACAAGACCAACCAAAAGCTGGTGCTGGTGGGCAAGGTGGTGGTGACCAGCCAACGGGACCAAGCGACGTTGCGGGCCGACCAAATCGTCTACCGTGAAACGATGGCGCGCGTGGAGGCCACCGGGCAGGTGCGGCTGGAGCAAAAGGGATGGTCCATGGGGCCGCTCCCTGAACTGTGGGTGAACCGGGATCTCTCGCGGGTGGCCACGCCCAGGGTCTGGAAGGAAAAGGAATGAAGATTGCGAAGCTGTTGGGGCTAGCCGGGCTGGGGGTCGCCAGTGGAATCTTGGGGGCGCAAACCCAGGAGCGTCAGCGCATCACCGACGACGCGGGCTTTGTGCTGTTTTTCCAAGATGTCTACGTGGAGCAATCCAACCCCGACGAGATTCAGGCCGACTTCCGAGGCAATCCGCTGGAAGGTGAGAGTCGCAAGCAGGGCATCACGTTCCGGATGCAGCGGATGCACGGCTCGATCCGCCGCACCGCCAACGATGAACTGCGCCTAAAAGATGCGAACCTGAGCGGCAACGTGAGGGTGACCCTGGGCCGCACCACGGGCACTCCCGCCCACACCCTGACCACCGAACTGGTGCACGTGCGCGACGAGGGCGAACGCACGGTGGTGACCGCACCCCAGGCCTTCACTCTGCGCGGAGAGACCGGCACCCAACCTTACCAAGTGACCGGCCAGGGCCTGACCGCTCTGTTCGGGGCTTTGGGCAGCGAAGCCCCGGCCCTGCGCCAAGTGACCGTGGAGCGCAATGCCCGCATGACATTGGCTGGCAACGGCGGCACGAATGCGATGACGGCGGGCCGGCTGGTGATGACCCCGGCGGAGAAGATCATGGGCGTGGAGGCCACGGGTGGCGTGGTGCTGACGCGCCGCGCGGAGAGCTCCCAATCGCGCCAGAACCTTACTGTCACGTCCCCCCGCATCACCGCTCGGATCGACACCACTTTGCGTGATGTGGACCAGCTCCGCGAAGCCCGCGCCCCCGGTGAGGTGACCCTTCGTCTCGAGTTCATGGGCAACGAACCAGGCAAGAGCGAGCGCACGTCGCTGCTCGTCACGGCCACCGGGCGGAACCTGCTGCTGAACGGCGCCACCCGCACACTGACCATGAGCCAGGTGCAAACCGAAGGCCTGCGCCGCGCCGAGGGCAAATCGGTCTTCGGCACCCTGAAGGCTGACACCCTCACGATCACATTTGATGAACAAGGCGAAGTGAAGAGCCTGCGCATGTCCGGCGGGCCGGGCACGGCCACGGTCAATGAATCTCCTCAGGAGCCCGCAAACCCTTGATCATCCGCGCCGAACACCTGGTCAAGACCTACAAGCAGAAGGGCGGCGACCGCAAGCGGGTGGTCAATGATGTGTCGGTGACTCTCGACCAGGGCGAGGTCGTCGGGTTGCTCGGTCCCAACGGCGCAGGCAAAACGACAACGTTCTACATGGTGGTGGGCCTCGTGCGGCCGGATGAAGGGCGTGTTTTCCTCGACAACGAAGATATCACCCGGCTGCCCATGTACAAGCGGGCGCGCCGGGGCATCGGCTATCTGGCGCAAGAAAGCAGCGTTTTTCGCCGCCTGAGCGTCGCCGACAACATCAAGTTGGTGATGGAGCAGAACGGCTTCTCGTCCGCCCAAATCAAAGCCCGCACCCAAGTGCTGACCGAAGAACTCCACCTGGAGAAGTTCCTGGACAAGCCGGGCGGGGTGCTCTCCGGCGGCGAGCGCCGACGCGCCGAAATTGCCCGCGCCCTAAGCACCGAACCCGCCTTTATCCTTTTGGATGAACCCTTCACCGGGATTGACCCCGTGACGATTGAGGAGTTGCAGGGCATCATCCGCAACCTGGCTTGCCGGGGCATCGGCATCCTGATTACCGACCACAACGTGGACGCCACGCTTTCGATCACGGACCGCAACTACATTTTGGTGGACGCCCAGATCATTGCCGAAGGGCCGGAGCAAGACATCCGGGAGAACGAGCGGGTGCGCAAGTTCTACTTAGGCGAGGGGTATCGGCGAGAGGGATTACGCGGGGAGGTCCCAAGCTCTGCGTCGGATTGATCGCTTAATTCTGGGCGAATTGTTCGGGCTCTGGGTGTTCGGCGTCGCCATCTTCAGTGTCCTCATCATGGCGGGTTCGTTCTTGTTCGAGCTCACCCGTTACCTCGCGCAAGGGGCGAACCCGGTGGCCGTCATCCAATTGGTGGTGTTGCTGCTACCGGGGGTGGTGGCCAAGACCTTCAGCATGGCGATGCTCCTGGGCACGCTGCTGGCGTTCGGCCGCCTGAGCGGGGACAGCGAGATTGTGGCCCTGCGCGCGGGGGGCGTCAGCCTGCGCCGCATCATGCTGCCGGTGGCCATCTTTGGCACCGTGGTGTTCCTCACGGCGTTCTCATTCAACGAACTCTTGGTGCCCCAGGCGGCTCGCTCGGCAACTTCGCTCAAGGCTGAGATTGCCGCGGCCCTCAATGGCCGCACCGACCGCGCCGCCACCCGGGCTATCTACGAAGAAGGCAAGCTGCGCGGCTATGTGAACGCGAAGGACTTCGATATTGCCGCGGGCACCCTGCGCGATGCCTATGTGCTCTATCTCGCGGAAGATGGGCGCGAGCGATTCCTCCTCAAGGCACCCGAGCTGGTTTACGAATCCGAACAGGATTGGCGGATCGTCGGCACCGCCACGCTCTACGACTTAGAATCCAAGACCACGGCCACCATCGAGGGTGCCTGGCCGCGCGGGCTCGCCGCCCCCGCCATGACGCCCCAAAGCCTGCTGAGCCAGACGATCACCGACCTCGACGCCCTGAGCATGAGCGAGACGCGGCAGCAGATCAACGAAATGCGCGCCGACCCCGGCGCCGATCCGAAGCGCATTGCCAACCTCGAGTTCGGCTACTGGAACACGATCTCGCCGCCTCTGGCCGCCCTGGTGTCTGGCCTGGTCGGGGCGCCGCCCGGCATCCGCAGCCACCGGGCCGGCACCGCCACCGGGTTCTGGCTGTCGGTCATCATCATTTTTGGGTACATGATGGTAACCAACGTCATGTCATTGTTCGCGCAAGGAGGGCGCCTGCCCGCGTCGGCGGCCAGCCTCACCCCCATCGGGGTGGGCTTGCTGGTGGCCGCGTGGCTGATTCGCAAGAAGGACCAATGAACGACCTGACCCCTATTTGGTTCCTCGTGGCGATGATCCTCGTCGGGGGCGCGATTGCCGCTATTGGCGACTGGATTGGCCGCAAGATTGGCAAGAGCCGCCGCCGATTTGGCCGCTTGCGCCCGCGCCACACCGCGATTTTGTTCACCTTCTTTGCCGGGGCAGCCGGGGTTCTGATTTCGATTCTTGCCATTTCGGCCGCGAGCAAGGAAGCCCGCGAGTGGATTTTGCAGGGGAACGCGCTCAAGGCCCAAGTGGCGGCACTCGAGACCCGCCTCGCCTCCGAACGCAAGAACCTGGAAGCCGCCGAAAAGCGATCCGAAAACGCCCTCGCCGACGCCCAGGAGCAAGAAAGGAAGCTCCAAAACGCCAACAAGGAACTCAAGAACGCTCAGGCCGATACCCGCCGCCTAACCGACCAGGCCCGTGCCCTCCGCGCCGACGCCGATCGCCTGAAGCGCGAAGTCGGCACCTTCCGTACCCGCCTCAACCAAGCCAGCGTGGACCAAAAGCGCCTGCAGGCCCAAGTGAGCGAACTGAACAAGGCCTCCGCGCAACTTAGCGCAAACAACAAGTACCTCAGCGAGCAGAGCGCCAAAATTATCCAGCAGAACGGCGAACTGACCAACACGCGCCGCGAACTCGAAGCCGATGCCGAACGCCTAAAGGGCGAGGTGGAAAGCCTGCGCAAAGCCGCCACCGATGCTCAGGAAGATCGCCGCCTGGCCGAAGAACAGCGCCGGATTGTCGCCGAGGAGTTACAACGGGCGCTGCGTAGCCTGACCGATATCGAAGATCAGCTCGCTCTTGCCTCCCGCACCCTCCAGAACCAGCGCGCCATCATCCAAGACTTACAACTCGCGTCGCGACTGAACGAGCTGATGTTCCGCCGCAATGATGAGCTGGCCCGCAAGGCGGTGGACGGCCCCTTCACGGCCGCCAACGCCCGTACCTTTATCCTCGCCCTGACCGTGGACGCTGCCGAACGCGCCCGTGAGGAAGGTGCCGAACCCCCCAACGACGCCGCCGGCTTTGCTTCGATTCAGCTGGATGAGGGCTTTGTCACCGCCGAGCAGCAACTGAACGAGGCCATCGCCAAGCTTAGTGACCGCACAGGCCCCACGCTCCTCATCGCTCGCGCCCTCCTCAACGCCTTTGAGCGCGAGCGCGTGCCGCTGAGCATCGAAGTCTTGCCGAACCCGGTGGTTTACGAAGCCGGCGAGGTGGTGGGCGAGCTTCGCATTGAGCCTGGACTCTCTAACGCGGAGATTCTCCGCCGAATTGAGCAGTATCTGCAAACCACCCTGCGCGCCGAGGCCATCCGCGACGGCATCATCCCGGTCATCGGCCCGGATGCGGGGCTGGGTTCGCTCTCGCCCGATGCCACTCTCGAAGCGGTAAACATCATCCGCGAAGCCAACCGCACGGCACGGGTGCAGTTCCTCACCACGCGAGTCACCCGGGCCGGAGATTCGCTCGACCTGACTCTGCGGATCCGCTAATGCACAGTCCCTCGCGCATCGCTCTGGCCATCGACCCTGGATCGAGCAAGTGCGGGGTGGCCGTGGTTTCGCAAACTCACGCGGGGGATACGAACATCCTGCACCGCTCGGTAGTGCCCAACGAGGACTTAGTGGCAGCCATCCGCGAACTCCGAGCCACTCACAACCCCGACTTGGTGGTCATCGGCTCGGGCACCGGTGGGCGTATTCTGCTACGCCAATTGCGCGAAGAGTGGCCCAGCCTCAGCATCCTGGCCGTAGACGAGCGCAACACCACTCAGATGGCGCGAGAACGCTACTGGCTTCACCACGGGCGACGAGGCTGGCGGCTGTTGCTCCCCAGCAGTATGCAGGTGCCGCCCGAACCGGTGGACGACTTTGCCGCCGTCATCTTGGCCGAACGCGCCCTCCAGCGCAACTAGCGCGATTTGGGTTTGAGTTCTTCCACGCGGTCGGCAAAGGTCTTGAGAATGATCTCCTCTTCGCCGGGGGCGTATCCCTTCCAGGCGGCGCGCACTTTGCCCGCTCTGTTTACCAACAGGAAGCAAGGGGTCAGCTCCAGCTGGGCGATATCTACGAGTTCGTTTTGGGGGTCATCCACTCGATTCCAGCCCTGCGCGTCGGCCCCCACCATCAGGCGGCCCCACCCGGCCTTTTCGGCTCCTTTGGCGAGCTTGGCGGTGTCGGCCGGAAACTCAGGGTCGGGGATGAACATGAGAGTGTAGTCGGCCTTGGCCAGCGCTGACCACGTGACAGGCCGGCCTCTCTGGTGCCAATTCAATGACGCGATCTCGTGGAACGTACCGATAGGTTCAAAAGAGTCCGGCAGCGCCATGGGCATGTAACCCACCACCGGCTTGAGTTCGGTGCGGAAAGGCGGAAGGGGCCGCATTGTCACTCGCATGGTACGGCGCACGGGGCCATCCTCCGTCGGGAAGACTTCCACCACCTGGAGCGGCCTGCCCTCGGCATCGGTCACCAGGCTCAGGCGCAGTTCCCCTTCGTTCACCATGCGGGCGGCCAGTTTGGCCCCTGGTACGTCGGTTGGCACGACCATCGGCTCCCACTTCGCCCGCGCATCGCTCTTGGGCATCTGCTCCAGGAAGAAGAAAGGCGAGTAGGCGTATTGCACAAAAGTGCTGATCGGCTCCGGGGCGGCGTAGCCCATCCCCCAGCGGCCCAGGTCATATTCGCGGGTCGGATCGCTCACCAGCATGGTTTGACGACCGTTTTGATAGAAGGCGTATTTGAGCCCTGGCCCGCTCATGGTCACCGCTTGCTGCTGATCCGGCCCGAAGCGAAACACCGACTGCCCCCGCCACGCTTCGTCCTCGATCTGCACCGTGTAACTGACTTCAAACGCAGTGGAAGAGCTACGGAAGTGCTCGTATTTCACCACCGCCGGCGGCGGCGTGGTGGCGGAAATCAGCAAGGGAGTGAACATGAGCGAATCCTGGTGAGCGTACTAGGCTAGACGCCGAAAATGCATGGAATGACCACTCAGGGTCACCATGGCGGAATCGAAGTACGTTGTCTTTTCGATCGGTTCGGAACTGTTCGGGCTGGAGATCGAATTCACCGAACGCATCCTAACGGCGCAAAAAGAAACCCGAATTCCCCGCTCTCCGGCGGCGATGTTGGGTCTTTTCGATTTGCGAGGACGCACCATTCCGGTGTTTGACCTTGCCTTGCGCCTGGATTACGGTCAGCCGAGCAAGGGCGGCAACGACGTAGTGGTCGCCGATGCTGAGTGCCCCTACGCCCTGCGCGTGGACCAGGTGGTCGGCATCGTCACGCTCACCGAGGAAAATCGGCAGGAAGCCGACGAGCAATTCACGCGCCGGGACGACCCGTTTGTGTCGGGGATTGGCAAGTGGGGTGAAAAGCTCATCTTGCTCTTGAATCCGGAAGCGTTGCTCCCGTCCAAGCTGCGGGCCAAAGCCGAAAAACTCGCCCAAGCCGCCTAAAGGCGCGCTTGCAGTTCTTGCCACGCCCGCTCGGCCACCTGGTCGGCGGGTTGGCTGGCGTCTAAGATCACCCACCTTTGAGGGTCGCGTTGGGATTCAGCCAGGAATCCCGCACGCACCTTTTGGTGGAATTCCAGCGGCTCTCGGTCCATGCGGTCGCCCTTGGCGCGGGCGAGGCCGATGGCGGGGTCAAGGTCCAGCAGGAAGGTCAACACCGGGGTGTTCCCCTGCGTGGCCAGCGCATTTAGCCGCCTCAGCAAGTCGAGATCGTGGCCCCGCGCGTAGCCTTGGTACACCACGGTGCTATCGGCGTGGCGGTCGCATAGCACCACTGCGCCTCGGGCCAGGGCGGGGGCAATCCGCTGAGACCAGTGTTGAGAGCGATCCGCCAAAAACAGGAACAGTTCGGCCCGTTCATCCAGGGATTCACTCTCCAGCAGCCACCGGCGAATCTCACCGCCAAGGGCACCGGCCCCGGGCTCGCGGGTGCACACAACCTCGCGCCCTTGCGCCTCCAGCTGCGCCGCCAAAGTGCGCAGCAGAGTGGACTTCCCACCGCCTTCGGGGCCTTCAAAGGTGATGAACACGGGCGCCTCTCAGGAGTCCGCTTCGTCGTCGTGCCGTAGGACCCACACGGGGGCACTGGGCTCAGGGCGGACCGTGCCGGGCTCCGGGGCCGTGTCTTCAGGCTCCAGGGGCACATCACTCTGTTCGCCGCCGGGCATATCGGTCGGCGGAGTCCAGTTGGCTTTCGGCGAATTCCGCAGCACAGTGGCCAAGATGCCGTGAACGAAGCGCCCGCTTTCCTTGCTGCCGAACCGCTGGGCGAGGTGGACGTATTCGCTAATCGTCACTTTAGGTGGCATGTCTTCCAAGGCCCAAAGCTCGTAGCATGCCATCCGTAGGGCGTTGCGGTCGGTAGCACCCAGGCGCTCAAGCGGCCAGGCTTCGGTGAGGTGACCGGAGAAACAGGCATCCCACCGATCGGCTTCGCTGGCCGTGCCGTGCACCAGGTCGGAGAGGAACGCCCACGCCTTCGCCTCGAAGTTCGTGACCTCCTTCAGCTCCCGCAACACCTCGGTTGGGCTCCGGCGCCCCACCGCCACGGCGTACATGGCTTGGTAGGCGGCCTCCCGGGCGTCCCGCCGACTCGATATCGGAGGAGCGACTTCGGCCGGTGTCCCCGACGGATCAGGCGGTGACGACTTGCTCATCCAAGAACCGCGGGACAAAGGCCGTGCTGACGTGACCGGAAATGTAATCCGGGTGGCGCACTAGACGGCGCAAGAAGGGGATATTGGTCGGCACGCCTTCGACGTGGAACTCGTCCAGCGCCGCCGTAAGAATGCGCAGGGCGTGCGCCCGGTCGTGACCCGTTACGATCAGCTTGGCCAGCATCGGGTCGTAGAACGGCGAGACCGTGTAGCCCGCATAGCAGTGCGTGTCCAGGCGGACACCGCCGAAGCCCGGCGCATCCCAGCGTGTAATCAAGCCGGTGCCGGGCCGGAAGTCATTATCCGGATCCTGCGCGGTGATACGCGCCTCAATGCTGTGCCCGCGCAGGGCAATGTCAGCCTGCGTCATCGTCAGTTTCTCGCCGTTGGCAACACGGATCTGCCACTGCACCAGGTCCAGGCCGGTGATCTGTTCCGTCACCGGGTGCTCCACCTGGATGCGGGTGTTCATTTCAAGGAAATAGAACTCGCCGCGCGCATCCAGCAAGAACTCCACGGTGCCCGCGTTGGTGTAGCCCACTTCCTTGGCCACCCGCACGGCGGCTTCGCCCATTTTGCGGCGCGTGGTTTCGTCCAGCACGGCGCAGGGGGCTTCCTCCAGGATCTTTTGATGGCGCAGGTTCTGGATCGAGCACTCGCGCTCGCCCAGGTACAGGCAGTTGCCGTGCTCGTCGGCCAGAATCTGGATTTCCACGTGCCGGGGCTCCACCACGCAACGCTCCACCAGCATCTCGTCGTTGCCAAAACTCGCCAGGGCCTCAGCTTGAGCCGTCTTCCACTGGCGGCTCAGCTCTTCGGCGTTGTCCACCCGGCGGATTCCCCGCCCGCCGCCGCCCGCGACGGCCTTCAGAAGCACGGGGTAGCCAATTTCGTCGGCAATCTTGCAGGCGTCTTGCTCGTTCTCCACCACGCCGCTGGAGCCCGGCACCACCGGACACTCGCTAACGATGGCGGCTTGCTTGGCCGAAGCCTTGTCCCCCATTGCGCGGATGGCGGCCACGTTCGGGCCGATGAACTTCACGCCCAGGCTAGCGAGGGCTTCCGCAAATCGGTCGCGCTCGCTAAAGTAGCCGTAGCCCGGGTGCACGGCATCGGCGCCGGTGGCTTCCACGGCCGCCAGCACATTGGGCAAGTTGAGGTAGCTCGCTTCACCCACGCAGATGGCTTCGTCGGCCAGCAACACGTGGCGGCTAGCAGCATCGGCCTGGCTGTAGATGGCGACACTCTGGATGCCCATTTCACGGCAGGCCCGAATCACGCGGCAGGCGATTTCGCCCCGGTTGGCAATCAAGATCTTCTGAAACATCAATAATTCTCGTGTCCGGGATGGACGCATTTGACTTGACCCGTAGCGGGGTCATAAACATAGGGCTCTTTCCCGAGCGGGCAGGCTTCGTAGTCCGCCCCCAGCTGCAGGTCCTTGAGCGAAGACGGCGCGACTTCCTCCACCGGATCGGTGTTGATTTGGATGGCCATGCGAACTTGCTTCAGGTTGCTTTGACACTTGGTGTCCTTGCCGGCGGCCAGGCTACGGCCCACCACGGTTTCGCCCACGCCATCCTTGCGCTTGTCAGCGGCCTTACCGGTGAGGCCCGGGAAACCCCCATTCACATAGACAATCACGCCGACCAGCACCACGGCTACCACGACAACCATCTCGATCATGCCGCGACCGGCAGTGATTCGCTTCATTCGCCCTTCACCCGCAGGATCGTCGTGCCGTAATCTACGCGGGCACCGTCAGTCGTCACGATCTCCAGCACTTCTCCGCCCACCGGAGTGGTGATCTCATTGGAGATGCCCAGCGCCACCACTTCGCCGATGCGCTGGCCGGCTTCGAGCACGGTGCCGACCTTCACGTCCTCGGCCGCCCGGAAGGTGCCCACCAACTGCGTGGTCACCGCCTTGGGGGGCGTGACGGCAGGGGTGGCGTTATTGAGTTCAAACTCATCTTCGTCCAGTTCAACAGCGGGAGGCAAAACCGCCTCAAACTTGGCATCGCCTTCGCGGACTCGCACGTAGCGAACCCCGGCGTCCGCCGCCCGGCGCAGGATATCCCTTAAGGTGTCCGCATCGAAGCCGTTCATGACTCACAGTGTACCAAGAGCGAAACCCCGTATCCCTGTCAGGTGGCGTGTCCGCGGCGGTATGGAAAGCCTCAACAGGGTTCTTGGTATGTCGGAATTTTTGGATCAACTCGGCGAACTCGAGTTGTCAGCGGTGCATGAAATCGCCAATATCGGTTTAGGGAACGCCGCCACTTCGCTTTCCACGCTGCTCGGTCGCACCGTTCACATTGAGGTTCCCCGGGTGAGTGCCCGCATGGTGGGGGCCCTGGCTCAAGAGACGTTGGACGCTGGCATCGTGACGGTGGGCGTGTTGATGCCGTTTGATGGTGACGTGGAGGGCACGATGGCCTTCTTCTTCCCGTGGGAAGCCGCCACCGAACTCTGGGAGACCTTGATCGGCGCGAAGCCTGACGGCCCCTGCGACATTGACGAAATGGCCGCTTCGGTAATGATCGAAGTCGGCAACATGGTTTGCTCCGGGTTCCTCAATTCGGTCGCCGAACTCACTAACCTCGGCCTCCTTGCCACCCCGCCCGCGATGGGTGTGGACTTTATGGAGAGTTTGCTGGCCACCCTGGACGTGGAAACTGAACTGAACATGCGGGTTGCGCTCACCATCAATACCCGCTTGCACGGCGAGGACGGAAGTGCCCTGGAGGGCATGTGCCTCGTCATCCCCAGCCAGGCAGGTCTGGTCCGATTGCTTCAATCCCTTGGGCTTGAGGTCGCCGCCTAAACGTGGAAACCTTTAGCGTTGGCATGAGCGAGATCGTCGTCCGAAAAGGGGCGGCCAAGTTTCTCTGTCTTGGACTGGGAAGCTGCATTGGGGTGGCCATTTATGATCCCAAGGCGGACGTCAGCGGCATGATCCACGTGATGCTCCCGGCGGCTTTTCCAGACCGACCGGTGGACCAAATTGGTAAGTTTGCCGACACCGGTATCCCCGCCCTACTCATGGCGATGGAGAAGTTGGGGGCCAACAAGCGCAATATGCGGGTGGCCATTGCCGGCGGGGCGCAGGTTTTTAAATTCAACAACACCGGCACCAATCAGCTCGATATCGGACGTCGCAACGGTGAGGCTGTGATTGAGCAACTGACCAAAGCCGGACTCAAGATTGTGGCCAAGGATATTGGGGGCACCCACGGCCGCACGGTGACCTTTACGGTGCCGGATGGGAAGGTGGAAGTGAAGACCCTCAGCCAAGGGGTGTCGGAATTGTGCAACCTTGCCGACAATCGAGAGCGTAGCGCGGCCTAAAAGAGGGAGAGACTTGTGGGCGTAATCATCACGATCGACGAAATGATTGATCGGACAGCCGATCTGCCGGTGATTCCGGCGGTGGCCCTCCGCATCATGCGCGAGGCGGATTCCAACACGACGTCGGCATCCCAAATTGCCATGCTTTTGGCGCGCGATCCGGCCTTGGCCTCTCGCGTTTTGCGGTTGGCGAACTCCGCCTACTACGGTCTGTCGGGACAAGTTTTTGGCCTT
The DNA here is from genome assembly GCA_964627705.1 of uncultured Chthonomonas sp. Taxonomy (GTDB): domain Bacteria; phylum Armatimonadota; class Fimbriimonadia; order Fimbriimonadales; family Fimbriimonadaceae; genus JAHBTC01. Next base: position 12,382 of record CAZVHE010000019.1, read on the forward strand.
AAAGAGGCCGTCGTGGTGCTCGGACTACGCTGCGTCAAGAACTTGGCGCTGGTCGCCGCAAGCTATCCGTGGCTGAGCAAGCCGCTCCACGGTTACGGCCTGGAGCCTAAGGCTCTTTGGATGCACTCGCACGGCACCGCTGTAGCCGCCATGCTGGTCGCCCAACGGAGTGGCCGCTTGCGCGATGACGAAGCGTTCACGGCTGGTCTCTTGCACGACATCGGCAAGCTGGCCATGAACGTGTGGCTGGAACGCAAAACCGAAGCCCTCATTCAGCTATCAACGCTGAATGGATGGAGCTTCGTGGAGTGCGAGCGCACGGTGCTGGGCTACGACCACGGCCAAGTTGGGGGGCGCCTGGCCGAACGCTGGAACCTCCCCCTCTCCGTCATTGATTCTGCGCGCTACCATCACGAGCCGGATGAACGCCCCGACCCCTCCTTGGTGGTCGATGCCGTGCATTTGGGTGACTATTTGGCTTCCGTCTTGGGCTTCGGTCTGGGTGCCGATGGCCTGCAGTACGCGCTTCAGCCCAATACGCTCGTACGCCTTGGTCTTCACCCTCAAGACATCGATCGAATCGCCGATGATTTAGAGCGTGAGCGACGGCTGCAAGCCGAATCGTTCGAGGAGATTGTTGCGTGAAGCCCCGCGTGGTTGTGATTGATGATTCGCCGTTTGTGCGAAGACTGATTGTAGATTGGCTCAATCAGAGCGGCGAGTTCGAAGTCGTCGGCTCCGCCAACAACGGGCGAGAGGGCCTCGCCATGGTGAAGGAGCAACGCCCGGACCTGGTGACTCTCGACATCGAGATGCCGATTATGGACGGCCTCACTTGCCTGCGGCACATCATGACCGAGTGCCCGACCCGGGTCATCATGGTGAGCAGTCTGACGGAAGCGGGGGCCACCCCGACCCTCGAAGCCTTAGAGCTTGGCGCGTTTGACTACTTCGCCAAACCCAATGGATCGAGCTCCATCAAGTTTATTGGCTGCCAAGAAGAGCTGATCGCGAAGCTTCAGGCCGCCGTCAGTAGCGCCACTATGCGCCGCCTGACCCCAGCTGCCGCCCCCGCCAAGACGGTGGTGCAGGCACCCGCGCCGAAGATCGCGATGCCCAAGACGGACCGCGTGGTGCTGCTGGCCAGTTCCACCGGTGGCCCCAAAGCACTCGCGGCGTTCTGGCGCGACCTCCCCAAGGGCTTTAGTGCCCCGATTTTGATGGTGCAACACATGCCGGAGAGCTTCATGGCTTCCTTCGCTGCTCGACTGAACAGCATCGGCACGGTGCCGTGCCAAGTCGCCAAAGCCGGTGACCGCCCGGTCCCCGGCGTGGCGCTCATGGCACCCGGTGGCAAGCACATGATGATTGATTCTCACGGCGCGATCGTCCTGGACGATGGCCCGAACCTGCACGGCGTGAAGCCCGCCGCTGACCACCTGTTTTTGACGGCCGCGGCCAAGTGGGGCGACCGCTGCCTGGGTGCTATCTTCACCGGCATGGGCCGGGATGGAGCCGAAGGCGCCAAAGTGATTCGCAGCAAGGGCGGCTACATGATCGGCGAATCGGAGGAAACCTGCGTGGTCTACGGGATGCCTCGCGCCGCGAAGGAAGCCGGCGGCATTGACCGAGAATTGCCGCTGAGCGCGATGGCTCCGGCCCTGGTGACCGCCATTGTGAAGGGGAAGAACATTGCTGCCTAACGCCCAAGAATGGCGACGGTTTTACGACATCGTCAAGGCGAAAACGGGCGTGGACCTCGATCTTTACCGGTCTAACCAACTTCAGCGCCGTACCGTGAGCATGGTCGAATCGCTCAACCTCAAATCTCTGGACGAATTCACCAAATGGTTCGGCGAGAGCGCGACCAACCAGCGATGGTTCCTCGACAAGATGGCGATCAACGTCTCCGAACTTTTCCGCAACCCGGAAAAGTGGAACGAGATGATCACCAAGGTTTTGCCCGAACTCGGTGCCGACAAGAAGGGCCTCAAAGTTTGGAGCGCGGGGTGCAGCTACGGCGCCGAAGCCCACACTCTGGCGATGATTTTGGATCTCAAGTTCCGGGGTCGCCACCAGATTCTGGGCACGGACATTGACCAGGACGCCCTCGACCAAGCAAAGCGCGGCGAGTTCAGCGAATCGGACGTGCGGTGGGTACCGCGCGAGT
>CAZVHE010000019.1:14610-29080 GCA_964627705.1 uncultured Chthonomonas sp.
CGGAGCTATCTCACGTTCCGCAAAGGCAACTTACTGGCTGATCGTTTTGATTCCGGTTACGACCTCATCATGTGTCGCAACGTCGTGATTTACTTCACCGACGAAGCGAAGGAAGAGCTCTATCGGAAGTTCTACAACGCTCTGCGTCCCGGGGGCGTCCTCTTCGTAGGCAGCACCGAGCGGGTCACCAACTACCGCGACCTGGGATTTGATACAGGGCTTCCATTTTTCTACCGAAAACCCTTAGAGGGGAACAACCAATGGCGAAACGCATCCTGATCACAGACGACGCACTCTTCATGCGGGTCACGCTGAAGAAGATTCTGACGGAAGCCGGCTACGACGTAGTCGGCGAAGCCACCAACGGCGCGGAAGCAGTGAAGCTCTACGAGCAACTGAAGCCCGACGTGGTGACGATGGACATCACCATGCCGGAAATGGATGGCATCCAGGCGCTCAAGGAGATCAAGAAGATCGACGCGAATGCCCGGGTCATCATGTGCACGGCGATGGGACAAAAGACGATGGTGATTGAGGCCGTACAAAGCGGTGCCAAGGATTTCATCGTCAAGCCGTTCCAGCCCGACCGCGTGGTCGAAGCCATGAAGAAGGTGGCGGCCTAAGCCGTCCATGAAGACTTTTAGAGGGGAGAACGATGAGGGTTGAGTACGTAAGCCCATTTGTAGAAGCGGCGGTCAAAGTGATGTCCACGCTGCTGCAAGTGACGCCCGAGCGGGGGACGCTGAGCGCCCGCCCGCAGGTCTTTACCACCCAACAGGTCAACATCGTGTGCGGGATCACCGGCGACGTCGAAGGTCAGGTCATTTTTGGCATGAGCATCGTCGCGGCCGACCGAATCGCTTCGCGCATGTTGGGCTCGCCGGTGGTGACATTCGACCAACTCGCAGCTTCGGCCATTGCCGAGCTGGGCAACATGATTAGCGGGAACAGCATGACGCTCCTTCACGGGCAAGGCTTCACCTGCGACATTACGCCGCCGACGATCATCAAGGGCTCCAATGTGAAGATCAGCACGCTGGACATCCCAGCGCTCGTGATTCCGATGCGCCTCAAGGATATTGGGGAGTTCGAAATCAACGTAAGCATCAAAGAACGAACGCAGCGCGCCGCCTAGTTCGGGTCGTTTCTCCGATTCCGGGCTCCTGTCCAATGACGGACAGGGGCCTCTGTTTTTCTCCAAATGGGCCTGCCCATCGCTGATTGCAACCGCAACCCCCGAATTTGCCGTTATCTTAGAAGTATATGGACCGAGTCCTTCTCACCGGCTTAACCTGCGACGCGTTCCAGGCCGAGACTGACCGCAAGGCGTTGGAGGCTTTGCGCCGCCTGCCGCTGGTGCCTGCCGCCGTGCAGAAGTTCTACGAGATCGGGGCCGACCGCTGGCTGTATTGCTGGAACATGGCCGTGAGCGTGCGCGTGGGGCCGGACCAATATCCAACGCTCTACAGAATCCTCCAGGAATGCTGCGAGGTGCTGGACGTGCCCGAACCCGAGCTCTACCTGACCAACCACCCGTTCGCCAACGCCTTTGCGGGCGGCGTGGAGCGGCCGTACATCACGCTGCGCAGTTCCATCGTGGATACGCTCAACGATGACGAGCTGTATCACCTCATCGGGCACGAACTCGGGCATATCAAGTGCGGTCATATCCTCTACTTCAGCGTGGCGCGCGTGCTGATGCCGCTCCTTGAGATGCTGGGGCGACGCACCCTCGGCCTTGGCGACGCCGCCCAGATTGCCGCCATGGCCGCCTTTATGGAATGGAGCCGCAACGCCGAGCTGAGCGCCGACCGCGCCGGACTGCTTTGCGCGCAGAATTTTGCCACCTCGCTGAGCGCGAACTTGCACCTGTGCGGTGGCCCGCACCGCCTGCAGGACGAGGGCAACCCCGCCGCCTTCTTGGAGCAAGCCCAGATGTACCAAGACATGAACGCCATGGACTCTTTTGGCAAGCTCATGATCGCGTTCTTCTACAGCACGTGGAGCACGCACCCGATGCCGGTACACCGCACCCAGGCGCTGGAACGCTGGTACGCCGCCGGCGAGATGGATCGCATCCTGGAATGGGGACGGCAACGCAACGCCGCCCCGGTTGTGAACTAGCGGCTTGCCTTAGACCGACGCGGTTGCGGGGTCCATCACGATCACGCGGCCGGTGTTGGCGCTCTCCTCGGCGGCCAGGGCCAGCGCGAGGGCGGCTCGGCCTTCCTGCGCCGTAACCGTGGGCTCGGCTCCTTGCAGTACCGCGCCGAACATCTTGGCTTGGCCATAAAACGGGTCGTTGCTGGCGTCTCGGTTCGTGCCGGCGGCCTGCACGGCCCCGGTGACCCGCAAGCCCGCCACCGCACGGGCATCGAACGAAATGAGCCCCTCACTACCCGCCACTTCAAAAGCAATGTTGAAGCCCAACGGGTCCATCCAGCAACTTTCGAGGTGGGCGACGGCCCCGTTCCGGAACGTGATGGTGGCGAGAGCGTAGTCTCCCGCCACGTCGCGGGCTTCGGCGCCCATGCGCACGGAGCGGCAGTAGATCCGCTCCACCGGCCCGAACGTCCACAGCAGCCAGTCAAAGTCATGCACCGCGAGGTCGAGAATCACGCCCCCACTGCGCGCGAGGTTCTGGAACCAACCTTCCGTACCTTGCGGGGCCTTGCCCCCCCGGTACACGCGGATGGCGGCGGGGGTGCCTACGGCGCCCTTGTTCACGCGGTCGCGGGCGGCCACGAATTCAGGGAAGAACCGGCTCACATGGGCCGGCACCAGGTGCACACCCTTGGCCTGGGCGAGTGCAATGAGTTCATCCGCCTGCTCCAGGGTGCGGGTGATGGGCTTCTCGAGCAAAACGTGCTTGCCGGCCTCCAGGGCTTGGCGGGCGCAGGCGTAGTGCGCGTCGGTGGGGACGGCAATCACCACGCCATCCACAGCGGCCAAAAGCTCTTCCGCCGTGGCCACGGCCCGGCCCCCGACCGTGGCGGCCATCGCTTCGGCGCGCGCCGGGTCCAGGTCGTACATCACCAGTTCGGCCCCGTCCAGACGGGCGAAGTGCCGCGTGTGGGCGCGGGCAATGCCCCCGGTTCCCCAAATCCCAATGCGCATCCTTGGATTATCCCCCGCGCCACAATGAGTGCATGACCATTCTGGGCATGATTCTCATTGGCGTGGTGGCGGGCGTGGCTGGCGGCCTCTTTGGGATTGGCGGCGGCGTCATCATCGTGCCGCTGTTGGTGCTGGCCTTCGGCTTTACGCAGCACAAAGCGCAGGGCACCTCGCTGGTGGCGCTGCTGGCGCCGGTCGGCCTGCTTGGCCTGATGAACTACTGGAAGGAGAACAACGTGGACCTCGCCATGGGGCTCTGGATCGCCTTGGGGTTTCTGGGCGGGGCGTTCCTTGGCTCCAAGATCGCGCTGGGGCTGGACCCCAACACCATGCGCAAGTCGTTTGCCATCTTCTTGGTGCTGGTGGGCGGCTACATGTTTTTTCGCAAGTAAGCCGTATTAGACGCCCAAGTGCGCGCGCACCAAGTCGCCCACTACGCTTAACCCGTCCTCGTCGCCCCGCGCTTGCGGCGGCAGGCCAATGACCGCCAGCGGCACGTACTCCCGGGTGTGGTCGGTGCTGGCGTCCGTGGGGTCGTTGCCGTGGTCGGCGGTCAGGATCAGAAGATCCTCCGTCTGCAGCGCCGCTTGGATACGGGCCAGGGTGTGATCGAACGCCTCTAGGCACTCCGCGAACCCGTCCGGATCACTGCGGTGGCCGTAAAGCATGTCGAAATCTTCAAAGTTCGCGAAGATGAAACGGGCATCTTGCGCGGCCATGGCTTCCAGCAACGCCACTTCGTGTTCGGCGTTGCTCTGGGTGCGCGGCGTGACCTGGAAGCCCCGTCCGGCGAACAGCTCCGGCACCACGCCCACCCCGCGCACATCGCCGATGGCATCCACCAGATTCGGCGGCGGCGTCAGCGGATAATCCCTGCGTCGAGTGGTGCGCTCAAAGTGGCCGGGCTTGCCCTCAAACGGTCGGGCAATCACGCGCTGGACGTTGTGGGGGGCCACGCACAGTTCCCGCGCCGTCTCGCACATATCGTATAGCCGCTCGATCGGGATGATCTCCTCGTGCGCGGCGATCTGGAACACGCTATCCCCGCTCGTATAGACAATCGGGTGGCCGGTGCGGAGGTGCTCTTCACCCAATTCGGCGATGATGGCGGTGCCGCTGGCGGGCTTGTTGCCCAGCACCTCGGTGCCAATAGCGCGCACGAAGGCCTCGATCAACTCCGGCGGAAAGCCATCCGGATAGGTCGGGAAGGGTTCCGTCACCACCGCCCCCATCATCTCCCAGTGGCCGGTCACGCTGTCCTTGCCCATGCTCAGGGGCCGTAGTCGCCCAAAGTGGGCGGTGGCCGCCGGGGGGTAGCCCGCCGCCGCCAAGAAGCCACAGGCCGCCAGGTTCGGGCAATCCAGCCCGCCCACCGCCTCGCTCACGTGGCGCAGGGTGGCGGGTCCGTGCGGATCGCCAAAAGCGGCGGCATCGGGAGTCGCCCCCGCGCCGCAGCCATCCAGCACCACGACGATGGCGCGCTTCAAATCACGGCCTCCGCATCAATGCCCACGCGCTCGCAGTAGCGACGGAAGAGGTTGTGCGCCGCCGGGTAGCACGAATAGGGGCTCATGAAGTGCGCGAATTCAAACGTGATGAGCTTCTCCACAATGGGGCTCGCCATGCGCATCTTGAGGTCGAGGTAGCGCCAGTCGGCGGGCGGGAATTTGATCGGCATATCGCGATCAAAGGACTCGATGTTGGACCACGTGGTTAGCTGGTACTTGTCGCACAGCGCCCTGATGCCCCGGTGGAACTCCGGTAGCTCTTGGTACTGAATCTGGCCATCCTGGAACGCACAGATGTCGTACGCCCCCTGGGTGGCGTCAAAAATGCGATCCCAGTGGTCGAAGGATTCCTCTAGGGTCATCGTGTCGCCGGGGCCGAACTGCTTGCTTCCCTGCGGGAACGGACTGATGAGCACCGGCACATCTTTGGCCGCCTTGCAGTGCCCGCCGATCTGGTTGAACAGCTCGATGATGTGGGCGTCGTTACGGCTGGTCTCGTGGGTAAGATACCAACCGGCAAAGGCGGGTGAACTGCCGTAACGCTCCATCACCTCGTCAATGAACGCCTTGTTGAGGTCCACCTCGGCCCACCAGCTGCGACGCCACCAATAGCGGCCACTGTCGTAGGTACCCCAAAAGAGCTTGAGCCCGTGCTTCTCGGCCAAATCGAGGAACATCCGCCCGAGGTCCACATCGAGCGGGAGCAAGCCCGGGATGCTTTGGGCCGGGAAGATGCACTTGTCCCGGTAGCCCGCCCGGATGATGATGACGGTGTCAATGCCAATGCGGGAGTAGAGACCGAACTCTCGATCCCACTCCCGCTCGCCCCAATTCTGACTGGGGATGTCATGCGTGATTTCGTCTAAAAACGTACCGGTGAGCCGAAGCACCGCCTAGTTTAGACGGAGCCCGGCCCTTGCATCCGGCTTAGTTCTCGCCTTCGTCTTCGAAGAACGCCTTGGTGGCTTCCGCCGAAGCGATGAACTTCTTGAAGAAGTTGATCAATTGAGCCGACATGACGCCGCCCTTAATGTCCATATCCTGCTCGGCAAAAACGGTGCCTTCCTGCCAATAAGCGCGGATGTGGCGGCTCATGGCGTTGTACTCGTTGACCTTGGCCAGATCTTCTTCTTCATAGGCGAAGGAGGCTTGGCAGAAGATGTCCGTCAGGGGGCCTTCTTCCTCTTCATCCGCCGCAAACACCGAGATCGAGTAGGTAATGCCATCGGCCGTCCAGGTGACCGAGCCTTCATCCAGTTCGGCATCTTCGGCACCCGCTTCCTTGACAAAGCTCAGGAGGGATTCCGGCGTAAGGTCGTCCATCACGTCCAGCGCGGTCGGGCGGACATTGGCCTGGGCGACGGTGGCGGTCATGGTGAGAACGAGAGCGGCCATCAGGGCCGAGAGATTGAGAAGCTTTCGCATAGAGAACTCTTTTGTGGGTGGGAGGGACCTCTTATCGAGACCTCCCGTAGTTAGAAGTTTGGCTGTCGTTTCCGTTTCAGCAGTTGAGACCAAAAAGATTTGAGACTATTGCCAACAACCTGATCTCAGTGACCAAAGAGACTGGATTCCAGGTGCGCCACCGCCGCCGGCGTGGCCTGCCGGCCGCGCGGCGTGCGCTGAATGAACCCGATCTGGAGCAGGAAGGGCTCGCATACGTCTTCCAGCGTGCCCACGTCTTCACCCAGGCTGGCGGCGATGGTATCAATCCCCACGGGCCCCCCACTGAACTTCTCGACGACCGTGCGGATGTAGAGCCGGTCGAGCCGGTCGAGGCCCAGTTGGTCCACTTCCAGTTGCGTGAGGGCGCTGGACGTGGTGGCGCGGTCAATGTGGTTCATCCCTGCCACCTGGGCAAAGTCGCGGATGCGGCGCAAGAGGCGGTTGGCAATGCGCGGGGTGCCCCGGCTGCGGCCCGCAATCTCCTCGGCCGCATCGTCATGGAGGTCGTAATCCAACATGGCGGCCGAACGCCGCACAATCTGCTTGAGTTCGGCGGACGTATAGAACGCCATGTGGAACACGATGCCGAACCGGTCTCGTAGCGGCCCCGCGAGCATCCCCTGGCGCGTGGTCGCTCCCACTACCGTGAAGGGCGGCACATCCAGGCGGATGGAGCGCGCGGCCGGCCCCTTGCCGATCATGATGTCCACCTTGCGGTCTTCCATTGCCGGGTAGAGAATTTCCTCGACGGTGCGCCCGAGCCGGTGGATTTCGTCAATGAACAGCACCGCGTGCGGCTCGAGGTTGGTGAGGATGCCGACGAGGTCACCGGGCCGCTCGATGGCCGGGCCACTGGTGACGTGCAGCGACGTCCCCATCTCGTGCGCCACGATGTGCGCGAGGGTGGTCTTCCCGAGCCCCGGGGGGCCGTAGAGCAAAACGTGGTCCAGTGGTTCTTCCCGCTGGCGGGCCGCATGGATGAAGACTTGCAGGTTGCGGCAGAGATCTTCTTGGCCAAAAAATTCGCTGAGGCGGCGCGGGCGAAGCGCACTATCAAATGGGCGTTCGCCGGGTTGCAGATTGGCGTCGAGATCGCGCGGATTCATTGGCGCAACCTCTGCAGGGCGGCGCGCACCTGCGCGGCTTCGTCACCCGCATCGGCCACAGCGGCGGCGGCGGCTTCGGCTTCGGTGCGCCGATAGCCCAGGGCAATGAGAGCGGAGACGACGGCATTGTCATCCGGCAAGCTCACGCTCGTAGCGCGAGGCGAGGACGCGGTCACGGCGAGGTTGGCCACGGCATCTCTGAGTTCAATGGCGATGCGTTCCGCCAAGCGCGGACCGACCCCAGGGGCACGGGCCAAAGTGCGGTGATCGCTCTCGCGAATCGCCACCACCACGGACTCCACGCCCAGCGTGGCCAACAGGGCGAGGCTCGTTTTGGGGCCGCAGCCCTTCACGTCGCGGAGCATGTCAAACAGTTGCCGGTCCTGCGCGGACGCGAAACCGTACAGAAACATCCCGTCCTCGCGGACGATATGTCGAATCCACAAACAAACCTCGTCCCCGAGGGCGCCTAAGCTGAAGGCGACCGATTCGGGGACTTGCACATCGTATCCGACCCCCCCGCACTCAATGACGAGGCGGTCGGATAGCTGTTCGATCAGGGTGCCGCGAAGGCGAGCAATCATCCCGCGCGGCGCATGCCTTGGTCAAAGACTGCGTTCTGCACGTCGGGCACGGTATCCTTAAGGAAGCGCTTGATGTGGTTCACCACGTTCTCCCAAGTGCCTCCGCCCTGGATGTTGATGTCCAGTTCGACGTACACGCTGTTGTCTTCCGGGCTCAGATACGCACGGCCAAAGCGGCTGGCGGCGTTCCAGTCGTTGATGGCTTCCACCGTGGTGTTGCCCGTCAGCTCGGCCTGGATCATGAAGTCCCCTTCGTCGAAGCGGATGAAGTTGTAGATGATCTCGTCCTTGGCAAAGGTGAGGTCGCCATCTTCGTCCTCGGTGGCCTCAAAGCCCATGTCGGCCAAGGCGTCCACCACCATTTGCATGTCAAGGTCGGTGATGACATCGCCATCGCCGCCACCGGAGCTACCGCCGCCCGAGAGCACCGCGCTCAGAGCCATATCGGATTGCTCTATCCAGCGACTGATGCACGACTTGAAGTTGCCCACGGTGATCCCGTCTTGCAGGTCAACGTCGAACTCGTAGTTGGCCGTACCTTCCATGTAGTACACGTGGCCGATGCGGTTCATCAGGTTCCACTCTTGGGCGGCCGCAATGGAGCCGCGCCCTTCGCGAGTCGCTTGTAGCATCACATCCTTGCCGCGATTGTCGTCTTCGGCGAAGACCACGACGGCCATCGTGGTGTTGCCATCGGTCCACTCCACGCGGTTGTCATTGATCTCGGCTTCGATGTCCATGTCGGCCAGGTGGCCCTTCACTTCATCGGTCGAGATGCTGGTGATCACTTGTTGTGCCATCGCCATCATGGAGGTAACCATGAGGGCGGCACTGAGGAGCCAACGCATTAGCCGGCGGCCTCCACTTCGTCCTTCACGGCTTGCGCGCGCTCCAGGAATCGGTTGATGAAGCCCTTGATGGACTTGATCGTCACACCCCCCATGAGGTGGAGGTCAGATTCGAAGACCAGTTCGCCTTCCGCGACGTAAAGGCGACCCCAGCGGCTGGCGGCGTTCCAGTTGCTCAGGAACTCGTCGCTCACGTCACCGGCGGCCCAGCGGGCGGAGAGCATGATTTCATCGTAGGGGCCTTCGGCATCCGGATTGCTCCACAGGCTGGTGAGCGTGTAGTCCATCCCGTTTTGGCTCCACTTGAAGTCGGGCTCACCTTCGACCTGTTCGGCTTCGATGCGAAGGTCCTTCATGACCCCCACCATCAGGGGGATGTCGACGGCACTGACAATTTTTGAGTCTTGAACTGCTGGGGTCGGCGATGCCGCGAAGCTGCTCCCCATCAGCGCAAAAATCAAACAGGCGATAACAAGAATTTGTCGCATGATGTTCTGCATTCACGGCCAATGCCGCTTGCCTTAGAGACGCGCGGGGCGAAGTGAATGCTTCACCCTACCCAAGCCGGTGGGAGAGAAACCAGGTCGGAAGTTCAGGTTCGGCGTAGGCTTGCACCCAGCTATCGTGCCCCACCCCCGGGTAGATGGTCATGCGCGGGTTACCGCCTGCCTCCCGCACCGCTTTTTCCACTTCGGTTGTGCCCGTGGGCGGCACGACGCTATCGGCATCGCCATGGAACAGCCACATCGGAATCTCGCGCAGGCGCGGGCCGACATCCGGGCGGGTGTTCCACCCGCAAATGGGCGCAATGGCCGCAAATGACCACGCGAGGGCATCGGCGCACTCCAAGGTGCCGCGCCCGCCTTGGCTGAGGCCAGTGAGATACCGCTGGTGCGGCGACGTGGGGAACTGCGCCTCGACTTGTCGCAAAATCTCGTTGAGGAATTCGCGGAGGTTGAACCAGGTGTCTTCCGCTCCCGGCTTTTGCGGGAAGATCATGAGAAACGGCCAATTCTCGCGCTCCCGGATGGCGCGTTGGCCCGGCCCGTGGATGAGGCAACGGAGCCCATCGGTGCCGCTTTCGCCGCGCCCGTGCAGGAAGAGGATGGTGGGCCAGCCATCGGCCGGGGACGGTCCCTTGGGGACGTAAACCACCACCGGCAATGGCGTGCCTTCGAGCTCTAAGAACCCCGTCACGGCTGGGTGACGGGGCGGACGATCAGCCGGAAATCCAGCTGGACTTCGTAAGCGCGCGGCCAGGGGAGCGAGATTTCGACATCTTCCAGCCCAACCACTTCGTACTGCTGGTTGCCAGCGAAGAACCGGGTGCCGAGCATCTGGTCCTTAAACCGCGCATCCAAGCGCTTGCCCAAGTCTTGCTGCACCGTGGCATTCACCTGGTCAAACTCATCGCCGTAGGTTTCCTCCCGGCTGGCGTTGGGGAAAGCGTCGATCATCGCATACGCAACGGGGCGCACAAAGTTGTGGTATTCGAAGTCGTTCACCAAACGGTGGAGAACGAAAGTGCGCAGGCCAATTTCGCGCACCAGCGGCTCCACGCGTTGCCGCCGGGCCAGCAGATAGATGTTGGCGGCGGGAATGGTAGTGCCCATGGTGTTGCCCGCGGTGTTCCACCCGGCGTACGCTAAGAGGCGGGCACTGCGACCTTCTTTGGTCAGCACATCGAACAGGCGGGGGTCGGCAATGCCGGCTTTGCCCAGGTTCGTGTCGGCCACCGCCACGGGGAAACCCTGGTCAACTTCGCTTTCCAATGAACCCAGGAAGGCATCCAGCGAATACTGGTCGGGGTCCGGCGTGTTCACGTACAGGCTGTAATCGAAGTCCTCGTTCGCCCTCGCCACCGTGGCACCACTGGCTCGAAGCTGGCTTTGCAGGCTGTCCTCAATCGGCAGGCTCTCGTAGTTGCCGATGGTCCGGCGGCCGTCTTCATCCGCGTAAACCACCCGCACCCGAGGCGCCCACGCCACCGAGTCCGACATCGCTCGGCTCACCAAAAGGTTCGCCACTTGGTCTATCCCGGCGGCCATCGTCATCTGATCTTCCTTGAGATTCAGATTCTTGGCCATGTCGGCATAGCGCTGGCGTTCGATTTTTTGCGGGCCGGTGGGCTTGCTATCATCCTCACCCAGCAGCAAAAAAGTGAAGGCGTTCTGGTTGCGCATGCGGATGAGTTCTTGATTCACCCGGAAGTTGCGGTCGCGCACGCGCTCGTAGCTTGCCAGATCGGCGGCCGGCACCCGGCGGGCCAAATCCTGCAAGCGATTGCGCTGGGCGGCGGTGGGTTGGGGGCCGTAATCGGCCTTTTCTTCCGCGTACTTGGCCAGGATGTCGCGCCACTCGCGGTTTGCGCGGGTGCCGGTGGGAGCCACGCGCATAATCGCGCCGAAGCCGTAGAACTTGGTCTGCGGAGCCGTGCGGCGGATCGCCCAGAACTGGCGGATGCGCTGGATGGCCAGGTTGTAACTGGTGCGCTCGACCCGGCTGGCAATGAGCCCGCCGTAGGCGATCATGTCCATGCTCACCACCACCGCGTCGTAATCCTTGAGGTTCTGGCTCGCCATCCAGGCCATGATCGCTTCGGGCTTGCCGGGCTGCGTAAAGCGCCCAAGAAGTTCGCGCGGCGGCGTTTCTACCGTCGCGCCGGCCATCGCCCCGATCATCTGCGGGAACTGGGTGACGGCCGGGCGGTCGTCCACCGGGATGAGCAGGATGCGCTGGGGTAACTCCGGGCCGCTGACCACCCGCACCAAGGGGCCAGGGTCACCATCGAGCCGTAGTTCGGCCCCCGTGGTCACCTGCGCCGCCGTCAATGCTGCCGCCAGCACCATCCCCAGTCCGGCTAACCACCGCAAGAATCGCCCGTCCTTGGACATATCCCTCAGTTTACTCTCTTCCCTGAACTGGCCTTGGCCAACCTAGAACGCGGCCTGCCCCGGCGTGCGGTGGAACGGAATGACATCGCGGATGTTTTGCATCCCCGTCAGGTACATCATCAGCCGCTCGAAGCCCAAGCCAAAGCCGCTGTGCGGGGCGCTGCCGTACTTGCGCAGGTCCAAGTACCACCAGTACGGCTCGGGGTTCAGGCCGACTTCCCGGATGCGTTGCTCCAGTACGTCGTATCGTTCTTCGCGCTGGCTACCGCCGATCAGTTCGCCAATGCGCGGCACCAGCACGTCCATCGCCCGCACCGTCTTGCCATCATCATTGGCGCGCATGTAGAACGCCTTGATCTCCTTCGGGTAATCGGTCAGGATCACCGGTCGCCCCACGTGCACTTCCGTCAGCCATCGCTCGTGTTCGCTTTGCAAATCCGAGCCCCACGCCACCGGGAACTGCCACGTTTGGCCGCTCTTTTCCAGAGCGGCGATGGCCTCGGTGTAAGTCATGCGCTCGAACGGCGAGTTCACCACATGGTTGAGCGTCGTCAGCAGTTCCTTGTCAATCCGCTGGTTGAAGAACGCGAGGTCCGCCTCGCAGTGGTCCATCACGTCCTTGATGACTTCGCGGACGAACTCTTCGGCCAGATTCATGTCGCCTTCCAAATCGCAGAAGGCCATCTCGGGCTCAATCATCCAGAACTCGGCCAGGTGGCGTGTGGAGTGGCTGTTCTCCGCGCGGAACGTCGGCCCGAAGGTGTAAACGTTGGTCAGGCCCATCGCGAGGGTTTCCACGTTCAGTTGCCCACTCACCGTAAGGTAGGCCGGCTTGCCGAAAAAGTCATCCGCTGGGTCTTGGCTGGCCAGTTTGAACTTGGCTTCTTGCCCCGGTTCGGGGGCTTGCAGCAATGTCGTGACGGCGAACATCGCCCCCGCGCCTTCGCAGTCACTGGCCGTGATGATCGGGGTGTTAATCCACTGGAACCCACGCTCTTGGAAGAAGCGGTGCACCGCATAGCTGGCGCGGTTTCGAACTCGGTTGACGGCGCCGAAGGTGTTGCCGCGCACCCGCAGGTGGGCGATTTCGCGCAAGAATTCCATCGTCGCGCCCTTCTTTTGAAGCGGGTAAGTGGACGGATCTGCGCCACCATACAGTTCCATCGCCGAGGCCTTCAGTTCTACGGCTTGACCCGCTCCCGGGCTAGCCACGAGTTCGCCATCAAACCGGACGCATGCGCCCGTGGTCACGGCATCCCAATCCGGTCCGTCGAACGTACCGGCATCCACTACCACCTGGAGATCCGCCATGCACGACCCATCATTCAGGGCCACAAACGAAACTCCCTTGCTGTCCCGGCGGGTCTTGACCCATCCGTAAGCGGAAACGTGACCTCCCGGCTGAGCCTGCATGAGGTCGCGCAGATAAGTGCGGCGGTAGTCCATAACTTGGGTGGGAGTGTACCGGCCCCCTTCCCGCGCACCTTGGCCTCTCGGCGGGCCGAAACCCGGTGGCCCGCAACGTCAGCCCCTCAAACCAAGTAACCTTGTGCCATGAAGGTTCACTTTGGTGTCGCCCTCGCTCTGATGGCGGTGGTCATCGGCGTGGGTTGCCAGCCCGCCGCCCCTCAAGCCGACCTGACCGGCCGCTGGATGGGGTCCTTTAGGCTGGAGCGCAACGAGAACTCGACCGACGCCGAAACCGCCGCCGCCAACCTGCTGGGCGCGGGCACCAATGCCCTGGAACTGAAGAGCGACGGCACCTACCGGATGAACCTCGCCATCTTCCCGCTGGAAGGCCACTGGAAGCAAACCGGCACCACCGTCACCCTCACCCCCACCAAGGTGCTGGGCAAGGAGATCACGGAAGCCGACCGCAAGCGCGATGATTCTTTAACGAACCCCTATGTGCTGGTATTTGACGCTAAGGCCGACACCCTCACCATGCGTGAGGCCACCAAGCAAGGGACCGGCGTCATGGTTTACAAGCGGGCGGAAACCAAAACCGACTCCCCAGCGTTGCAAGAAAAGTGAAGCGCGCGGCTTGGTTGTTCCCCCTCGCAGTTGTCCCGGCCCTCATGGGTTGCACGTCCCCTCTCAGCGAAAAGGACATCGTTGGCACCTGGAACGGTGAAGTAGATGTGAAGCAGGTGATGGCCACCGCCAAGGTGCCGCCGGCCGCCGCCGCCTTACTGGGCGCGCAGGACAAGATTCCGATTTCCATCTCCTTCGACGAAGCCAAGACCTTCAGCTACAGCATGAAGCTTGGCCCCATGGACGTGCCGCTGACGGGCGTGTGGGAGCTGAAGGATGGCACAGTGGTGATGACCCACCGCACCCTGATGAATCAGCCGGTCGAGAAATCCCCGGGCGGGGCCGACATGGCGAAACCGCTGACCATGAAGGTCGGCGAAGACCGAAAAACGATGGTGCCGCAGCAAACGGAAGGCTTTGCCGCGGTCACGCTGAAGAAATCCTAGCGGGTGAGAACCCACACGCGGGGGCGTCCATCCAGATCCGGGATGACGCCTTCGGTGCTCCAGCCTTCCCGATCCCAAACGGACTGTCCGTCGGCAAGGCGGCCGTCGCCAATCTCGACCAACAGACACCCTCCGGGGTTGAGCCAGTCGGGGGCGCGGCGGGCGACCATGCGATAGAAATCCAGGCCGTCGTCGCCCGAATACAAGGCGAGGTGCGGCTCGTAATCGTGAATTTCGGTGGGCAACGGCTCGGTCGGGGCGATATAGGGCGGGTTCGAGACGATCAAGTCAAACGGCTCGGCGGGGTGCCAGCGGAAGGCGTCCGCGTGGTGCCAGGTGATTCGCTCTCCGCCGGGATTGAGCTCGGCGTCGTTCCGTTTGGCCCAGGCCAGGGCCTCTTCGGAGACATCCAGCCCATGCACTTCAGAGCCGGGGCGTTCGGCGGCGAGGGTCAGGGCGAGGCACCCAGAACCGGTGCCCACATCCA
>CAZVHE010000020.1:0-6592 GCA_964627705.1 uncultured Chthonomonas sp.
AGGCCGCCGAGATCGCCCAGTTGGACGAGTTTGTCCGGCGGTTCATCAATAGCCAACGCACCGCTGAAGCCCGTGGCCGCCGCAAAAAGATGGAGCGGCTGATGGCCGAGCAGGTGCAAGCCCCTACCCAAGAGGCGGGCCTGCACTTCGACTTCAGCAAGGTGGCCCGCAGCGGCGACCAGGTTTACGTCTGCGAAAAGCTGCAGGTGGGTTACGACGGCCAGCCTCTGGTCCCCGCCCTCGATTGGACGGTGCGGTACGGCGAGCGCTGGGGCATCATCGGCGAGAACGGGGCCGGCAAATCCACCCTGCTCAAGACGATGGTGGGGGCGCTGGACCCGGTGACCGGGGCCGTGCGTACCGGCAGTGGCGTGAGCCTGGGCTACTTCACCCAGGATGCGGTGCAGTTCGACGGCGAGGACACGCCGCTGGACTACATGGTGTGGGAGTGCGGCCTGGATGTGGGGCCGGCGCGGGATGTGCTGGCCAAATTCCTGTTCACGGGTGATGATGTGTTCAAGCCGATCTCGGCGTTGAGCGGTGGTGAGCGAAACAAGCTACAGTTAGCCGCCCTTACCGTCGCGCAACCGAACTGCTTGGCTCTGGACGAACCCACCAACCACCTCGATATGGACAGCCGCGAGGCCCTAGCCAACGTGCTGAAACAGTTCCCGGGCACCTTACTTTTGGTCAGCCACGACCGGTGGCTGCTGGGACAGCTTGCGGATTCGGTGCTGGATGTGCGCCGGAGCGGTGCCCGACAGTTTTCCGATGGGTTTGCGGACTACATGAGCCGCCGGGATGACCTACCCACCCCGGCCCCCAAGGTCAAATCCGCCCCCACCGAAGCCCGGGCTTCCACCCTCAGCCCCCGCGAACTCAGCAAGGAGATCGGTCGGCAGGAGAAAGCGGTGCAAGAGGCAGAGCGCGTCGTGGAGCACTGGGAGAGCGTGGTCGCTCAGATCAACCGCGACCTGGAGAACCCTAACCCGGACGAAGTGGCCGAGCTGTGCGAGCGGCATGAAGCCGCCCAAAACGCCCTCGCCCGCGCCATGGACGACTGGGCGGCATCAGCCGTCCGTCTCGCCGAACTCGAAGCGATGCGCGCCTAAACCACGTGGAAGTCCGGCGCAGATCTTAACGCCTCGAACATGCGGCTAAGGCACCCTGCCTGCCACTCGGTATTGGTGGTCCCGAAGGCTCCCACGGCATTGATTTCCTTACTGAGACCGGTCATTGCCAGGCGCGTTTCATCGCGGAGTTCGAGGTCAAAATACGCCTCTACGCTCTGGACGATCTCCGCGTCCGTACTGCGCGGTCGACTGGCAACATACTGGGTAAAGCGGCGGAACGGAGCCCCGGGCTTCCATTTGCCGCCTCCGGGCGGTTCTTCCACCCAAGAGAAGGCCAAACCGTAACGAGAACGGTGGACCATGCTGCTGGTGCTGATCCAGCCCCGGCCCCAATCCCAGCCCGCCACGCTCGGCGGACGGAACAACTCCATCCCCTGTTGGGAGCAGTGATAGTGGATAGCGCCTACAACTTGCCACCACGGTTCTTGAATCGCGTCGGTCGGGCCGCCGGGGTTCAGCTTTTCGCGGGCATCTTCATCGTGGCCAAAGGCTCGGCAGATAGAAATCGTCCACTCGATGGGCGAAAGCACGCGCGCCCGTCCCGGCGCCCAGAACGAGTCGAGGGTGGTCATGGCCCGCAACACCGCCCGCACGTCCCCGCCGGTCTTGGTGTATGTGCTCACCAACTGGTCAAGGTCTCGGCTGGGCGGCGTGCCCCCCACAAAGAAATCCCACAGCTTGCCGCACATGTGCTTTGCGGTGAGCGGGTGATTGGCCAGGTGACGCGCCAGTTCTTGCCAACCGAACTTGCCCTTCAGCCCCATCACATTCTTTTCGCCGTCATCATGGAACACGGGTACAAATCCCACCCCAATGAGCGGCCGCTGCTCCTTGATCATCCGGCCGAGGCGCTCCTTGTAAGTGGTGCCGCTACCCCAGGTGTCATCGGTGATGACAAGGCCGGTAAGCGCACGGGCGGCATCTCGCACTTCTTCTTCCGAATAGGTGCCGATGCCAACCGAATAAAGCTCCAGGAGTTCTCGGCCCAGGTTTTCGTTGGGGTTACCGCGTCGGTTCTGCTCGGCGTTCAGTTGCAGCACCAGTGCCGGGCTCAAAATCATGAGCTCCAGCACCTGTGGGAACTTCATCCCCGCGACCAGGCGCAGCATTTCGAGGTGGTGGTACCAGGCCAGCCCGTGCTCCACGTCGTTGGCCGTCACCGCGAAATGATCCAGATAGAAAAGCGCCAGCTTTTCGCGTACCGGGTCGGGCGAGGTCAGCAGGTGGTGGATGAAGTGGCCGATGAAGCGATAGAAACCCGGTTCGGCGTCTTCTTCTGGCTCCATCTTATAGGCGCACCGGATCATCGGGAAGTCTTGGCTAGGCACCGGGCCAAAGCCTAACAGCGCATCGAGCGCCTTCTCGTAGCCCATGGAGGCGTAGCGGTCCACCTCGCGGGCACCGCCGCCCAGCCCAAAACGTCGCACTAAAACGCCGACCCGATCTCGCGCCTGCATGCTTGCATTGTACGTCGGAAAGTCGCGGATTGGGCCCTGAATCTTCCGGTCCCAGCGGGCGGGACTCTCGCCCCTCAAATTAGCACTCTCGCCGCTATACTGCTAATCAATCGGGGATTTCCCCGGAGGACAAGAAATGACACTTCAACCGTTGCAAGATCGCATTGTTGTTGAACCCGCGGCGAAAGAAGAACGCACCGCGGGCGGCATCATCCTGCCGGACACCGCGCAGGAGAAGCCTCTGAAGGGCACCGTGACCGCCATCGGTCCGGGCAAGACGCTGGACAGCGGCGCTGTGGCCCCGATTGACATCAAGGTGGGCGACGTGGTGCTGTACGGCAAGTACAGTGGAACCGAAGTGAACGTGGGCGGTAAGGACGTCATCATCCTGCGCGCCGACGACGTGCTGGCGGTGCTGGAGAACGCGACTGTGGGAGCAGCCAAGTAATATGCCGGCCAAGGATCTGCGATTCAGCAATGAAGCCCGCAAGGCGCTGGAAACCGGCGTCGACAAGCTGGCGAACGCCGTGAAGGTGACGCTGGGCCCCCGGGGTCGCAACGTCATCCTTGAGCGCAAGTTCGGCAGCCCGACCGTCATCAACGACGGCGTGACCATCGCCAAGGAAATCGAAGTCGAAGACCGCTTTGAGAACATGGGCGCCCAGCTCATCCGCGAAGTCAGCAGCAAGACGAATGACATCGCGGGCGATGGCACCACTTCCTCGGCGGTGCTTGCGCAGGCCATCTTCAAGGAAGGCTCCCGCAACGTGGCCGCCGGCAGCAACCCGATGCAGATCAAGCGCGGGATTGATGTGGCCGTGGAAGCCATTGTGGAGAACCTCAAGTCGTTCAGCGTAGACGTGAGCGGCCGCAAGGGTATGGCCGAAGTGGCCACCATCAGCGCCAAGGACGTTACCATCGGCGAACTCGTGGCGGAAGTCATCGAGCGCGTCGGCAAGGACGGCGTGGTGACCGTGGAAGAAAGCAAGAGCGCCGAAACCACGTTCGAACTCGTGGACGGTCTGCAGTTCGATAAGGGCTACATGAGCCCCTACTTCGTCACCGACCCGAACCGCATGGAAACGGTGTTCGAAAACCCGCTCATCTTGTTCTACGAAAAGAAGCTGAGCAACGTGCAGGACATCCTGCCGCTGCTGGAGAAGGTGCTGCGCATGGGCAAGCCGCTCTTGATCGTCGCCGAAGACGTCGAGAACGAATGCCTCGCCACCCTGGTGCTGAACCGACTGCGCGCCAACCTGCCCGTGGCCGCCGTGAAGGCGCCGGGCTTCGGCGATCGACGCAAGGCGATGCTGGAAGACATGGCCATCGTCACCGGCGGTCAGTTCATCAGCGAAGACCTCGTCCTCAAGCTCGAAAATGTCCAGCCGGACATGCTCGGCAGCGCCGACAAGGTCGTCATCACCAAGGATTCGACCACGATCGTGGGCGGCAAGGGCGACAAGGCGCTCATTGACGGCCGCGTGAAGCAGATCGAAGCCCAAATCGAGCGCACGGACAGCAACTACGACAAGGAGAAGCTGAGCGCCTGGCCAAGATTCGCGGCGGCGTCGCCGTCGTGAAGGTTGGTGCGGCCACCGAAACCGCGATGAAGGAGCGCAAGGCCCGCGTGGAAGACGCGCTGGCGGCGACCCGCGCGGCCCTGGAAGAAGGCATTGTGCCGGGCGGCGGTGTCGCCCTGGTGCGCGCCGGTTCGGTGCTCGATAACCTCAAGGTGGAAGGCGACGAGAAGATCGGCGTCAACATCATCCGCCGCGCCATCGAAGCTCCACTCCGCACGATCTCTGAGAATGCGGGCGTGGAAGGCAGCGTCGTGGTGGAACGAGTGAAGAGCGCCAGCAATGCGAAGGAAGGCTTCAATGCAGCGACCCTGCAGTACGAAGACCTGATGGCCGCGGGTGTGGTGGACCCCACCAAGGTGGTCCGCATCTGCCTGCAGAACGCCTCGTCCATTGCCGGCCTGCTGCTGACGACCGAAGCCGCGATTGCGGAAATCCCGGCGACGGAAGACGAAGGCCACGGCCACCATCACCACTAAGCCTCCCTTGGCTTAGAGAAGATCACCCCCGGACTCAAAAGAGCCCGGGGGTGTTTTGCGTTAGTCTTCGGTGAGGACGCGCTGGGCGATGACGGTGGAACGCGAGGGTGCCACCAGGCTGTTGTCCGGCACGTCTCGTAGTACCGTAGAACCCGCCCCAATCACGCAGTTTTCACCCACGGTCACGCCTGCCCCAATCATCGTTCGGGTGGCCACCCAGGTGCCGCGCTTGATCAGAATCGGTTTATTGGCATACGCCATCGTGCGGCTGCGGATGCTGTGGCTGGCGGCGGCGATGTACACGTCGTGACCGAGTGAAACATGGTCCTCGAAGGTCACGGGTTCGAGGTTAAGGATCTCGCATCGCTCCCCGATCCAGCAGTGATCACCAATCGTCAGCTTCCAGGGCATGTGGATGTTCACCCGGTTGCGCATCACCAGCCCCTTACCCACCTTTGCGCCGAACAGGCGCAAGAACGACGCCTTGATGCGGCTGGGCCACGGCCACGGAGACAGGAAAAACCAGATCTTGATGAACTGCCACGCCACCTCTTTGAGAAACGGGGCCCCGCGATCAAAATCACCGGGGGTGAAAAGGTCGTTCCTTACGCCTTGATATTCGCCTTCTTGCGGGGTGCGGGGCTCCATGCGTCTTGCTTCCCTTGCGCAATCATTATGCCCATCATGGGTGCGCTACGTTACCGACGGAGGATTTCGGTAATGATGACGCCCACCGCCAGGAAGCTGATGGCATACGCTCCGACCAAAAGACGGAAAGCTCGGCGGCCCAAGGGGTGGCAAAAGTTGATGACCCGCTCTTCCGGGTGGCTGCGTCCGCCCAGCATGCGCCGGGGCACCCACAGGCGCTGGTCGCCGCGCCCGAAGTACCACTTGCCACGCCAAGACTTCGGATCCTCCCAAACCGCCAGGTTGGCCTGCTGGTAGCTGGCGATCAACTCACGCCCCAGTCGGCTACCAACACTAATGGTCCGTGGCTCGTAAATCAACGGTTCCTGCGCCATATCCTCGTAAAATTATCGGGTGCGGGACGGTGCGGGCTCAGGGACGTTCGGGCCCGTTGGGCTCACTTCCCTGCCTTTTCAGGCCTGAATCGGGCATAATTCTCTTGCTCTGCCACAGACCGTTGGCTCTTCTCCTTATGAAGACTAAGCACCTCCGGGTGACCAACGCAGGACGAGGAAAGGACAAAACGAATTTGCGGCCCCCTGGCCGTGCGTTGACCCTGGCTCTTCCGTGTCGGATGGCCAGGGTCACTTGCTTAAGAGGCAAACAAAACTATGCCCACCGCTGCAAAAGCTCAGATTATTGATCAAACCAAGGAGAAGTTTGAGCAGGCGACGGGCGTTTTCCTCACCGAGTATCGCGGTCTGACCGTGCAGGAAATGCAAACCCTGCGCGCCAGCCTGCGAGAAAAGGGTGGTGAGTTGACAGTCATCAAGAACACCTTGTTCCGCAAGGCCCTCGGCGAGACCGCCGATGCGCTGACCGAGGAACTGGGCAGCGGCCCGACCGCTTTCGCTTTCGTCTACGAAAACGAAACGGATTGCGCCAAGATCTTGATGGATTACACGAAGACGAACAAATCGTTCGTCGTCAAAGGCGGATTGCTCAACGGGAAGATCATGGACGCGAAAGCGGTTGAGGACTTCTCCAAGCTGCCGCCGCGCGATCAACTCATTGCTATGGTCATTGGCGCCGTGGCCGCTCCGCTCAGCACGCTGGTCGGTACGGTCGAGGCGATTTACGCCCAACCCATTCGGGTCATTGGTGCTGTGGCCGACAAGGTGGCTGAAGGCGGTGGACCCGTCGCAGCCGAAAGCGCTCCCTCTGCCCCCGCTTCGGAAGAAGCCCCGACCCCCGAGGAGACCTCGGAAACCGAATAAAGGACCAAAGCAATGGCAAACGTTGTTGAAGAAATCATTGAG
>CAZVHE010000020.1:6602-10295 GCA_964627705.1 uncultured Chthonomonas sp.
TGGCCTGACCGCGCTCGAACTGAGCGAACTGAAGACGGGCCTGGAAGACAAGTTCGGCGTGACCGCGGCTGCTCCCATGGGCATGCCGATGATGATGCCGGGCATGATGGGCGGTGGCGGCGATGCGGCCCCGGCCGAAGAAAAGACGTCTTTCGACGTCATCCTGGCCGATGCTGGCGGCAACAAGCTGCAGGTCATCAAGGTCGTGAAGGAAGCCACCGGACTGGGCCTGAAGGAAGCCAAGGACGTGGGGGATGGCGCTCCCAAGCCGGTCAAGGAAGGCGTGGGCAAGGCCGAAGCCGACGATCTGAAGGCCAAGCTGGAAGAAGCTGGCGCCAAGGTCGAAATCAAGTAACTTCGGTTACCGACCAGCTACAGAATGGCCTGTCTCCCTTCGGGGCAGGCCATTTATCTTCTGCCTACCAAACGCTGTCGATAGAAAAAAACCCCGAGTGAGAAATCACTCGGGGTTGCTTGTGTCCTTAACGTTCGGTAACTCGAGGTTACTTGGCGTTGCGGCGGCGGCGAGCCAGCGCCAGCAGACCGGCACCCATGGCCACCATCGAGAACGGTTCCGGCACGGCGGCCACGTCGGTGCGGAAGGCGAGACGAGTGGGATCAGCATCACCCGCACCGGTGCTGGTCACCGTCCAACCTGTGGCACCAAACGTGGTGTTGAACTGACCCACAGCGAGCCAGTAGGTGCCCGCGGCGAGGACGCCATCACGGCCATTGCCAGCAATACGAGCCCCCATGGTGCCAGACTGCGTGAAGTTTCGACTACCCGGAGCGCCGAAGCTCAGAGAAGAGTAAAGGCTATAGCCATCATCATCGTCGTCCGCAATCCGGTTGCCGAGGTTGTCGTAAAGACCGATTTCAGTGTCCACAAGCGCACTCGACGGGCTAGTACCGACCGGGTTGATCGTGTCGATGTCCAGGTAGTTTGTCGTGCCGTTGGTACCACCAAAGGTGAACTTGTACCACTGGATCTGGCCGGCGGCAAACGGATCAACGAGCCCAAAGGCGTCTTCAGTTTGGTAGTTCGAGTCGATGTCACCGATGTTGCCGAGGTCGATAAAGTTCGCGGGCTGAGCGAACGCCGCTCCGCATCCCACCGTCACCATCGCAACAAGCAAGAATTTCTTCATTGTCATGATCCCTCTGGGGAAACCCCAGACCGCTTCTATTCTACCAGGTGACTTTCGCCCTAGTGTCAAGCCGCCCGTTCTCCGAGGTCAATACTCTCTCAAACTCCGGTAAGAATACGAGGAGCACCCGGAGAAAAGTTCATATTCCCCCGAGCACAGAGTTGTCGGGAGTACCGCGCTTTAGTCGTTGACCTTGACGAGGTCGTAGGCTTCCACCACGTCCCCTTCGGCGAAGTCCTCCCAGCCCTGGAACTTGATGCCGCAGTCCTGACCCGCGAACATCTCGCGCACGTCCTGCTTCACGTTCCGCAGGGAGAGCAGTTCGCCCTCAAAGACAATTTCCTCGCCACGCCGCACGCGCACCTTGTCATTGCGGAAGATGCGACCATCCGTGACGTGCGAACCGGCCACCTTGCCCGCCTTGGAAAGCTTGAACACCGCGCGGATCTCGACGGTGCCGTGGTATTCCTCTTCGAACTTCGGCTCCAACATCCCCTTCAATGCTTTCTCGATATCCTCGATCAGTTCGTAGATGATGGAATAGGTTCGGATTTCAACCTTCTGGCGCTCGGCTTCAGCCTTGGCCTTGGTTTCCGGCTTCGTATTGAACCCCACTACTAGTCCGTCACTGGCACTGGCCAGCAGGATGTCGCTCTCAGTGATGCTGCCCACACCCGCGTGCAGCACGCGCACACGCACTTCGGGGTGCTCCAGCTTGTCCAGCAAGCCGCGCACGGCTTCCACACTGCCCTGCACGTCGGCCTTTACAATGATGTTGAGGTCCTTGACGTCTTCCTGCGCGGAAAGCGACTTGAGGTCTTGCAGCGAAAACCTCTTCTTGGGCTTGGTCAACTCACGGGCGCGCTGTTCTTGCACACGCTGGGTCACCAGGTCGCGAGCCTCACGCTCGTCGGCCATCTGTTCCACCTTATCCCCGGCGCCCGGCACATCGTCCAGGCCCAGAATCTCGACCGGCATCGAGGGGCCGGCTTCTTTCAACCGCTCGCCCCGGTAGTCGGTCATCGCCTTGATCTTGCCCATGGTGTTGCCCACGACCACGATATCGCCCACGCGGAGGGTGCCCTGTTCCACCAAGATCGTGGCCACCGGGCCGCGCCCGCGCTCCATCTTGGCTTCAATGACCACGCCTTTCACCTCGCCTTTCGGGTCGGCGCTCAGTTCCATCATGTCGGCTTGAAGCAGGATCATTTCGAGCAGGTGCGGCACGCCTTCGCCCGTCATCGCCGACACGTTGCAGGTGATGACTTCCCCACCGTAGGCTTCCGCAATTAGCTCATACTGCATCAGTTGCTGTAGCACACGGTCCGGGTTGGCTTCCGGCTTGTCAATCTTGTTGACGGCAACGATGATCGGTACGCCCGCGTTCTTCACGTGGCTGATGGCTTCAACCGTCTGTGGCATGATGCCGTCGTCAGCCGCCACCACGAGGATCGCGATGTCAGTGACCTGCGCTCCGCGAGCGCGCATAGCGGTGAACGCCGCGTGGCCCGGCGTATCGAGGAACGTGATGACGCCCTCGGGTAACTCGACTTGATAGGCGCCGATGTGCTGGGTAATCCCCCCGGCTTCCTTGGCCGCCACATTGGTGCGGCGGATGTAGTCCAGCAGGCTCGTTTTGCCGTGGTCAACGTGACCCAGAATCGTCACGACGGGTGGTCGCTTCGGGGCTCCCTTCTCGGTGGGCGCCACCACTTTCTCAACCTTGGCTTCCACCCATTGAATTCGGAAACCAAAACCTTCGGCCAGGGCTTCGGCTTGGTCGTCGGGCAACTTATTGGTCAGGGTTGTCCGCAGCTTCATCTTCAGCATCAGATGCTTCAGAACGTCGTTGTCGGCCACCCCCATGGCTTGACCAATTTCGTGGGGGGTGCGCCCTCGCTCCAGCATCAGGGTGCTGCCATCTTGGGAAGACAAGGTTTCTCGGAGCAGTTCAATGACATCGTCATCCACGCTCACCTTGCCGCCCGCCACCTCGACTCCAAGCTCGGTCAGTGCCGCTTGCACGGCTGCCGCATTGCTACTCAGCCGTTTGGCAAGTTCGGAAATCGAAATGTGTTCGCTCATACTTGTGTTTTGGTTCAATCGTTCGTCAATGAGGTTGCGGTATCTCGTCGGGGCTGATTGGCCGTTTGAGAGCCCTCGCCAGCCGCGCCGACTCCATCATGGCCGCCTGGCATGTCTCTGGGCAGGCATACGCCGAGCGGCCCACGCCCCGAGGTCCCCAGACGAGGGTTTTACCTTGAGGGTGAGACCGCAACCGGAGGAGTTCCCGTTGCGGTCGGCGGGTCTTGCAGACCACGCAGCGCCGCACGGGTTCACTCATTCTTCGGCAGCCTTCTCCGCAGTCGTCTCCGTCGTCGCTCCGGCTTTCGCTTCGCGCTCTTCCGCGGCCTGCGCATCGCTACGGATGTCAATCTTCCAATCCGTCAGGCGGGCGGCCAGGCGCACGTTTTGTCCGCCGCGACCGATGGCCAGGCTCAGCTGGCTTTCCGGCACGATGACGTAAGCGCTGCGCTCTTCCTCG
>CAZVHE010000020.1:10305-20266 GCA_964627705.1 uncultured Chthonomonas sp.
TGCTGGTGTTCACCTTAGCCGGGCTGAGAGCGTTGATGTTGAACGTCTTGGGGTCCTCGCTGTAGGGCACCACGTCGATCTTTTCGGGTCGCAGTTCCTCCATGATCGCCTGGACTCGCGCGCCGCGCGGACCGACACAGGCCCCCACCGCGTCAATGCGTTCGTCGTGGCTTAGTACGGCGATCTTGCTGCGCTGCCCCGGCTCGCGGCTGACCGACATGATCTCCACCACGCCTTCGGCCACTTCCGGCACTTCCAGTTCCACCAGCTTGCGGAGCAAGTTGGGGTGGCTGCGGCTGACGATCACGCGGAACCCGCGATACCCTTCGTCTAGTTTCAGCACAAACACGCGCAGGCGCTCGTTCGGACGATAGTCATCGCCGTTCACTTGCTCGCGCTTGGGCAACTCCACTTCCGTGCGGTTCACTTGAATCAGCACCGAAGACTCGTCTCGGCGCGTCACCGTTCCGGTCACCACTTCGCCTACCAGATCGTGGAACTGCTCCAGCACCTTGCGCTGCTCCACTTCACGGATCTTTTGCGACAACACTTGCTTGAAGGTTTGCGCGGCAATGCGCCCGAAGGTGCTTGTATCAATCTCGAACGACATAAAGTCGCCGATCTCGGCATCTTCTCGGTACTTCCGGGCCACATCAAGGCTCACTTGCGTGGCCGGTTCCAGCACTTCGCCCACCACTTCTTTGTCCACCACGGCGCCGCTCTTCTTGGTGGGATCCAATCGGACAGTGACTTCGCTCTGGACACCCTTGAACTTTTGGTACGCAACGGCCAAAGCAAGTTCGAGTTCTTGCTTCAGTTCCTCTACAGGAATCTCTCGTTCCTGGGCGATCTGCTTGAGTTCTTGTACAATATCCACTGAGCACTCCCGGTCCTCGGTCCGCATGTCCAGTTACGAACAAAAAAGAGGCCAGCCCACGGGCTGCCTCCTGCGTTGCGAGACGTCCGATTTCCTCTCATTATACACGCCGGGAGAGCGACGAGCGTTCTGATGCCGACCTTCACCGTGACCGTTTCGGGACTAGAGTTCTATGGCCACCATGGGGTGACCCCCGCCGAACGTGAGATTGGCCATTGGTTCGGCCTCGATTTAGCCCTAGATGTGGTGGGAGATGCCCCCCTCACCGACGCCTTGGAAGACACGGTGGACTACGGGGCCGTCGCCCACCTGGCTCACCAGGTCGGCACCAGCACTTCCTACAAGTTGGTGGAGCGGTTGGCGCAACATATCGGCGAGTCCATCCTGGCCGAATTTGACCGGGTGCAAGCGGTGGAGATCGAGCTCGATAAGCTTGCGCCCCCCGTCAGTGTGCCCGTTCCGCGCACCGGTGTGCGCCTTCGGCTGGCGAGGGCCGTAGAATAGAGCCGTGGAACGAATCCTGTTGGCCGCCCCGCGAGGCTTTTGTGCCGGCGTTGCGTTCGCCATCGAGGTGGTGGAACTGGCGCTGAAGGTGCACGGCGCGCCCCTTTATGTCCGCCATGCCATCGTCCACAACGAACACGTGGTCAAGCGCTTTGAATCGCAAGGCGTGATCTTTGTGGAAGACGTGAACGAAATCCCTGAGAACTCGGCCGTCGTTTTCTCCGCCCACGGCGTTTCCCCGGCGGTGCGCAACGCCGCCAAGGCTCGTAATCTCAGCATTATTGACGCCACGTGCCCCCTGGTGACCAAGGTCCACAACGAAGCGCGGCGCTTTGCTGAAAAGGACTATCTGATGATTTACATCGGTCACCGAGGCCACGTGGAAGCGGAAGGCACGATGGGTGAAGCCCCTGACCGCATGATTCTGGTGGAGACGCCGGAAGAAGCCGAGCACCTGGAGCTTCCCCCGCACGAGAAGCTGGCGGTGGTGACCCAAACCACGCTTTCCGTAGACGAAGTGGACGCGATTATGACGGTGCTCCGCCGGCGATTCCCCCACATGGAGACGGCCAATAAGGAGGACATCTGCTACGCCACCACCAACCGCCAGGGCGCCATAAAGGCCATGGCCGCCGAATGCGACGTCGTGCTGGTGGTCGGTAGCACCCTCAGTAGCAACAGCAACCGACTTCGTGAAGTCGCGGAGGCGCTTGGACCCCGCTCATACCTTTTGTCGAACGTGAGTGAGTTGCAAGACGAGTGGCTGGAAGGAGCCCGCACGGTGGGCGTATCCAGCGGCGCCAGCACGCCGGACGAACTGGTAGAAGAACTGCTTGGTGAACTCCTGCGCCGTGCGCCCAACGCCCAGGTGGAGACACTGGAAACCGTGCGGGAAACCATGGAGTTCCGGCCGCCACGCGACCTGATTCAGTTGGCGATGTCCAAGTCTTGACCACGGTTTCAGGCCCAAGCGTAATCATCCGAACGACCACCCGCGCCGATATTGCGGGCGTGGTGGCCTTGCAGCGCGACTGCTTCCCGCCTCCCTTCCCGGAGGATCTCCTGTGGCAGGCGGAACACATCGCGCACCACCTCGAGATCTTCCCCGAGGGGCAATGGGTGGCCGAACAGGGCGGGCGCATTGTCGCAAGTTGCACCAATCTCATTCTTGACGAAGCCATCTGGCAGGCCCATCTCGACTGGGAATCCACCGTGGGCGGCCACTTTCTGCGGGCGCATACGCCGGGTGGCACCACCCTTTACGGGGTGGACCTCTCGGTAGCCCCGGCCAGCCGCGGGCAAGGCATTGGGCGGCAACTCTATCAGGCTCGATTTGAACTCGTGCGCTCTTTGGGCTTGGCGCGATACGGCACGGCCGTGCGCATGCCGGATTACTTGGCGCAAGCCGCAGGCAGAACCCCGCATGACTACGCCCACGCCGTCGTGCAAGGCATCCTCACCGACCGCACCCTTACCCCGTTACTCCGGATGGGCACACAATGGAAAGGCGTGATTGAGAACCACATGGACGACGAAGAAAGTGGCCATGCCGCCGCGATTTTGGAGTGGCGACCGTGAACGAGGTGATTCGGGCGGCGGCTGTGAACTGGGAGATCGCGCCTGTCTCGGGTTGGGCGGCATTTGAAGCAAGGTTTCTCGACGTAGTGGCCCGAGCTGAGGCTGAATTGGTGGTGCTGCCCGAATACACCTACTTCGAGCTTCTCACCCGCGCCGATATCGCCGAAAATCAGGTGCTCAGTGAACTTCTGCCCCTGGCGGACGATTACACAGCACTCGCCCAGCGCGCGGCCCAAACCTACGGTTGCACCCTTGTGGCCGGGTCCATTTTTCAGGCTCGCCCCGAAGGGATTCGCAATGCTACGCCGATTGCTATGCCCGATGGCCGCATCGCCTGGCAGCCTAAGGTTCGCCTCACGCAATACGAAAGGGACATGTGGCACCTGGCCCCCGGCGCCGGACTTGAAACCGGCCTAAACCCCCTGGGCGTCACGATCTGCTACGACGTTGAGTTTCCCGAGGCCACGCGCCTCCTCGCCGAGCACGGCACCCTCATCCTCTGCGTGCCCTCGTGGACGGAGACTTCGCAAAGTGCGTTACGCGTACGATGGTCCGCCCAGGGCCGCGCGGTCGAGAACCAGCAGTTCGTCATCCACAGCACCCTGCGCGGTCAGTTGGGCCGCGAACCGCTTCCCTTTACCCACGGCACTTCGGCCATCATCGCGCCGCCGGTGGATCCGTTCGTCGAGCCCATCCTGAATGAAAGCGGCCCCGGCATGGGCTATGCCAGGGCCGATCTTGACCTTACGCGCCTCCTCCAGGCCCGCCAGGGGGACGACGTCCGGAATTGGGCTGACCGTCACCCCCTCGTCTGGGAGGCCCTTCGCCCTTCATCACCATCAAATTGATGCGTTGTTTGCCGCCAGGGGCGTCCATCACGTTCAGCATTACGCGGAAGTCGTTGGGGGCCATGCCGTTGAGGCCGCGATCGTTGGCGCGCACGTCAACCAGCTTCGAGTTGTAGAACTCCATCACCTTGTCGCGGGCATCGCTCGTCAGCAGCACCGCGCGATAGCGCACACCGCCTTGCGGGAAAGTCATCTTCCAAATGGCACCCTCCTCTTCACTCAGGGTCGCGCCGGGGTAGATCGGAGCGGGGATGTCCTTGAGCGTGATGCTGGTGTCGCGCTCCACGTCCGCCCACTCGGGCGGCATCTGCCCTCGCTGACGACCCGGGCCTCCGCCGGGGCCCCCAGGGCCTCCCGCGCCCGGCTGACCACCGGGTCCGCCCGGGCCACCCATGCCAGGACGTCGGCCTTCTCCGCCCCTGTTCGGTTGCTCAGCGTTGGTGCCTTCCCCGTTCGGTCCCGGTTGGCCGGGTTGCCCGGGTTGGCCCGACTGGCCGCCGCGATTTCCGCCCCCTTGCGGGTTCGTCGAGGCACCCAGCCCGGGGCGGTTATTGCCACCAGGGTTTTGGGTCGTACCTCCGCCGGGGGTCGGAGTCGTGGCACTGCCACCTCCGGTCGCCGGGGCGGCGTCGCCATCTTTGAGCGCCTTGTATTCCGGATTTGGACCGTCATTGTTGATCGGAGCCTGCGTGATCACGCCCGAGTCGCTCGCACAACCTGACAAGATGACTGCCGTCGCGATCACCGACCAAACGAAAGGTTTCACAATCCTATATTACGCGTTAGAGGGTGATAAATGTGCCGGTAACGGAGTGAGAAAATCTTGCTCAATACGAATCTCCGACCCCGGTTCCACCCACTCAAAGAACATGCGCGCGGCGTTGGGGCCCCACATGGGCATGCGCACACACCCGTGGCTAGCCGGATAGCGAGGCACGCTACTGGAACCGTGGATGAAGACTCCACCTTCCACTTGCACCGCGTACGGCATGGGCGCGTTGTCGTATTTGCGGGAGACTCGGTGACGTGCGTATTCCGGCCCGGCATCAAACACACCGACCGGCGTACGGTATCCGCTTTTGCCCGTGCTGCAGTTCGTTTCCATGTAAAGTCGGCTGCCTTGCCAGCCGCGCAGCTTTTGTTCACGCAGGCTAACTTCCACCCGGTGCGGCGGGCGCACCACGGTTACCGTGCTGATGCCGCGCGTGATTCCCACCGTGCGATCATCAATCTGACGCCACTCGATGCCCAGCTCTTGGTTCCACTTTTGCAGGTGCACCAGGTCAATCCAGGTGGTCTTATCGCGGACTTCAATCCACTCCTTCGGAAGAGGAAGCTGGTCCACCAAAATGTTGGCCGTGGCGGCGTCGTATTCAACCACCACTTCGAGCGGGGCCATGACTTCGCGCAATGGCACCAAAACCACCCCCGGACGGACTCTCCAGGAGAGGGCCTCCACCACGGCACCCTGGTTCAACTCGGCCCCCATGGTCTGCCCCGGCACAAAACTGACAGTTGCGGCCAAAAGCGCAAAATGCATGCGCCTATTTTAACGCTTGAGGCACGTCACTTCGCAAGCATGGACTCATCAATGCACGCGCAAAGCCCGCTCGACCGTTATAGCGTACGCAAAGGCGTGAGTTCGGCCTTCGGTTCAGCCTGCTCAGGTTCGCGCCAAACACCGTCTTCTTTCAACAAAGCGACCAGCTCGGCCACGCCGTTTTCTTGAGGAATGCCATGTTTCACCGGCTCGCGTTTGCGATAAAGAGTGATCTTGCCGCCCGCCGCACCCACGTAACCATAGTCGGCATCGGCCATCTCGCCTGGACCATTGACAATGCAACCCATCACTGCGATGTCTAAGCCCACGAGATGCCGGGTGGCGTTGCGGACTTCTCGCAGCACCGTCGGGAGGTCAAACTTGGTGCGCCCGCAGCTCGGGCAGGCGATGTATTCCACTTGCGTTTTCCGCAAGCCAAGAGCCTGCAAAATCTCGTAGCACACCGGAATCTCGTTCACCGGGTCTTCGCTCAGGCTGACCCGGATAGTGTCCCCGATGCCTTCGCTCAACAGAGTCGCAATCCCGGCCGTGGACTTCACACGGGCGTACTGGCCGTCCCCCGCCTCCGTCACCCCCAAGTGCAGGGGGTACGGCGAGCCCACCTCATCCAGGCGGCGGGCCATCAGGCGGTTGGCCGCCACCATAATCGGCACCCGGCTGGCCTTGGCGCTGATGTTGAGGTTGCGGTAGCCGTACTTCTCGCAAATCTTCACGTATTCCAGCGCGCTCTCCACCATGCCTTCGGGCGTGTCGCCGTAGGTCACCAGCATACGCTCAGCCAGGCTGCCGTGGTTCACACCGATCCGCATGGCCCGGTCGTGCTTCAGGCACGCTTCAATCACGGGGCGCATCTCTTCCTCTATGGCGGCGCGTTCGGCGGCGTGTTCTTCTTCCGTGTATTCGACCTTGTTGGTGGGCTTACGGAATACGAACAGCCCCGGATTGATGCGGATCTCGTCCACGTGCTTGGCGGCTTCCACCGCAATCTTGGTGCCCTGGTGGTGGACGTCGGCGGTGAGGGCGACCGGGCGGTACTGCTCAATCACTTTGGCGCGGATCTCGGCCAGGCACTCGGCCTCCTGCAGCGTGGGGGTGGTCACCCGGACGATTTCACTGCCTGCCTTCGCGAGGGCAATAATCTGCTCCACGCATGCGTCCACGTTCCGCGTCTCTTCGGTAATCATGGACTGGACCACAACGGGGTGGTTGCCCCCCATGGTCACCGGGCCAACCCGACACGGCAAGGTAGAGCGGCGGGCGTAAGTGATGTCCAGGTTCATGCGCATTTCATTCTACGAGGAACGCGCACAGATTCGCTCGGACGGCTTACGCGCCCGAGGGACCGCTGGCCGACTTCGTGGGCGTGGCCGTG
The DNA here is from genome assembly GCA_964627705.1 of uncultured Chthonomonas sp. Lineage (GTDB taxonomy): Bacteria > Armatimonadota > Fimbriimonadia > Fimbriimonadales > Fimbriimonadaceae > JAHBTC01. The sequence goes on from CAZVHE010000020.1 coordinate 17,046, forward strand.
TCGCTCTTCGGTACGGTGGCTTCCGAACGCGCCATGATGACGCCCTTGATGCCCGTCCCGTCCAGCTCGTTGTAGATCAGCCCCTTGGGGTCGATCAAAAATGTCTCGGTGCGCTTGTTAGCCTGGCCATTCACTTCCGTCACCGTGATCGAAATCAGGAGGCCCTCCTCCTTCCAGGTTCCGCGCATGCGCTCGGTCAGGGGCTTGGTGCCTTCAATGACCTTGACAAACTCCGCTTCCTGGTTCGCCTTGAACTCAGCTCGCAGCGTAATCGGCCCCATCAAAAGGTTGTCTTTGGCAAAAAAGGTGCCGGGCTTGAAGGCCATCCTTTCACGCTCTTCGGCCTCTTGGCGGGCAGCCTCTTCCACCGTGGGGGGCACCAAAAGGTTGCCCTCAGGCTTCGGGTCACACCCGGCCCCGGCCACCGCCAGGGGCAGAAAAAGGATCAGCCATCGCCGACTCACCCTCCTATTATGGGTCAAAAATTCTTCGTCCTCCATGACGGAAATCGTTGTGACTTTGGACTTCGCGTGTTATGGTATGGATAGGGCAACAGTGACGTTGCCGATCTGAAGGGATTTTCCCGGAGGAAGCGACATGAAACAGTACACGACCGAACAAATCCGAAACGTGGCCATCGTGGGTCATGGAGGGTCCGGCAAGACGATGCTGGTAGAGCACATGCTCTACACGGCCGGGGCAACCGACCGGCTGGGCAGCGTTGACGCCGGTACCTCACAGAGTGATTTCGATAGCCAAGAGGTCAACCGCCATCACAGCGTCAACCTGTCCATTCTGCCCCTGGAGTGGCACAACCACAAAGTCAACTTGATTGACGTGCCCGGATTCCCGGACTTTGTGGGTGAACTGGAAGCCGCTTGCCGGGTAGTGGACAGTGTCATCATCGTGTGCGAGGCCAAAGCCGACCTCGACGTGGGGTTCGACCTGGCCTGGGAAGCCGCCGAGCGCAACAACCTGGCCAAGTGCATTTTCATCAACAAGCTCGAGCGCGATAACGCCGACTACGAAGGCCTCATCGAGACGCTGGACCGGCGCTACGGCGCGCGGGTGGTGCTGTGCGAACTACCGATGGGCACCCAAGCCAACTTCAAAGGCACCATTGACCTCCTGAAAATGAAGGTTTACAAAGGCAAAGACCGGGGCGAAGAGATCGAAGAAATCCCCGCCGAATTTGCCGACGAGGCCGCCTACCGCCGCGAGAAGATGATGGACGCGGCCGCCGAGGGCGACGACGCCCTGATGGAGAAGTACCTGGGCGGCGAACCCTTGACCGACGAGGAGATTGAGCACGGCCTGATGCTGGGCATCAAGGAAGGGCGCGTGGTGCCGGTGCTGCTGGGGAGTGCGGCCTCCGGGCTGGGCATTGCCCTGTTGCTGGACCGCATTGTGGGCGAACTTCCCTCACCTGTCTACCACCCGGTGACCTGGAACGACAAGAAGATTCCCGAGGACCCCAAGGGTCCGCTGGCCGCTTTCGTCTTCAAGACCACCAGCGACCCCTACGTGGGCAAGATTAACTATGTGCGGGTCTTTAGCGGGACATTGAAGCGGGACATGGAAGCGTGGAACACCAACCGCGGAAGCAAAGAGCGCATTCATCACCTCTACATCCCGCACGGAAAGGGGCAAGAAGAAACGCAGGAGGTGCCGGCGGGCGACTTTGCCATGATTGCAAAGCTGAACGACACCCACACCAACGACACCCTCAGCACGGCCGACCAAAAGGTTGAGCTTGCCCCGACGGTGTTCCCCACCCCGGTCTACCGCGTGGCGATTGAGGCTGTCGCGCAATCCGACGAAGACAAGCTCGGTACGGCCATCCAAAAACTCTTGGAAGAAGAGCCGACCCTGCGGGCGCGCCGCGAAGCGGAAATCCACCAGGACATCCTGGAGGGCATGGGGGACATTCACATCGAGAGCGTGGTGAGCAAGCTCAAAACCAAGTACGGCGTCAACGTGAAGATCGTGGAGGCCAAGATTCCCTATCGCGAGACCATCTCCAGCACCGCCAAGGCGCAAGGCCGCCTGAAACGGCAAACCGGCGGCAAAGGTCAATTCGGCGACTGCTGGCTGGAGATTCAACCCCTGCAGCGGGGCGAGGGCTTCTCGTTTGAGAACAAGGTCGTAGGAGGCTCCATCCCCAAGAACTTCATCCCGGCCATCGAGAAAGGTGTGCGCGAAACCCTCACTGAGGGCTATGTGGCGGGCTACCCGATGGTGGACGTGCGGGCCATTGTCTACGACGGCAGCTATCACGACGTGGACAGCAGCGAGCAAGCCTTCAAAACGGCGGCCAAGCTTGCCTTCCACAACGCCGCCGAAAAGGCAAATCCGGTGCTGCTGGAACCTGTGATGAACATCACGATTGACGTGCCGGATGATGCCGTGGGTGATGTGATGGGTGACCTGAACACCCGGCGGGCTCAAACCCAGGGCATGGAACCCGTGACGGCCGGCATCACGCGCATCCAAGCGCAGGTGCCGATGGCGCACATCTCCCGGTACGCCATTGACCTGCGAAGCATGACGAAGGGGCGCGGGCGGTTCTCCACCGACTTCAGCCACTACGCCGAGGTGCCGGCGCACGAGGCCCAGCCTCTCATTGCCGCGCACCAAGCCAAGCGTAAGTCCGAAGAAGACTAACTCGACAAGCAGAACTGGCGACCTTGATCTGTCAAGGTCGCCAGTTCATGTAGTCTCCCGGTTGCACTTACTGAATCTTGAAGGTTTCTTGCGCCTTCAGCACTTCTTGCACCATCACATCGCGGATGGCGTCGAACTGTTCCAGCGGGATGCCCACGGCCTTCACCACGTGCGGCTCCAGTTCCCAAGTGATGCCCACCGTGTTGTTGGTGAAGCCCGCCTGGTGCGCGAGCACGTTGGCCGCGGCGATAAAACAGGTGGTCTCGAAGTAGTTGCCGTCTTCCTGCGGATTGTGGTGGTATTTCACCGCCGCCTGAATCATGGGGGTCAAGCCCCACTTTTCGGCCAGCAGTCCGCCCACGTCAGCGTGGGTGAAGCCATAGAGAAACTCTTCTTGTTCGTGGATCGGCGTCTTGTCGTTTAGCGATTGCTCAAGGGCCGTGTCGAGGTCGGTGCCCATAAAGCGGTCCAGAATCAGATAGCCGATGTCATGCATCATGCCGGCGCAATAGAGCTCTTCAGCTCGCATCGGTATGCGGAGGCGACCAAGAATGCGC
>CAZVHE010000020.1:20311-23712 GCA_964627705.1 uncultured Chthonomonas sp.
ATTGTCAAAGCGTTGAGAGGTGCCGCGATTGGCGGTCATGCCCTGGAAGGCCACACTAACTACCAGGCTGCGCACGGCGTTCATGCCAAGGAAGGCAATGGCCCGGCCGATGTTCGGCACATTTGGGGACCCGTAGTAGGCGCTGTTGGCCGCCCGAAGAATCTTGGCCGTAATGGCCGGGTCGCGTTCAATCACCCGCTCCAAGTCACGGGGACCCGCATTGGGGTCATCCGCCAACTTGAGCACGGAGCTGACGGCTTGCGGCAAAACCGGTAAATTCTCGCTCCGGGATACGCGCACAGCCAGGCGATTGAGGTCCACGCTAGAAGTATTGGCAGGCTGAGCCTGAGTCTCCAGATGTCCCCACCCCAATTTTAGGGAGTTTTGATACGAATTTCCCATTCCGGAATCCTCCGGTCCATTTTGCGCGTTATATTGAGTGTATTGCGCTCAAACCAATGAGCACAGAGGGATCATGTCTCGCGACTACTACGAGGTACTAGGCCTGAAGAAAGGGGCCGACGAAAAGGAGATCAAGGCCGCCTACCGTCGGCTGGCCCGCAAGTACCACCCGGACGTGAACCCAAACGATCCCAAGGCGACTGAGAATTTCAAGGAAGTCAGCGAAGCCTATGCGGTGCTGAGCGACCCTGACCGCAAGCGCGACTACGACCGATTTGGCAAGCGCCTAGACCAAGATATGGCCGGGCCGGGCGGCGCGGGATTCCAAGATGTGGACTTCGAGGACATCTTCAGCCAGATGTTTGGCGGGATGGGCGGCGGCTTCGGGGGCAGCATCTTTCAGCGACAAACCCCGTACGCCCAGCCGCGCGACCTCGAAATGAATCTTCCCGTCACGCTCACCGAAGTGAACGACGGCGCCCGCCGCACCCTGACCTATCAGACGAGCGACGCCTGCACGGCCTGTCGCGCTACGGGCACGGTTCGCACCCGGGAAGGCCACATGGTGTGCCCCACATGCCACGGGAGCGGCACGATTTCTGGTCACCGCAAGGTGGATGTACGCATTCCGGCGGGTATCCAAAAAAACAAAAAGCTGCGCGTGCCCGGGGGTGGCCACCGAGGCATAAACGGCCGGGGCGGCGACCTCTTCCTATTGATCCAGGATCAGCCCGATTCGAGGCTAACCCGGCAAGGTGACAACCTGGAGGTGAACTTAGAAGTTCCCTTCACGACGGCCGCCCTGGGGGGCGAGGTGAAGGTCGAAGGGCTCGGGTCATCGGTCACCGTCACGGTACCGGCGGGCACTCAAAGCGGGCAGCTCTTCCGGCTGAAGGGGCAGGGCCTGACCAAGCTCAAAGGCGGCAAGGGCGACCTCATGGCTCGCGTGCGCATCACGGTGCCGCGCTCCTTGACTGAGCGTCAGCGAGAACTCCTCAACGAATTCAAATCCATCGAACTCACGACCTCCGAGAAGAAGGTATGAAACTCAACAAGACTCCGGTTTACCTGATTGGCGTCGCGGCGGAGCCTTGCGGCGTGCACCCGCAGACCTTGCGCCAGTACGAGCGTCTCGGCCTGCTCATCCCCGCCCGCGTAGGGGCCAAAAATCGCCTCTACAGCGAGGAAGACATCATGCGCGTGCGCCGCATTCAGCGGCTAACGCAAGACATGGGCGTGAACCTCGCGGGCGTGGAGATCATCCTGAAGCTGCAAGATGCGATGGAGGACATGGAACGCGAGTTTGAAGAGGAGTTCCATGTCCTGAAGCTGCAAGATGCGATGGAGGACATGGAACGCGAGTTTGAAGAGGAGTTCCGGCGCCTGGTGATGGAGATGGAGGAGCGGATGCGCGCCATCCAGGCCAACCCCAATGCGCCGATTCCTTTCAACGCGGCGTACCCGGTCCCGCGCCTGCCCCGCCGCTCACCGCTGGACGAGTAGGTTCCGCAAGGCGCCGCCACAGCGCTTCCACCGGCCCCTGTCGGCCCGTGCCGCTATAAAACCACGCGAAGACCAGCAAAATCGCATTGACTCCGAGCACGACCATCAGATCATGCTGCCAACCGGTGCGGTTGTAGAAACCCAGCCCCCATTCGTAGTAGTAAGTCGTGCACAGCACAGTTTGCAACAGGTAGCAAGTGAGGGCGATGCGGCCCATACGGCGGAAGGGCTCGGCCAGCGCCTTGGCTCTTTGACTCTGCACCCACCGGAACACCAGGAGCAAATAGGCGGGGGCCACGATCATGTTGAGGCCAAGTTCGATGAGCATCTCGCCGCCCACCGCTCGGCCACTCGCCACGGCCCACGCCATCAGCACCGTCAGCGGAATCCCGAGCCCCAGCCCCCAAGCGACGTGGCGCTGCACCAAGTACCACTTGCCGACGATGTCGGCGACCACCCCCGATCGCGCCAACCAGAATCCATAGAGAAACAGCCCGATGGATTGAGGCAGAAAGAAGAAGAGGGACATGATGGACTTGGTCTGGAACAAAGCCCTGAACTGCAACCGGCTCAGCCAATCGCCCATCATGGCGGCCTCCTCTCGTTCAACCCCACCCGCCGGACCAAGGTCGGCCATGAACGGGCCGGCCGCGGCCAAACCTAGTCCCAACAGCATCGAGACGCCCGCCAAGATGAGCGCCACTTTGAGCGCCGGAAAGTCCTTGATATCCACCAAAGCCGCGACGATGAACGCCGTGATGGCATAGGTGAGCAAGATGTCCCCGCTCCACAAGAACACGCCGTGAGCGAGCCCAATGCCCGCCAAAAGCGCCGTGCGGCGGAGGTAGGTGCCGGGCCAGGGCTGGCCCATGAACTGACGCTTCCCGAACTGCATCGCGAGCCCAATCCCAAAGAGGATGGCCAGCATGCCTCGGAACTTCCCGCTCACGAAGGTGAGCAGGGCCATGTTCCAGCCAAAGCTCTCGGGGCCGACGTGCATGGTGGTCGCAAAGAACTCTGGGCCCGAAAACGCGGCGATATTGGCAAAAAGAATCCCGAAGATGGCAATCCCCCGGGCGACATCGAGAGCCGGAAGACGATTTGATGCGATTTGGCTCATAGCTCGTGCTCAGTTCCCGGCTCAGGCACCACGATTTCCACCCGTCGGCGTACTTTGCGGCAGTCTATACGTTTACAATAGATAGTGATGACGGGATTCATGGTTTGGGCCTATATCAGTGCCAACGTGGACGTGACGCGCGACGTGGTCTACGCCAAGGCGGGCACGGTGGAACTGAAAGCGGATGTTTACGCCCCGGCCAACCCGACTTCGACCAAGCAACCTTGGGTCGTCGTGATCCACGGCGGAAGCTGGATGATGGGCCAACGCCAAGACATGGCGCAGTTTGCCGAGGCCCTCGCGTTGCAAGGTGTAGTGGGCATCACGATCAGCTACCGCCTGGCCCCGGCCAACAAGTGGCCCGCCATGCTAGAAG
>CAZVHE010000020.1:23742-28551 GCA_964627705.1 uncultured Chthonomonas sp.
CTACTTTAAGCAGAACGCGGGCAAATACGGCCTGGACCCCGAGCGCGTGGGGGCCGCAGGTGCCAGTGCGGGCGGGCACTTGGCCTTGTTCCTGGGTTTCCGCGACGACATCGCCCCGATGAAGGACGGCCCCAATAGCCGCGTGAAAGCCGTCGTTAACTTGTTCGGTCCCACTGACCTCTCGGTGGACTACCCGCCGGCGCTGGGGCAGCTATTTGCGCCGCAGGTGTTGGGCAAGCGTTATGAAGACGCCGCCGAAGCCATCAAGGATTTCAGCCCGATCAACTTCATCACCAAGGATGACGCCCCGGTGTTCACCATTCAGGGTGACAAGGACACCACGGTGCCCCCCGAGCAGGCCCGCCGCCTGGACCGCGCCATGCAGGCCATTGGGCTGGAGCACAAGCTGGTGATGGTGCCCGGCCTGGGCCACACCAACCCGGCGACGCGCCCGGAAGGTGAAGTCGCCCTGAAAGACGCGACCGCTTGGATCATCGAGAAGCTCAAGTAGCTCCTTTTTGACCTTAGCGAACGCAAAACCCGCCGGTTTCCTTTCGGAATCCAGCGGGTTTTTTGTGACTCGTTCGCTGTTTAGGCTTCCGAGTCGTCGTCGTCCGCGGCTTGTTCCAGCAGCGGTCGGTCGAGGTCAATGTTGCCACCCGGGATGAGGCGATTCATTTCGCGCTCCTCCTCCGCCGCCAAGTCGGTCATGCTCAAGCCGCCCAGTTCGCCGGATTGGTGCTCGTCGTCGCTTTCCACCAGGCTGGTGAGTGATTGCTGCGCCCAGCTCGGTTGGCTGCGGTCCACATCGATGGCCAGGTCACGATACGGCTTGGTACCGGTACCGGCCGGGATGAGGCGCCCGATGATAACGTTCTCCTTAAGGCCCAGTAGCGTGTCCGACTTCCCTCGCACAGCGGCTTCCGTAAGGACGCGCGTCGTCTTTTGGAACGAAGCGGCCGATAGGTAGGAGTCCGTGGCCAAGGAGGCTTCGGTAATCCCGAGCAGGATCCAGTTCGCGCGGGCCAAAAGCAGGTCACGCTCCCCTTCTTCGCCCGTCACCGGGTCCACGAATCGCTTCTTCTGGCCCGCAGCGATGAGCTTGCTCACCCGCTCGTTTTCACGGCTAAAGGTGAAGCGGTCCACAATCTGGCCCGGCAGGAACGGGGTATCGCCCGGTTCCTTCACCGTTCGCTTGCGCAGCATTTGGCGGATGATCACCTCAAGGTGCTTGTCGTTGATGTCAACGCCCTGGTCCTTATAAACGCTCTGCAGGTTTTGGATGAAGTATTCGTAGACGGCGGCCGGACCGGCGAGCTCGAGCACTTCGTGCGGGTCCAGCGGACCTTCGGTCAGCGGGTCGCCCTTGATCACGCGCTGGCCCTTCGCCACCGGCAGGTTGCCGAGCGGCGGCACCAGCACGGTGAGATAGACCTTCACCTTGTCAATCTCGTTCTTGCGCAGAACCTGGAGGGCCTGCGTGCTGAGCTTCTGACCGATGAGGCGTTCGAGGCTGGTGCCGAAGGTCGGGTCGTCGTCCTTCTTCTTGCCCTTCTTCATCTGCCACTCTTGCTCTTCGGCAATGTACGCCTGCTTGAGCGGAGTGTCGGTGCCCACCACAGCCTCTACCACGATCCAGCGACCGTAGCTCGACCGGACGATGTCCACAATCGTACCCGTCACCGGGCAGATGATGGCCTTACCACGCGGTTGCTTTCGCGCTTCGAAGATTTCTTCGACGCGGACGATCCCGCTCGATTCACCCGTCCAGGAGTAGAAGAACGTTTTGCGGCTTCGTTCCCACAGCTTGCGGCTTTCGCTATCCATGCGCTCCAGCGCGCGTTCGCTCGCCTTCGTGGTGCGCTTGGCGGCCTTCTCGTCCTCGGACATCACCATGATGCCGCGGGAGAAGAACTGCTTGACGGCGGTTTCTTGCGATTCCAACAGCTTGCTCGGGTCGAACGTGCTGATGTCCGTCTGGGTGGCAGCTTCAAAGTCTTCTTGGAAGAGGCGAATGAACTTACCGGTCTTGTACTGGTTGGTCCGGGCGATGGTCTTGGAACCGGCCACCCCACCGGTGTGGAACGTACGCATCGTAAGCTGCGTCCCCGGTTCACCAATGGACTGCGCGGCGATAATCCCAACGGCCACGCCATCTTCAACCAGCTTGTGGCTGGCCAAGTCGCGGCCGTAGCACTTGGCGCACACGCCTTGCTCCAGTTCGCACGTGATGGTGCTACGCACCTTCATGCCCAGGCGTCCGTGCTCGTCGCGGGTGAAACCAGCGGCGAGATACTTCTCGAAGATCACGTCCTTGGCAGCATCATCAGCAGCGCCTTCGATCTCGGCCATGAACGCATCATCCAACTTGGAGAGCTGCGCGCTGATGTGGTCATCAATCATCTGATCTATTTCCACAATCACTTCGCCGGTGGACGGGTCAGTGATGGTGCTGAGGCTGACGCGGCTGTAGGCACGGTCGCCAATCGTTTCGATGGTCTTGCCTTCGTAGAAGAGACGCGTGATGTTCAGGCCCTCGGTGGTGCCGCAGTCGTGGGCGCGGATGATGACATCCTGGGCCACGTCCACGAGACGCCGCGTGAGGTAACCCGCGTCCGCCGTGCGGAGAGCCGTGTCGGCCAGACCCTTACGAGCCCCGTGGGTCGTTACGAAGAACTCCAGCATGGAGAGACCCTTCTGGAACGAGTTCTTCACGGGCAGTTCATAGATAACTTCGTTGAACTGGTTGAACATGAGGCCGCGCATGCCGGAGAGCTGCGCGAGCTGCTTGACCGAACCACGTGCCCCGGAGACCGTGATGATGCTGAGCGGGTTTTCCTGCTGCATCGAGCTCACGATGGCGCTACCGATCTGGTCGTACGTATCCGTCCAGAGTCGCACCAGCTTCTCCTGCATTTCGCGGAACGAAGTCAGACCTCGGCGGTACTGCTCCAGAACGCGGTTGGCTTGGGTATCCGATTCGTTCAGGATGACGTCGCGCGTGGTCGGCGGCGTCATGTCCGTCATGGCAATGGAGATGCCGTAGCGGCTGGCCCAGCGGAAACCGAGCGCCTTCACGTTGTCCAGCAGCTCAATGGTGCCGCCGTCGCCTACGCTCTTGTGGCAAGAGAGCACCAGGTGCGCCAGGTTCTTCTTGGTCAGTTCGGTGTTCAGCCATTCATCGCTGTAGCGCAGCGGGAACGGCAAAACCTCATTGAGAATCAAGCGGCCCGGCGTCGTGATCGCAATGACCGTTTCGAAGCTTTGCTCCAGCGGTTCCAGGCGCGTCACTTCGTCGCCAAACTCGTTCTCTTCGGTGACCTTGACGTATTCGATGCCGGTTTCCCAGTCGCGGTGGTCCACTTCGGACGCATTGCGGAAGATCGGGCGACGGATGCGCACCTGCACCGGATCGTTGAGGCGAATCTTCGCATCGCCAAACGATTCCAGCAGGCGCAGGACTTCGTCCGGGTTGGCATAGACCGGCGGGGCCGGGTTCTTTTCCGGGTTCGCCTTGTGGGCCTCGATGGCCTCCATCAGGCGCTCCTTGGCGGCGACGTTCGTGTAGGTCAGGGCGTACGAGCCAAGCACGATGTCTTGGATCGGGGCCACGACCGGACGACCGTCAGCCGGCGAGAACATGTTCTGCGTGCTGAGCATCAACACGCGCGCTTCGGACTGCGCTTGCAGCGAAAGCGGCACGTGTACGGCCATTTGGTCACCGTCAAAGTCGGCGTTATAAGCGTGGCAGACGAGCGGGTGCAGCTGAATCGCCTTTCCTTCCACCAGGATCGGTTCGAAGGCCAGAATCCCGAGGCGGTGCAGCGTAGGAGCGCGGTTGAGAAGCACGGGGTGCTCCTTGATCACTTCTTCCAGGCCATCCCACACGGCGGGGTGCATGCGCTCGATGAGTCGCTTTGCCGTCTTGATGTTCTGCGTAATCTTGCGCTCCACCAAGGTCTTCATGACGAACGGCTTGAAGAGCTCAAGCGCCATTTCCTTCGGCAGACCACATTGGTGCAGCTTCAGGTTCGGGCCGACCACGATGACCGAACGGCCAGAGTAGTCCACGCGCTTACCCAGCAGGTTCTTACGGAACCGGCCTTCCTTACCCTTCAGCATGTCGCTGAGGGACTTTAGAGGGCGCTGGTTGCTGCCCACCACCGGGCGGCTGCGGCGACCGTTGTCAATCAGGGCGTCCACCGACTCTTGAAGGAGCCGCTTTTCGTGGTTGATGATGCTTTCGGGAGCCTGAATCTCGATGATCTTGCGCAGACGGTTGTTGCGGTTGATGATGCGGCGATACAGGTCGTTGAGGTCAGAAGTCGCAAAGCGGCCTCCGTCCAGCTGCACCATCGGGCGCAGTTCGGGCGGAATGACCGGCAGCACGTCCAGAATCATCCATTCCGGGCGGCACTTGCTGATGAGCAGCGATTCGACCAGGTCCAGGCGCTTGATGGCGCGGGCCCGGCGGGTGCTGGTCGTCACGCGGATTTCGCGGCGCAGTTCGCGGGCGGTTTGCTCCAAGTCCACGCGGCGCAGCAGTTCCTTGACGGCTTCGGCGCCCACGTTGGCGTGCACCAGGTCGTCAAAGTCGCGCTTGAGGCGGCGACCGACGGCATCCAGCAGCTTGCTGATGGCGCGCCACTTGTCCTCGTCAATCAACATGTTCTGTTCGAGCATGCCGAGGAACTCAGCGGCTACATCGAGGTCGCGCAGGCGCTCGTCCGCATCGCGGAATTCCGCGCGGATGCGGTCGAAATTCGCCTTCATGCGTTCCCGTACGTAGCTCTCATCGAAGTACTCGTC
>CAZVHE010000021.1:0-27329 GCA_964627705.1 uncultured Chthonomonas sp.
CGATGAGGCGGCGTTGCCACTCTCGGCTGAGGTCGTTCATTTGATTCACCTGCGGGCGTTTGCTGCCCGTGGTTATATTGTCGCACGTCCAAAGCGGAAAGTCAATGCCTGCTGAGACTTTTTTTCGGAAATCGTTGGTTTATCTTGACATCGCCCATTTGCTTGGGTAAAGTCATGCCGTGACCGGACGAGCAAACCGCCGTGGGCGCATCCCTCGCTTTAGTGCTGAGGATGCCGCCCGATTCTGGAAATGGAGGACTGAGGAGAATCTTTGCTACCGCGAGATCGCGGAACGCCAAGGAGCCCCGATCCACACCATCTACTACGTCATGAAAGGAAAAGGCCCCGCGCCAGCAAACGGCAACGGGGCCGAGGACATTACCCCAGGTGAAGGAGTGAACGTACAAGACAACTCTACCTCACCCGTGACCCCGTGCGCAACGGTTGAGGAAAAGAACCTGTGACAGAAGAACGCCAGAAGCAAGACGACATCGAAACCATCGGCACCATCCTTGAGTGGCGGCCCCTTTGCATCGTGCCCGTGTGGGAACTGAACGCGATGTCATCCCACCTGCGGGATGAGTGCGGATGGGGGTGCGCCCGCGTTTGCGAAGCCGTCTGCGCTTACCGGACGTGCCGGCGCGTCATCAAGCAGATCATGCTCCTGGGCTGCGAGGGAGCGAAGTGATCTGGCAGCCTTTTCGCCCGATTGTTGTTGCGGCGCCCACCAAGGATCAGCCTCCGGTCTTGAAAATGATTGCCCTGCAAGGCACCAAGGCCACGGGCTTTATCAACAAGTCTGCGCAAGCTTTGTGCGGATGGGAGGCTGGCCGGACTTTTGATCTGTGGATTGACTACAACACAGGCAAGATCGGCCTAACCGTATATGCGCCGGATGAAGTCAAGCAAGGCCCGTTTGTGTGCAGCGCGCGCGCGGCCAAGGAACTTACCGCTGCGCTAAAGACAATCGGGGCCGAGATCGGAGACGTGTTTCCTCTTCGGCTCAACGAAGATGCGCAATGCGAAATGGTGCGCTATGTAGCTCAGAAGGTGCGTACAAGTGCCTAAGAGCCCGCGCCCCTCCGTCTATATCGGTTTCGACCCCGGCAGGTCCGGGGCCGTTGCCGTCTCCACAGGCAAGAGCATCACCACCCAGCCAATGAAGTGCGGGCAACTGCCCTTCGAGATTCACACCTGGGCGGACACGACAGCCTTTGCATACATTGTCATTGAGCGAAGCACGTCCCGCACTCCAATGTTCCGCGCTCACCGGGCCAACGCCAAGGACTTAGAGGGGGCGATGCGGGGTCTGTTTGCACGGCGCAACAAGATCATCTTCGTAGACCCGAACAAATGGCAGAGCGACCTTGGGGTTTGCAACCCGGACGCCGACCGCCCGGGGCGGGTGTCTTACGTCTCCTACTCCATTCAGCATCTTGGGGGGCTTGCCTCTCACAGTCAGGACGAGCACGCCGCGCGGTGCATCTTGCACTGGGCTATGAAGATGGGGGCGTGGGCGTGAATCCTGAGCGGCTGGCAGCCATCGAAGCCCTAGACCCGCAGGCGGGGCGTATCTTGCGCCTCACCATCAACTACGTTGACCGTTTGAGAGCGTCCAAGATCAATCATTTCACGGATGACGGGATGAGGGCGCAGGCTAAGGCGCGGCGTGAGGCGGAGGATTTGCTCAAGGCCATTGAAGCGGCGTTGCAGGGTGAGGAAGTGGAGCAAGGAGGTTTATTCTAGTGCTATCCTGGCAGGAGGTGAGAAATGGCTAAACGTTCCCTGATTGGTCACCCGAAGTTCGACCGGTTGCAGATGCGCCTTGGTCTTGCTCGGTTTGAGGCCGTCGGGATTCTTGAAACCCTTTGGCACATGGTCGGACGATTTGCCCCGCAAGGCGACATCGGCAAATACGACGATGAAGAGATTGAGGCGTGGATCGGCTGGAAGGGAGAGCCAGGGGCTTTAGTTGCCGCGCTGATTGCTTGTCGGTTCCTAGACGTATGCGACCGTCACCGCATCGTTGTGCATGACTGGCACGATCACGTAGACAACACCACGAAAGCCGCGCTTCGTCGCAGCGGGCTTGCAACAGTGTCCGGCGAAATGGGCAAAACTACGTCGAACTCTCAAATCTGTTTCAACAGTGTTGCAACAGATTTGAGGTCTACCTCAACGGTGTTGACGCCGCCAGAGCCAGAGCCAGAGCCAGAGCCTGCTTATATGCCGGAAACGGAAGATGATCGGCAACCCTCCGGCTTGCCTGGTGAAGGTGGCGGGATTCGTTGGTATGAGGAAGAAGGCTACGCCAACCGAGAACTAGCGGAGGTGGCGATGAAGGTAGCGTCTACTCGCATCCGTTCAAAGGAAAACCCGTTCCCCTATCGGTGCATCACTGAGCTAGATGCCGAGAAAGTTTTGGAGGCATTGAAGCCATGCCCCAACGAAAGGGAGCTAGACCAATTCTGGGCGGCGTGGGAAGCCCACCATAAAGACCTCAAGAAGCCTCCGTACAAGGCAACGCCCGCGCCAGGGCGCAAGGTGGCAGGGGTGGCATACGCCCTCGCTGATTGGGCGTCACGTCGGGCAGGCCAGTGGGCTACCCAAGCGCGGCTCCAAGGCTATCAGCAAGAACGCCAGGAGGAAGGGTACAGTCTGCCGAAGTTTAGGCCAGGGATGTTCAAGTGATTTGGTTCGAGTCGCATGAAGAGGTAGAGCGCGCGGTTATTGGCGCGGTTCTGCTATCGGCCAAGGCTGCGGATCGTGTAAGCCGAACCTTGCGGCCTGAGCACTTCGCGTCATCTTGGGCGGCGGCTACATGGGAAGCGGTGCTGAAAGTCATCTACAGCGGCGGCACTCCGGACCTGGTGACGGTGCGAGACGCCCTTGGCCCTAAGAATCTGGCGGCGATTGGCGGGATTCAGTATCTCGTTCGGCTAGTGGATGACGTGCCAAGCGCACAATCCGCCGAGGATTACGCGAAGATCGTCCTTGCGAACTATGCCCGCCGGGAGTTGGTATCACGTGCTGAAGCGTTGGCAAGCACAGCCGGAACCACGCCGGACCTGGACGCGACCCTGGCGGCAGCAACCCGTATCACCGAAGGGCTACACTTCGGCATCCGCCCGGTGGTGAACGCTTCGGACATCTTGGACACGCTGGACGATAAGCCTGCCGTCTACGGGCTTTCGACGGGCATTGCGGTGGTGGATGAACTGACGCGGTTCGGGGGGCTCCCTCGTTCGGAAATGTCCGTCTTTGGCGGGGACACGGGCGCGGGTAAGACCTTGCTCGGGACTCAGTTGGCGGCGCATGACATCCGCCAGGGGCGGCGTGTGCTATTTGTCTCCCTTGAAATGACATCGGCGCAGTTGGTGGCGCGGCTGATGAAGCAGATGACCGGGCACTATTCCAAGCGCGAGGCCAAAGAAGCAGGCGACCTGGCATCGTGGGAAGAGGCGGCGGAGGCGGTACACCGGACGGGCATGGATATTTACGATTCGTCCCTAGCCTCGAACCCGACGGCGGAAGAGATCATCGGCTGGATGAAGGATGAGCATGACAAACTCCCGGTAGACCGGGCGATCATCGACTACGTTCAGAAGCTCCGACTGGCCAACGCGGGGCGGCTGCAACACTACGAAGTGCACCAGCAAATCTCGGAGGACCTTCGGGTCTACGCCAAGAAAACGCAGTGTTCGCTGGTGGCCTTGTCGCAGATCAACCGGGAGCAAAACGGTGGGTATTCCCTCCGGGGCTCGAAGGAGTATCAGAACGATTCCGCCTTTACCCTGCTGGTGCTCAAGAGTTCGCGGGGTGAGGATGAGCGAGACGTGAAGATTGAAAAGAATCGGCACGGGAAACGCATGGATTGGGATGCGCGGATAAATCAGGTAACCTTGTGCCTTGAGGATTCGGGGGCTTACGGTGCCTAACTGCTGGGTGTGTGAAACGGGAAGTGCGTCAAAGTCGCATACCCGCCATCATGGTGCCTGTTCCTCGTGTGCTGAACGGCTCCGAAAGAAGTTCGGCTCGGGTCAATGGGTGGCCGTGGCAACCGAAGCGATAGCCTGCGGAAACCGTGTGGAGTTGCTAGCGCACATCCCTTGCCGGGGTTGCCAGAAGCATCGGGTCCGGGTGGCGAACAACAAGAGACTGCTTTGCGATAAGTGCAAGGTGAAAGCCGGGGTGGCAATGATGACCGAGGAAGAGCGGGTGGAGCATTGGAAACGCATTTATCAGCGCAAACTCAAGTCTAAGCGGCGCACCTTGCTGGCCCGCCAAGAATTAGCCAAGTCGCTGCAAGTGAAGATTCAAGCCGTCAGCGCGGTGCCGACGGAAAACCCGCATCAGATCGCGCTCAGAGAGGCTCGCAAGGACCCGAAGCGGCACGTTATCCCGGTGGCGGTGGGCGGGAACTTGGTGGGGACCACGCTCTATTTTGAGCCCGTGGTGAAACCCGATGGCACGATTGGCGTCCGCCAACTGTCTAACTGGTAGGAGGCACAGATGGACCGCTCGGAGAAAATCTATCGGATCAAACGAGCGGCCCAGGGTGTCCCCGAAGAACTTGAGTTTTGGCTAGACGCCTACGCCAAGACGATCCGGTTCCAATGCCAACAAGCCCGCATTCCGGTGGACGCTGAACTCATGGCGGCGGTGCGGCTGGCAGTGTGGAAGGCGGCGCGGAAGTACGAGATTAGCGAACGGACGGGGTTCGGGAACACCTGGACTTCGTACCTCAACCGGGCGCTCACGAACGCCATCATGGACATCGGTGCGGCCCGGGGTCGGCGCAAGGATTCCCCCACTGACATCCTCCCTGAACAGGTCAGCCCAGAACGGCCCACGGATTCAGCCGGGTTTACCCTCTCGCTCATTTGGCAAGATTACGCCCAGGACATCAGCGATCTTGAGTGCGAAGCCTACGCAAGCATCCGGCGGCGCGAGGCGTCCGGGCAACTGTTCGAGCAATACGGGGAGCAGTTCTCCGCGCCTTACTGGTGCCTGGTGAACGATGGGCTGATGTTGATTCGTTACTTTGAGCAGGGGGAATCCCCGTCCTGGCCTCGGTTCGTGAAGGAGCACCGCTTGACCAAGCAGGGGGCGCAAATGCTGATGTTCCATCTCTCTCAGGCTTTGACCTCCGTACCTTCTGATAGCCAATGAAGATAACGCCTCTTGCCGCTTGGCTGAAATCATCCCGGCGAACCAAGCCGATTACCGGAGTCATCATGCACTCTACGGCGGGGGCTTCGGCGGCGTCATCGGTGGCATGGCTCCGGCGTGGTGACGTGATGGCGAGCTACCATTACATCATCGAGCGAGACGGGGCGATCACCAAGTGCGTCCCTACGGGGCGGCAAGCGTGGCATGCGGGCAAGTCCTACGGGTGGGATGGTGCTAACTGCAACGGCTACACGGTGGGCATCGCCTTTGCCAACCGGAACGACGGAGTAGAGCGGGTGACGGCGGCGCAGGAAACGGCGGCCGAGGTCTTGATTCGCGAACTGATGAAGTATGAGCGGTCGCTGCGCTACATCAGCACTCACAGGCTGGTATCCCCGGGGCGCAAGAACGACCCCCGCGCCTGGGATTTTAGGAAGTTTGCAGATCGCTTCATGGGTGAGTTGGTGCCGTGGAAGCCGCAGAGTCAGGGGTGGAACGGGTGAGCGAACTAGAATCAGCCATCGGCCATGCGCTAGACGCTCGGCTCAAGCCTTACGAGCAATCCGCGCAATGGGTGAAGGTTTTGGTCTACGGCGCGTTTGCCCTTGGTATTTGGGTGGCCACGATTCAGATCGCCATCGAGCAAACCCGGACGGACGTGCGGCGGCTGGACGCTCAACTGGTGGAATCGCGCAACGAGATTCAGCGGTTGAGTGAGGACGTGGCGGTCATCAAGGCGACCGTGCTAGAATTGAAAGAAGGCGTCCGTGAGATTCGGGCGGATTTGAAGGAGCGACAATGAACTACAAACTGATTATTGCGGGTGCCCTTGGTGGCCTGCTGGCCGCTATTGCGGTGGACGTGAACGCATGGGCCAAGTCTGACCCTGCCCTGCCCTTTGATTGGGGCCTCGCCGTGAAGCGTTGGATCGCCGGGGCTATGTCCGGGGCGGCTGGCGCGTTTGGCCTGGGGGCTTTGTGATCCGGGTTCGCTTCGGCCTTCGCATCAAACTCCCCTTCGGGCTATTCCCTAACGCGGGCATTCTGGTGGGGCGCATCAGTGAGGACGCTTTTGCCGACGTGGAGGAAGCCGTGAACCTTCTGGCTACGGCCTTGGTGTTTGCGGGGCGGCAAGATTGGGCCGAACTCTTGGTCTTTGAGCGGGGGTAAGCCTATTGGCGGGACGTTCAGAATCAACCGGAAAACAACTCGGGGGCGCGACCGGGAAGGGGTTCCAGCCGGGGCAGTCGGGCAACCCTGGGGGCCGCCCCAAGGGGTCGGTGAGCATCGTGACTAGGCTCCGGCACTTGCTCAAGGATGAAGCCGAGGCTGACAAGGTGGCTCGGGCCATTCTGGACGAAGCGCAAGCAGGCAACCCGGCCATCATCAAGATTCTTTTGGACAGGTTAGAAGGCGCGGTGCGGCAAGAGGTGGGTATCGCGGCGATTGACGAGCCCCTAGACCAATTCACCACCGAAGAACTAGCCGCCATCGAAGCAATCCGGGCGCGGCATGAGGATTCCGAGTCTAGCAGCGGTTAGGGCGGAACTAGCCCGCCGGGAGTTCTCCCGCTTCCTTCCGTGGTCTACCCCCTCATGGTCCTGGGGGTGGCCGCACCTAGCCAAGATGCAGGAAGTCTTGCAGGCCCTAGCGGATGATGAGATCCAAAACGCCCTGTTCATGGTGCCCCCTCAGCACGGTAAGACAGAGCAAAACACCATCCGCTTTTCTTGTTGGCTCTTGCATCGTGACCTGAGTACCCGCGTGGCAATGGCGGCGTACAACCAGGAACTGGCCAACCGGTTCAGCCGTTCGGCGCGGCGCCTGGCTACCGAGATCGGCATACCCCTCATTGGTGACCGGGCAGCCGTTCAGGAGTGGCAGACAGACCAGGGCGGCGGGGTGCGGGCCGTAGGTATCGGCGCGGGCCTTACGGGTAACCCGGTGGACATCGGCATCATTGACGACCCCATCAAGGACCGGGAGGAAGCCGAGTCTCAGAAGGTGCGTGATGGGCATTGGGAGTGGTACACGGACGTATGGATGACGCGCAACCCTCGGCACCAGGTGATGACGCTTACCCCTTGGCACCATGACGGGTTGCAGGCGCGTATCCTGAACAGTCCCCAGGCAAAGCGGTGGACGGTGATCCAACTTCCTGCCCTTGCTCTCGAAGATGACCCGCTGGGCCGGGAGCCAGGTGAGGCCCTATGCCCGGACCGGGTGACGCGGGAAGAACTTGAGTCACGCCGGGAGATGAACCCCTACACCTTTGAGGCTCTTTATCAATGCAACCCCACGCCCCGGGAAGGCTCGCTCTTCAAGGTGTCCATGCTGCGCTTTGTGGAGACTCATGAGGTGCCTGTGGGCCTGCCTACGGTGCGGGTGTGGGACCTTGCGGCAACAAGCGGCGGTGGTGACTATACGGCGGGCGTGAAGATGTGCGGGCCGGACAGCGAAGGCACGTTCTACGTCGTGGATGTGGTGCGGGGTCAGTGGGATGCCACCGAGCGAAACCGGATCATCAGACGCACGGCGGAACAGGACGGGGTGGGGGTGCGCATCGGTATCCCTCAAGACCCGGGGGCGGCGGGCAAGGAAGTGGTGGCCTCGCTCAAGCGGTTGCTTGCGGGGTTCTCGGTGTACGACGAAACGGAGACAGGCAGCAAGGAACTGAGGGCGGAACCGTTAGCGGCGCAGGTGGGCGCGGGGAATATCGCGGCGGTGCGGGCGCATTGGACATCGGACCTCGTGGAAGAGATGCGCACGTTCCCGCTTGGCAAGCATGATGACCAAGTAGACGCGGCGGCTAGGGGCTTCAATAAGCTGGCGAAACGTCGCGAGTTCCATGTGGCTTGAGGTAAAATATAGGTTCCAGGTGAAATGGAATGTCACAAAGAGTTAAGCGGGCAAAGCTCGCGCTTCAGCGTAAGAAGGAACACGCCGATAAGGCATGGGTGAGCAAATGTGCTTGCGAATTGGAGCAACACATCCGCGCTGGCCATTTTAAGGACGGCGTCCCCTGGGGCTACCTTGAGGTGTTGTACCATTCTCGGAGTAATGTGTACCGTGCCCCAAGGAAGGTGGCGCGTGGCTGACGTGTTCACTAGCCCGTTCATGGACCCAGAGCTAAGGCCGCAGTCATTTGTGAACGATGGGGTTTCGTATCACTTGCACTTTGGGCAGCAAGTCCGTGAGGAGGGCAAGTGGAGTAACGGCTGGGCCGTATCGTGGCGCGGCTACTCTACGCACAAGACATACGCGACGGCCATCCAAGTAGGCACCGAGTTCTACTTCATGCCGATGTTCCCTGAGTTCGAGCCGGGGTTCAAGTCGTTTGCGGAAATGCGCGAGATCGTCAAAGAGATTGAGGTCTTGGCGCGGAAACTTGAGGATGAGCGGCAGCAAGAGTTCCGGCGGCAACAAGCCGAGTACGAACAGCAACGCAAGGCGCGCGAAACTAGCCCGTAACCCTCAAGCCGTACCTTAGCCTAGATGCGGGTGCGTTGGCCGTGGCAGAAAGAGGCTAAGTCTAGTTTCCTCACGATGAGCGAAGGCGGCACCGTGGTGGCGGGGTTGCCTCCCTTTGGGGCCTCCCTGATGCTAAACGGCTCCGAGGCCGACGCACGGCGGTCCTCCTCCGTCATGGCAATCGTGAACTGGGCGATGACCCAGGGAAGCGAGCCGTCCCTCAATGTGGAGCGGCGGAACAGTGATGGCGAGTGGGAGGTAGTGCCGGACCATCCGGCTATGCAGATCATCCGCAGGCCGGACCCCGATAACCCCAAGGTCACCTACGCGCAAATGCAGCAGGTGTTCATGGAATCCCTTGTGATCGGGGGCAACGCTTACGCCTACAAGCTGCGCAGTGCATCAGGGCGCGTGGTTGGGCAGACAGCCATTCGCGGCGCGTCCATTGCCCCCCGAGTGGAGCAGGGCGTTCTGAAGGGTTACCAAGTGAGCCTGAGCAACGGGCAGACGTTCCTTGCTCCCCCGGAGGATGTCATTCACGTCATGGACGGGCAGGACCCACTAAACCCGTTCCTGGGCCGTTCGCGCATGAAAGAGGCGGCGATGTCGGTAGCCACAGACCGGGAGGTTCAGGCTTACATGCTCTCCGTCTCTCGCTCCCCGGCTCCGTCGGTGCTGATTAGCCCCAAGGACACTGAGGCCGTAAACTTTGGCGGGGAGCAAGCGAAGGAAGTCAAAGACCGTTACACCGAGATGAGTAGCGGCAACCGGGCAGGCGGCGCGATTGTGCCGACCATCCCGATGAACGTAGAGCGGCTATCGTACTCCCCGGATGACATGGCCTTAGATCGGATTCAGGCTTACCTGGATGCCAAGCTCGCGGCGATCTTCGGTATCCCGGCTATGGTCATCGGCTTACAGGTGGGGCTTGAGCGTTCGACGTTCACCAACTATGCCGAGGCGCGTGAGGCGGCGGTTGAGCAGTTCCTGATTCCGAAGTGGCGGCTGATTGCCGAAGCCCTGACGATGCAGCTTGGGGTGGACTTCTGGGGCGAGGACCCAAACTATCGGTTTGCGTTCGACTACGAGAACATCCGGGCTTTGTCGGATGACACCGACGCCCTTTACAAGCGAACTACTGAGGCGTTCCTGGCTAACGCGATTGACCGGGCCACATGGAAGCGCGAGGTAGGCATGAAGCCGGCGCCGGAAGATGAGGGCGTGTATGTCTGGATGCTCAAGGGCACCGACATGGCGTCCCTGATGGCGGGCGTGGTGGCAGGCAAGCGGTCGGAGGTTCCTCAGTAGTGGGTTGGGGCGCGATGCCAATGGCCACAGTGCGGCCAATAATTCAGAACCTTTCTGTAGGCTCTAACCGAGTGCCGCTCCACGCGCCAACGTTGCCTAAGCCTGCCCCCGTGCTATGGGCTTGCTCCTGCGACGCTTGCGGAGGCTCCTCTTTGCTTTCGGGGCCTGCTGGCAAGTGCGATTACTGCGGCAAGTGGCACAACAAGCCAGAGGGCCGCTGATGTGCCAGGTTAGCGTTGCGCGAATGGCCTACTGCGAGGGCATCATTCTCAAGCAGGCAGAGCGGGAAGTGAAAGCCGAACCAAGCCCGGACGCAATGCGGCGGCTGCGGGAATTGGTGACGGCTTACGGCCTCGACATCTTCGACATTCTTGAACGGTATCTGAACGGCGGGCTATCGGCGGAATCGGCGCAAGACCTATTTCTGTCGCTGGCGACGGACAATCACCGGGCGGCGCACATCCTCGGCCAAGAGGTTGCGGCAGTGCAGGCGGTGGTGCCTGGGCTTGCTGCTGACCGAGGGCGGATGTTGGGGCTGACCGAGTTATCCTACTTCCGGGGGTTCCTGAACGCGCTAGACGGCACGGACGCACGGTACTTCGATGCCGAGGCGCGGGAGTGGCGCATGGACCAAGTGGCGCGGCGGGCGGGGATGTATACCCCGAAGGCTGAGAGTTCGGCGTCCTGGGGTTGGGTGGACAATCACGAGCCCCGGCAACAGTTCAACTGGATTCTAGGTGTGGCCGACCATTGTACGGATTGCCCGATTCTAGCGGACCAGTCGCCCTACTACCGCGAAACCCTCTACACCATGCCCCGCGAAGGGCAAACCCCTTGCATGGGGAATTGCAAATGCCGGGTGGAGACGGTGCAAGGAGTGGCGGCGTTTGACCCCGTAGAGTTTGATCTAGTGGCCTCGCTTGGGCTTGCGGCGTGACAGCCGTACCTTAGCGTAATGGAGCGCAAGAGCTTACTCCTGCTGCCCAACGGTCAGGCCGCGATCAAGGCGATCTCCGAGGGTAACGGTTCGATTGAGGGCTACGGGGCCATCAAGGGCAACCGTGACAGCTACGGCGATGTGATCCGTGACGGGGCCTTTCGCAACCTTGAAAAGCTAGTCAAGGATGGGTTCCTTGGTGACGGGCACGATTGGAGCAAACCGGTCGGCTACTTCGAGGAAGTGCGGGAAGATGAGCAGGGGCTTTACATCAAGGCCACGTTCCACGGTACTCCTGATGCCCAGGCTATTCGTGCCAAGGTCAATGAGCGGCTCGCGGCTGGGAAGTCTGTAGGGCTCTCCATTGGTTACTTCACCAAGGAGGCTAGTTACGGCACGGCTGACGGCGAAGAAGTGCGATACCTGGATGGCATCGAAGTCTTTGAGGTTTCGGTGGTGACCATGCCTGCTAACGATCAGGCCAAAGTTTTAGCGGCTAAGGGGCGCGGCGTTCCCCGGGCCAAACAGTTCGAGGACATCACGGCGGATGTTGAGGACTACGCAGAGCGACTTGCTGAGATCAGCGAGGGCCGAGGCGATGAATGGAAGGCGGCGCGGGCTCTGGAGCTTGACGCCCTGGCTTCGAAGATTCTCGACCTTTCGGACTCGTTGAAGGATGCCCCGACCGAAGATGCCCAGGAGTTTGATTCCTTCCCTGAAGGGTGGGAAGCCATTCTCGCTGAGGCTCAAAAGCTAACCCAATGAACCTATTTGAACTGAACCAACAGATTGAGTCCAAGACTCAAGAACTGAAGGGGATTCTTTCCGCCGCGCCCATGAAGAAGATGGCCGACGGCAAGGAGTACCCCGACCTCAACGCTGACCAACTCAACGAGATCAACGCCCGTAACCAAGAACTGAACGAGCTTGGCGCGAAGCGTGATGCGCTGGCTGAGGCTTCGGCCAAGGCCCGTGAAGATCGCACCGTTGCCAACCGTCTTAACATTGGTGGCGGTGAACCGACTGCCAAGTCCTACCAAGAGCAACTGCGCGAAGGCGTGGGCGCGTTGGCCAAGGGCTACCGTGAGCATCGTTCGATGGGCGCGAAGGAAATTGAGTTCGCTGATTTTGCCGAGGTCAAGACCACGGTTACGCAGTCGGCGGGCTTTGCTCCGTTCGTGAACCGCTCGGGCATCGTCATTGACACCGTTCAGGTGCAGCCGCTTCTGATGGACTTCCTCCCGGTTATCCCGGTCAGCCAGACCTCCTACAAGTTCATGGCTGAAACGACGTTTACCAACAACGCGGGCACCAAGTCGGAAGGCTCGGCCTACGACGAAGCTGCGCTGGCGTGGACTGAACGCACGGTGCCCATGCACCGCGTCGGTGTTCACATCCCGGTGACTCAAGAACAACTGGAAGATGAGGCCGGGGTGCAAGCCCTGATCGAACGTCGGCTTGGCTTCATGGTGCGGGCGAAGGCTGGCAACCAGGTAGTGAACGGTGACGGCAATGATCCCAACTGGGAAGGCATCTTGAACCTGGCTGGTATCCAAACTCAGGCCAAGGGCGCGGACCCGATCTATGATGCGATCATGAATGCCATCGTCAAGGTGGACAGCGACGCGGCTACGACCAACGGCGGCGCGATGGCTAACCTCGTTGCAATGAACATTGCGGACTACGCCGAACTGGTGTTGGCCCGCACGGCTGACGGCGTTTACATCTACGGTAACCCCGTGGACGCTCCGGCCCAGCGCATCTGGGGTCGCCAGATCATCACCGATCAGAACTTGGCTGCGGGCACGGCTCTCGTGCTTGACACTAATTACTTCTCGGTGGCTATGCGGCGCAACGTGACCCTCTCGATGACGGACTCCCACGGGACGGACTTCATCGGCAACGTGCTTCGCTTCAAGGCGGACCTGCGTGGTAACGTGGTGTCCTTCCGCGATGCGGCGGCTTGTAAGGTGACGGGGCTCTAATGGGCGAAATCGTTTACGGTAACCAAGACCGTTCAAGCGTCGTTGTCCTGCAGGTGCCGATCACGGTGACCGCAGCCAAGACCTCGGGCCAGGTGGCCTCGTTTGCTCTGGAAGGGGCGGCGGGCACCTGGGTTCACCGGGCCTGGCTCCAGCGCGACACCGCCAGCACCGGGGCTTGCACTCTCGACATCGGGATTGCGGCCAACGGCACGACTAGCTCGGACGTGCTTTTGGACGGCATCAGCATCAACACCACGGGGGTGGCTGATTCGTACAATGACACGGACAACGGCACCAACGGCGTGGCCAAGCCTCAGCGGGCCTCGGCTACGCAGTGGATCACTGCCACGGTGGCCTCTGGCGATGCAAACGGCTTTGTCGGCTCCTTGCACGTCATGGTCAGCGGCGACCTCTAAGACAACCCAAAGCACACCAACGCTGGCCCCTCGGGAAACCGGGGGGCATTTTTTATTGCCGCTTGCGTCCGGGCGGTTTGGGCTCCGGCTTCTGGGTGTGGTCATCAATCAGCCAGATGGGGCCGTGGGCCGTCTCGTGTCGGGTGGCCTGGATGCGCCCCTCTTTGATCCAGACCAAGACCCTGGAGCGGTGTACGCCCCAGGTCTTAGCGGCTTCGGCTACGGTCACTCGACAATCACCCACCCATCAAAGATGTGGCCCGGCATCGGCTGTCGCAAGTCAAGCCTCGCGGCTAGGTTCTTATCGCCACGCGCGTTCATTGCTTTGAAGAGCCAGAGGTCGTGTCGATTCGAGGCATAAAGACGAGCCTCACGGGTGTGCCGTCCTTTACGCAGAGTCAAAGTCGCGCCGTTGGCTGGCGTCCATGCGCTGTAAAGAGCGTCGCGCACTTCGGCGGCAGTGGTTGTGGTCTTGTTCATTGTCTTTCACCTGGGCGGGCTTGTAGCCCGTGGTGTTATTATCGCACCCCTGCGACAGAAAGTCAAGGGCCATAGGGACTTTTTTTGAAAATGGCCGGGCGGCGTACCTTAGACCAGAATGCCAAAGTCAGCGTGGCCGACGGGCACAGAATTGACCAATGCGGTGGCGGGGGTCGGCGGCTCCATCCCTTCGGGCTATGCGGCGGCGGACATCATGCTTCAGGTCATTGCCGAGTGGGAGCGTGATACGGGTTGGGCTCCGTTCCTTGCCAACGTGGGCACGACTACGCTTCAGTTTGACCCCACCTTTGCCTACACCCTGCGGCTTCCTGGTTTCTTTACCATTACCACGGTGACCGTGGCAGGCGTCACAATGACGGAAGGGACGGACTACTGGGCAAACCCTTACAACAACACCACGACCATGAAGCCCATCACCTCCCTGCGGTTCCGGGTGCCTTTGACGGGCGAGCCTCGGACGATCAGCGTGACGGGTCGGCTGGGCTACGATGATGACATTCACGAGGACGCCTGGTTCGCGGTGCTGAACAAGGCCGTAGCGCAGTGCTTGGAGTTAGCGGCGGGGCCGTCGGGCTCAGTGGCGGAATTGGAGCAAGGGCTTGTGAAGATCAAGTATGGGCAAGAGGCGGGCCGTTCGACTATTGACCGACTCAAGAAGAACTACCGAGACGTGATGATGCGCTACAAGCGGGCGGAGGTGTTCTAGTGGCGTTGGTCTTGCGCCCCCACAGTGCCACCTACAAGGCCCCTGCTGCCGTTTCTGCGACGGTTGGCACCACGGCGGGCGTCATCGTAGGGGGCCAATACTCGGGCTCCGGTACGACGATTCTCGGGCAGTTAGATGAACTCACCACGAAGGACATGATTGAGCGGTGGGGCATCGAGGAGGACCGGGCTGGCGTTTGGATGTGCAACCCGGCGGACGGAGACGGCATCCTGCAAGAAGGCAAGCTCATCATTGACGGCTCAACCTGGATTGTGCGGGCCAAGAAGCGGATTGCTCACGGGCTTCTTTTGGACCATTGGGAAATCTTGGTGGTGCGGCAGTAATGGCGGACCTGGATACTTCTTACCTGGCCGTGCGGGGCGCGGTGGTGGATGCGCTCAAGCAAGCCTGGGACCCGGTGGCGGTTTATCATGACCCGTTCCAGTTGCCCGAAGGTTACGCGGACTTTCCCGTGGTGTTCATGGATGCGGAGATTACGTCCATGCAGAACGAGACCCCGGTGACGGATGAGGTCGGGATTGCGTGGACGATTACGGGAATCTTTGAGAGTGACGCCGTGAACGGCAACGACGCGGCCTTTATCGGGAAGGCGCAACTTGCCATAGCGGAACTCTACGGGGTGCTGAACATGGGCACCTACGGCTACCTGGGGCAAATCAGCGAGCCCCGGCGGGTGGACATTGACGGCAACGAGCGGTACGGCGTTCAGTTGGTCTACTCTTGTTTCCTCTCAGTAGAGCGGTAGCGCATGGGCACCTACACGACCCCGGCGAAGTATGCGGCGGCGTTTGCCAAGCGGCATGACCTCGTGGGCAAGAAGATTGAGGAGGTCATCCGCGATCTTGCCAAAGAGGGCGGCAAGGACCTTGTAGACGCTACGCGGGGAACGCTCCAAGAGAAAGACCTGCGGCGCATGGGGCATCCGTACGCACGGCGGGCGCGGTCGGCTATGCAACTCTCAGCTGCCAAGCGGGGGGCGAGCCTGGGGCTGCGGGATAGCGGTCGTCGGCAAGTCTCGCGCTC
Organism: uncultured Chthonomonas sp.; assembly: GCA_964627705.1. GTDB lineage: Bacteria > Armatimonadota > Fimbriimonadia > Fimbriimonadales > Fimbriimonadaceae > JAHBTC01. Next base: position 15,540 of record CAZVHE010000021.1, read on the forward strand.
CGGCGCGGTCAATCCGTTCCCGACGAACAAGTGGACGGGCGGGACGCGGCGGGCTATCTTTGTCCGAAAGGCGGGCAAGAACTCCTGGGACGTAGGCTCGGGCAGCCGTCACGCGAAGTATCTCTTTACCCCCAAGGGCCCCAAGTATATGAAGCCTCGCGGCGTCATGGGCGAACGGCGGCGGCATGGCCAGGACGGGATTCTGCGTATCCGTCACCGGGCTCGGTCGCAGGGCTACATCAACCAGGTCCGGGCGGCAAATCGAAAGTCCGTACCTTAGCGTAGAATGTCGGCACGGGCCACACAGTTAGACGTTAGCGTTCTCACTATCGGGGGCGTAGATTACAACGGGCTTGCCCAGAATGTCACGCTCACCAAGACGGTAGCGACCTCCGAAGGCCAAGCCATCAACCGGAAGTATGCGAATCCGCAAGCGGTCAAAAAATCCTGGAGCCTCGCGGGTTCGTTTGTGGTGACCAAGGTGGCCCCGGCGCGAGTGACGAACCTAGACCTTACGGCGGCCAGCATCCTTGGCACGTCCTACGTTGCTTCGGTGGAGAGCCTGACCATGAACGTAAACGCCACTCACGCGATGGGCGACGCTTGCGAGGATGGGTGGGCTTACCCGGTCTACACGGGCTCCACGATTGACGGCACGGCCACCCTCAAGGTTCCGACTTCTGCGGTCCCGCTGATGGCGGCGTTGGATGCTCCGGGCGATGCGGACGGGGTGTTTACCTTTACGCTCAACGGCAACGCGGTGACCTTCCCGGTTATCATCACCAGTCTTGCTCATGGTGCCTCTAACGGCCAGGTGCAAACGGTGACGGTAAACTTCGTTGGGCAAGACCCGCTTACGGGCGATATGCCGGCGGCCCCGACGGGAACGACCACGATTGTGGAGAAGATTCTGAACGCTCCGCAAACGGCCCTTGCGATTGCCTGGACCACCAAGGCGAGCGGCGGAGTTGCCTACACGGGTAACGCGCTGATTCAGTCGTACTCCATCAACATCAGCAACGGCTCGGTGGTGACGGAGAACATGACCTGGGCGGGCGTAGGCGCGATCACTGACGCGGCGACGGTCTAACGATATGCGAGACAAGAAGGAAATCGAGAACAAGCAGATCACGAAGGAGTCGTACGGCTTCTTTGGTGGCCCGGCTCCCGTGAAGGATGAGCCGAAGGAAGAGCCCAAGGAGGAAGAGGAGGTAGCCGATGAATCTGACTGACGTTGTTGCTCAGTACCGGATGCCGAAGGATGACTTCTCGGTAAACCTGCCCACGATCTCGGGTGAGTTTGTCGAAGTCAAGTTTCGCCGGGTGCGGAATGCGGCTGAACTGGCGGACCTGAAGGCGGCGGGCCTAGAATGGGCCGAGAATGCCCGCGTACACGCCACAGGAGAGGCGCGGGAGGCTATGGGGGAACTGGTAGGGGACAGCGGTCTAGCCTGCCTGGTTTGGGCTTACATCTTTGCCGAGACGGTGCGAGACGATGAGCTTGACGTTGAAACCAAGCGGCATCAGTTCTGCATCATGGCGGCGTTTGCAGGTCCGGTGTTTGAGCAAGTGCGGCATGCGTTCATGGCGGCTTGTCTGTCTCCGGTGGTCGGGCAGGTCACGGCGGCGATTGAGGGAAAAGCGCCCTGCGGGACAACCACGTCCTGCGAATCCGGCTGCGAGTCGCCCGAGACGTGTGGGGCCGACACCCCGACGAACTAGAACTCATGCCGGGGTTTGACCCTCGCTGGCTGATTGACATGATGGCTCTGGCAATGCTTGAGTCCGAGGAACAGGCGGAAGCCTACGAGAAAGCGAAACATGGCTAGCGTTGTAGATACCTTGGTGACCCGGTTTGTCGGGGATTCCAGCAGCCATGAGGCGGCGGTAGGCCGTATCAATGCGGCCAACTCCGACCTAGTCAGCGGCCTGCCTAACGTCATTGAGTGGGTTGGTAAGGCGGCAATGGCCTACGCCTCCCTGAACGCGGCGATTGTGGGCGTCGGGGTTGCGGCGTTCAACGAGTTCGCGAAGTATGACGCTCTTGCCAAGGGGCTAGAGGCCGTCGAAGGCAACGCGAGAAACGCGGCCAACGCCATGCGTGTCCTGCGGGACATTGCAAAGCTCCCGGGCTTGGGGCTTGAGGAGGCCATCAAGGGCTTTAGCGGCCTTCGGATGCAGGGCCTCACCGCGGCTCAATCTGAGCGGGTGCTACGGGCTTCGGGCAACGCCACGGCTCTCATGGGGGGCGGGCAGGAAGAACTCGGACGGGTGCTTATGGCTATCCGTCAGATTCTCTCCCGTCCCAACCTGAGCGGCGAAGAACTGAATCAATTAGCCGAGGCGGGGCTTCCGGCACACCGTATCCTCATGGACGCCTTTGGCACGGCGGACGGCGGCGAACTCAAGAAAATGGGCGTGGATTCTCGGGACGCCCTAGAGGCCATTGTCCAAGGTCTTGAGAAAATGCCGAAGGCGGCGGACTCGGCCAAGAACAGCCTGGAAAACCTGCGGTCGGCGGTTAGCCTTGGGCTTGCCAGCATCGGGGAGGGCGTGGCATTTGGCGTGTTCTCCTCTGGGATCAAGGACGTTACTTCAGTGCTTGAGGACCTGGAATCGTCCGGCGGCTTGAAGATGATTGGCGAGGGTATTGCCGATGTCATTGATTCGCTGAACCCCTTCCGCGACAATGTGGACGGGCTAAGCGAGTCGGTCAATGAAGCGGCGGCGCAGGTGTACGCGCTGACTCAGGTAATCACCGGGCTCAATACCGGGATTGGGAACCTTTTCGGCACCATTCAGAAGTGGGCCTCGCACCCGATTGTGGGGACCATCCTGCGATCCTTGCCGGGAGTCGGGCCTGCGTTCCAGGCGGCTGACATTGCGGGGTCGGTGCAGAACGCATACGCCGAAGAGTATAGAGCGAGGCAGGCGGCGGCGCAAGCAATGACCGGAAACGGGCTAAGCACGTTCTTGGGCTCTGGGATTGGCACCTCCTTAAACACGGCTGGGTCGGTAAAGGAAGAAGCAGAGAAGGCGGCTAAAGCGCAAGATGAAGCCAAGAAGGCCAACACGCGGGCCGTCAATCACCTTGCGTCCATCGAAGCCAACACGCGGCAAATGGTGGACCTGCAACGCTCCATCCTGGGCGGGGGCAACCTCGGCGCAATGGGCGTTACCCCGGTGGAACTCTCCGACATCCGGCGCGGCGGGCGCGGTGGCTCGGCTGAGGAGATGATCGCGGCGGGGGTGCGGAAGGCTATCATTGAACTCATGGGGCCGTTACAGGCCCGCAGGGGGTTCTAATTGGCCCTGACGTTTCACCTAGACCACGCGCAAACGCGGCGGGCTAAGGATTGGCTCTTTGTCACGGCGTCCGGGCGGGAACTCGTAGGCGAGCTCGACGGCGCGACCTTCTCAAACACCTGGGTAGACCCCATCACCAACACGCTCATGCTGGCCCCGTCTTGCGTAGAGCCTGCCTGGGACACTTCCAACAGCGGCGACTATGCCAAGCTCGGACTATCGGCGTTCACGCTGGGCACGGCGGGCAACTGGGAGGAACGTCAAGACCAACGGGGCAAAGGCCCGTGGCTTTCGGTGAAGGACACGGCGGTAAACGATACGGCCATCACCACAGCGACCTACGATAAGAACCGGGGGTTCTGCGTGGCCTGGTTCGGCTACGGAAGCGGCGAGCGGTTCTTGGTCATGCGCTGCGGGTGGAACAGCGTGGCAAGCCCTTCTAGCGGCCTTGCGGGGCGCGTCACGGTGGAACTCTACTCTGATGGATACGTTGCGGTTCTCAAAGGTGATACTGTATTTGGCTCGGGCAACATCACGGGGAGCGTAGCCCCGGACGCCCAGAGCGGGCAGTTCTTCAAGGTCCTGCTTCTGCCCTTCCGGCATCGGGAGTTATTGGTCTACGGGTTCAAGGGCTCTGGGTTCTCGGTGCACTTTGATGACATTGACAGCGACGATACAAGCCCCACGATCACGCCGGGTACGAAGTTCTGGTTCAACGTCGTAAGCGGCGGGACGCAGGTGCAGGTGGCCCCGGTGGTGTTCCCCACGTCCGGCTACTTCTTCACGCAGAAGCTCTCGTTTGCGGCGGCACCGGCCACAGGCGCGACGCTGGGCACGTTTGGCAATACGTCCTGGGTTGGCTCGCAGTCTTACCGGGTTTGGGGGCATCCGGCGTACTTCGGCACTCAGACGGCGGCGTGTGCCCTGTTTGAGCATGACGGGGTGACGGCCTTTGTGGCTGATGACACCAAGCAGGATTGCCGCATCAAGGTCACACTGGGGACGAATAACACGGGGTACTCGCCCTTTGTCTACGGCGTGGCGATGGCCTACCGGGGGACCACGGCGACCACCGACGCCAGCGAAGAACATGACGCGACCACGCACGTCGTGGGGGCTTCGCTCTCGGTGCCGGATGACGCGGCGGGCGTGATGGCCTCGCTCGACATCCGCGACTTTGAAGGTCTAGAGGCGGACGTGGCCGAGTTCCGCACGATGGCGAATCGTCCGGCGCGGCTTGACCTTGGGTCTTACACGATCCTCGATGGCTACGGCGACCCTCAGTCCTGGGAGATTATCCACAACCCCGACGCGGCGCGGATGAACTATCAGGTGCGCGACGCATGGCGGGTGCTGGATACTTATATGTTCCCTGACCGGGTGGCCTTAGACGGCTTGCGGTTTGACCAAGCTATCTTGCAGGTTGTGCGGCTGGCATTTGGGGCAACGACTCACCTGACGCTGAACATCACCGAAACGACGTATGCACTGGCCCCTGACCCCATGCCGAACAGCGATGACTTCTCTTGGCTGATTGAGGCGGGGGACACGGCGGGGGATGTCATTCGTCGGCTCCTTCGGGACTACGCGGCAAATTGGATTTACGGCTTCCGGCCTCGCGCTACGGGCTTAGAGTTCTTCGCCAAGTCCCCGGACGAGTTGCCGAGTACGCCCATTCTCACGCTCTACACCACGCGGGCGGATGCGGCGACGGCTATGACGCCGGACCAAATCGTACTGCGGGCCAACCCCGAGGTCTTGGAGGTCGAGGCGACGGAGGTGCGGGTGACTGGTTGGGACCCGCGTTCGAACCGTCCGATGCAAGCGTTCAAGGTGGCAGAAACGCTTGAGGATGTGACGCTGGCCCCGAGTTTGCGCCCTGCGGGTTGGGTCGGTGAAAAGCGGCGGTACGGGATCATCGTCCCTGAAATCAAGAGCACCGATGAGCTGGCGCGGGTGACTGACCTGCTTTACGATAGGCTGACCACGCCCCGGACTATGATTGAATGGGAGAGTGACTTGCTTCTGTTCCCCGATACCTTGGACGAGGACGACGTGTTGATTTACCCCGATGCTGGGTTGCCGCTTTGGCGCGGTGACCTGGTGGCGATTGACGGCCTGGGCAACTACCGTATCGTCTCGTTCGGCGGGACGTTTATTCGAGAGGCCACAGGCGTGATCGTGCGGCGGTTTACCTACGTTGGAGAGAAAGTATCGTGAGACCATTCGTAAGACTCAGTGACATCGTGGCGGCGCAGAAGGAGCGGCTGCGCAGTGCTGACCGGAGCAAGAACCCGCTGACGGCCAAGGTGGTGAGAAAAGCACCGAAGGCAGTAGACAAGCGGACTTGACCCGTGGTACTATCAAGATTCCAGGGGGCCCCGAGGTACTACCAAAGGGCAGACTGGGGGACTCTGGCAGGGTGGTTCCGCCAGTGGTTTGGTTGAAGCCCTCGGGTAAATCCTCTCTCCGGTTCGCCGGATGATGATCCTGGGGTTTAGCGTGGAAGGGGGTCACGGATGGCCCCCAACCCGCATAATAGGTGAAGCTATGAACGACGGGTTAGTGTTTACAAGCAGTTCGGCAAGAGTTATTGAGGGCCACTTTACTTGGGAGTTTACGTTCAAGGTTGTTGTGGAATCCAACCAAGAAGGCGGGTTCTCTTCCTATTTGGAAGGCGTAAGCGGGGCAAATAGCCAAGGCGATACCCCAGAAGATGCGGCGGCGAACGCTATTGCGGCATGGCATGAACTGATGGCGTACCGCCAAGAGAAAGCCGCACAGGTAAAGCGATGAAAGTTTGGGTGGTGATGGCTGGTGCCTGGCACGACCGAGTGAACATCGAATCTGTGTTCAGCACGAAAGAATTAGCCGATGCGTTTTGCGAGAAGCACTCAACACGAGAGCTCCCCTATTGGGTGGAAGAGTGGGAAGTGCTGGACGTTATGCCCGCTGACGCTGAGTAAACAAGTTCGGGAGGTATTGCGCCGGGGGGGCGTCCCTGGAAGTTCATCCGCCTGGTCCGTAAGCGCATAAAAGCGGACCCTAGCCCGACATCCTTCGCGTACCTTAGCTTGTGGCGATTGAACCTCGCGCCGGGTTGATCTTTGCGGCGGATGAAATCGAGTTCAGCCTCCGCTCGGACGCCACATTTACCGAGTCGCACAGCTTCACCTTTTCCGCCACGGGCGACCATAACGCCACCCTGGAAACCGGGCGGGTCACGTCCGTCAATGCGGTCCTCAATGATATTGTGATTGACATGACGGGCGGCACCGGGGGCGCGGTCACTACCGTCTCCTGCCCCTACCTGTCACCAACCCCGTTCAGCGACGGTACGGGAGATTGGGACCTGTCGGGCTCGGTCACCTTCGATGACTTCCGCGTCTACATCATGGGCGCGGACCCAGGGGCGGCCACCATTACACCAAATACTTTCTACGTCACTTGGTCGGCGGCTACGGTGGTCATCAATGGCACCACCTACCACACCAGCGGCGCGGGCGCTATCAGCGGTGACGGGTTGGCCCCTGGGTATTGCCCTCTCCTTGGCCTTCCTGTGCGTGTCTACGGCACTTGCAGCGCGGGCACGGCTTCGGGGGCGGTGGCACCTCCGACGTACACCAGCGAGAGCGAAGTTACCAGCGTGGTCACGGGCGGATGGCGGTGGAAACCCGTGGGGTCGGCGTCATGGGTAGACCTCCCGGTATCGCTTTATCCTTACCCTGCTATTCCGGGCTCCGGGTCATTGACCTTGGGCGGCATCGTGGTCAGCACCCGCACCTACGGGGAGCACCTCAACCTGCGCACCTACGCAATGCGGGAGCGGTCGGCTACGGGCACCTGCCCCGGCGCGACTCCTGGCCCTGCGGCTTTCGATGGCGGGGATGAGTACGGAGAGGTTTGGCTGACGCCTAACCTGGCGCGGCGGTTTGACCGGATTGAATCGGCGGACTTTGCGGCGTTGCTCTATCGGGGCGGGCTGCCCGAAGTGGAGTACGAGGTCACGAGGTCGCGCAAGCCCGTAGGCACCATTACGACCACCAACAGCAGCAGCACGGGCGTGGTTTATCAATCGTTTCCGGAGACGTACTTCACGGCCACCAGCGCAACCCACCAGGCCGAGACGGACGGGATGCCGACGACAATCTACAGCCCGGTAGTGGTGGCGCGTTCAGCGGGCTCCGGCACCACGCCCCTGGCGGACGGGTGCGATGATGAAGTATTCCCGGCAGACTTGCAAGACCTTGAATCGGTGGGCTTTGAAACAGCAAAGACGGTGGAGGACATCACGGCCAACCCTGATCTCCTGGCCACCTTGCACCACAACACGGTCAAGCAGGTTCGTTACTTCAACTATTGGGCTAACCCTCATTGGAGCTACGGATTCCCTCCGGTGGCGTGGGAGCTTTACGGGGGCGCGGTGCCTTGGCTGGACTACTGGGAGGTCATCCGAACTCAATGGCTAGACCTTGCGGGGCTACCTTCCGGCGAGGTGCGGCAAACCCGAAACCGTCTCCTCGGCACCAACGCGCTCCAAGACGGGGAGCTGGCCCCCTGGCAAGAGGCAAACAACGGCACCCTGCGCTGGGTCGGGGCCTCTCGGTGGCAGACGATTGACGTAACGCCTCTGGCGTCTTACACCTACACCAGCGCGAGTAGTTCGTTGTGGACACCGGACGCGGGCACCTTGGGGCACGGGGCTTCGATGACCTTCACGCCCACGGCTACGACGATGGAGGCGGTGCTAGACCTCGGTTCCTTCACGGTGGCCCCGTATCAGTGGCCTCACATTGCGACCCACGTGACGCTAGATTGGACGGTGACGAACGTTTCTAGCGTCAGCCTCTACCTGGAGGGGCAGGACGGCACTCGCGTTCTAGTGGCCTCTGACGGCGACCTGAAGGGCATTCGGCTTGCGCTCCCCCGCGGCGATACGACGGAGTACGCGGGGTCCTGGGCTTTGGGCCACGGGGCAGGGGTGGCGACGGACGTAGGCGCCGATGTTCCGGCGGGCGGTATCTCTGCGGCCACGGTGGCAGACCCGGAGCGGGTGACGGCCTTTTCTCTCTTGCCTGGGTCTACGCGGCGGCGATTGGTCATCGAAGCGACGGCCACAGGCACGGGCCTTGCAATGACCATTGACTACCCGGTTCTTGAGCATGACCCGCCTTTGGCTCCCGAAGTGGTGTACGAGACGCCCCAACACGCCTCGCTCATTTGGGCCAAGGTGGCCGGGGAAGGCGGGAACGGGCTGCGCTGGGGGAACCTGGACTATTACGACCAAACGACGGGGTGGAACATTCCGCCCGTGGTGACGGCCCTCGGAGACGGCGGATTCCCGAACCACCCCACGGGCTTAGATGCCTTGGCTTGGTACCGGCACTGGATTCTAGGCGAGGTGGAAACGAACGGGCTGACTACGCAGATTGGGAACCTCTTGGACGCGGTGGAACTTGGCGGGCGTTCTCCGGTTGGCGGGGCTGACCTTAGCACCTACGGGTTCCTCTTGCCAGACCACACGCTGACGGCCCTGCGCTTTGCCTTCCTGAACACCCCTGCCGAAGTGCCGCCTCTGGCGAACCTGCCTCGGGGGACGCGGGATGCAAACTGGGATGAGACGGGGAGCCTTGCACAAGTGGCCTACGTTTGGGCGCAGGAGCCCGCTCGGTACGTTACCCCTGGCCCCGTGGGGATCAAGCTGCTGGAGCCGTCACCGAGTACGACGGAATGGACCAGCGTGGAAGGGGGCAGCCCGGTGGGTTGGACGATCACGCGGCACTCTCACGTAGTCAATAACTCCGAGAGCAACGACTACCGTATCTTCTATGACGGTGTTCACTACGCAAACCTCACGCCCTGGCATGGACACTTTGGAGTCTTTGGGCTTCCTAACGACGCCGGAACAAATGTCTCCTACGACGTGGCCAGAGGGGGCGAGCATTACCGGGCGTTTGTCGCGTCCGGCACGGCTTGGTTCTCGACATCGGCTAACGCCCTGGGTTGGTCTGATGCAGATACCGGAAGAAGCGCAGATTGGGTTTCCGTTCGAGTGGCTCGGGGGCGACGAACCCGGCCAATTTATCTGACGCTGGAAGATAGCGGCGTCATCAAGGACCAATACACCACGGACCAAGGAGGAACATTCACAGTGGCGACCACCATCAGCACGGGCTCGGACAACGGCAAGCCGACGCAGGTTATCTGCAACGACGGCACCCGGTTCATTTATTGGATCAAGGGCTCTGGGCCGTATGCGATCTATGGGCGCATTGAGGATAACAGCGGGGCCGTCTTGCAGTCTGAGTTTGCGGTCACCGGGATTGGGGCGGTGGATGATGCGGGGATTGCGGTGGATGAGTCTACGGTTCTCGGGGCGCGGCGCCTGGTGTTGCAGGTGATTCAGTCGGGCGCGGTGGTCTACTACACCAGCACCGATGGGCGCACGTTCTCGTAGCATTGTGGTACAATGCAGGCAGGTGAGACAATGAAACAAGTAGTACCGACCATCGTCACTCACGTCCGCATCGTGGAGTTTGGCATCCTGCATCCTGAGTGGTCTTACGATGACGAAGGTCTAACCATTGACGGGAACAAGGTGCCGATTTCGGTTCTGCGGATTGTCGGAACGGACAACGCGGTCATCGTGACGGGCAGCTACGTTCAGCACACCATCAAGAGCGAGCGGGGGCGAGATATGGTTTTCGATACCCTTCTGGCGTGGCAACAATGTAGCCTGATTTATGGCTTCCATTACCCTGAGGTGCCTGGCGGTGAGTGACGTTGCCAAGGTTGCCCTGCTTTGCGGGGGCGTCGCAATAGGCGTGTTCATCGGCTCCTACATTGGATGCCTGATCCTTGGGGTGCGGTTCAAGTGATGGCGGCACTTGGCTTCGTCTGCCTAACCGTTGGTATGTTCGTTCTTGGCTATCACGCGCCTTTCGTGTTCTTGCGTCTTTGCATGAAGGAAAGGGTGGAGGCAACGCTTTTGTATATCGTGGTGGCGGGTTTCGGCACTGCCGTATCTGGCGGGATTCTGATTGCTGCGGCGGCGGGGTGGCTGGAATGATGACGGCGGCATTTGGCATCTTTATGGCCATCATGATGTTGCTTATGCTCGTGTGCATGGTCATGGCGATGCTGGAGTTGGCGAGGGCAGATAAATGACTTGGTACGCGCAGTGGCGGAACAGAGTGAACCGCAAGCCTACGACGGTCGCGGCGGATACCGCTCCTATAGAAGTTGAACGCAAACCCGAGCTGCGTGTTGAGCATGATCCCATGCTTGATATTGAAGGGATTGCCAAGGCCGCCAAGGCTATCAAGCCCCTGACCGGGCACGTCCTGCTTTATTGGTTCAGTGGTTGGGACAAATATAGTGCCGATGGGCGCACTGGGGTGGTAATTGGGGTTGGCCCAGATGTAGAGTTTGTTGGCGTTGGCGATGTCATTCTAGCCATACACTACCGCACTTTGCCTTATGCCCTTGCTGGCAACCGGGATGCTGAGTTCATTCCGAGCCAAGGGGATAGCGGCCCCTACTCCCGGCTTTTGCTGGTTGATGCTGGTCAGTTTGTCGCCAAGATCAGTGGGCAGGTGCCGCAGGAGTTTGTGAAGGCGGTCCGGTTTATGGTGCCTCGCTACAAAGGCCCGGGAGATAATGACGGTGTTTAGTCCTGAGTTTGAGCGGTTCTACCGCGACATGGTGGAGGCTGGTATTGCTGGTCCGATGCCGTACACGGTGATTCCGTTTGGAGCGCAACTAGGGCAGGGTTCCCTGCGCGGTTTGCTAAACCGTTGGCCCGCGAGGGTGGGGTTCGAGTCCTCTGCGCTCCGCCAGTTTCAAAGTTTATAACCTGAACACGGGAGGTATTGCGCCGGGGAAGACGAGGCCCTGGTTAGGTTGCATCGCCTGAGTCGTAAGCGCGTAAAAGCGACTCCTCGCCCGTACCTTAGTTCGTGGCGATTACTGCGGCAACGCTGAACAATAACGACGTCATCAGCGTCCTTGGGAAGCGGGCGATCACGATCCAGTTTACGAACGCGACCAACTGCACCTTTGAGGCGTCGGTCAATACCTCGGGCTCGGTGTGGTGCCCCCTGCGCGGTAAGGAGCATGGCTCGGACTCCCTGAGTGACGGTCAGTTTGCGGCGGGTCAAGCAGTCACCATTGACACGTCCAACTTTGCGCGGATTCGCGTGGTGGGGTTGACGGGCACGGCAGACGTCACCTACGAAACGCTCCCTTTTGGGGATAGTCTCATCGTTGCGGCGGCGACTGAGGCAGACGTTCGGGCCGCGATTGAAGAAATGAACGCCCGGGGCGGCGGCACCGTGCGGGTCCTGCGCGGGGTCATCACCCTTACGTCTCCGCTCCCCATTTATGACGGGGTGAAGGTGGTCGGCACGTCGCTTGGCGCATTGACCTTTACCAGCATCCCTGACTCGTTCTGGAACTTTGACGAAGCCGACATCACGCTCTTCA
>CAZVHE010000022.1:0-4614 GCA_964627705.1 uncultured Chthonomonas sp.
TGGCTTCGCGAATCTGCTTCGCATCGCCGCTCATCAGGTTCACCACGCGGGTTTCGTAGTTGTTCGACCGCTCCAGAATCTGGCGCATAGTGTCGTTCAACTCGCTCGCCGGGGTCACCACAAAGGTGGAATCCACGCGGGCATAGCGCAAACCGGCCATGGCGGTGATGAAGCTCAGAGCTTCTTCCAGCGTGACCTTAGTCAGCGAAAGCGTGAGGTTCGTCGGGTTACCGGCGCTACCGATCTTCGGCGACGTCACGATGTTGACGTCCGCTTGCAGGGCCAGGGCCTTCAGGATTTGCACGACATCCGTGTCCACAAAGTCCAGCGAAACCTGTCGCTGCATACTGGCGAAGCCGCTGCGGGCCGCCACCGTGTTCGATTGCACCACCTGAGCCGGCGTTTGAACCGGGAGCACCGGAGCTTCCACCGGCGTCACGGGTCGGAGCGGCCGGGTCGGCAGCGGCAAATCACGCGGGGAAGGAATCGTCCGAGCGGGTTCTTCCTTCTTTTCTTCCACCGGCGGCTTGGTTTCCACCGGCGGCTTCACTTCCGTCGGCGGGGTTTGGGCCGGAGGCGTTTGAACCGGCGGAGTCGTGCCCGTAGCCAGGTCGTTCACCATGTGCCCGAAGCTCGTGCGGCCATCCGCCGACACATCGCCTTGCGGACCCGTGCCTTGGTTGGCGGTCGGCGGTGTCACCAGGGCGTTGACGGCGTTCTGCTGCGTGCGGAGCGCGGTCAGCGCGGCCTTGTCGGTGGGCAGGTTGATGCGCACCACGTAGGTGCCCTCTTCCTTGTCCACCCGGACCGGGGTTTCGCCGTTATCCAGCTTGATGTGCACACGCACCTTGGCCGGGCGGCTGGTAAACCAACCCCACTCGACGTAGGAAGCGTTGCCCGAAGTCAGCGTCTCGCGCTTGGGGTCCAAGCCCAGTTGGGCATCGAACTCGACGATATACGAAGTTCCACGCAGTACGCGTTGGGTGCGCGGAGTGCCGAGAGCGTCCCCCTTGACATACACCTCTAGGCCAGGGCCAAGCGGCTTGACCTCGACCTGAGTCAGACGAGCGGAGGATTGAGCCCACGCTCCCTGTGCAAGAAGCGCCACGGTCGCGCCAGTGATGAGTGTTCTTTTCATTGTCCTTGGCCCTCCAAGGTGAGGGTTTGTTCGCCGTCGCGGGTCTTCACGCGGACCTTGCCGCGCTCGATGCCCACTACTTTGGTGTCTGCGTCAACTTGACCACCAAGCGGAACGATCCGCTGGTTGCCTTGAGAATCTTTGAAAACGGCCATCGGTCGGTCGCCGGTGATCACGCCGCTGACGGCGTAACTCGGCCCGATGTTGGCGATCGGTCCCCCGCCCGCCGGCAGGCCATTGCCTCCGGTGGGGTCATACGGCGGAATCGCGCCGCCCATCGAGGGCGGTCGGTAACCCGAGCTACCTCCCGACGATCGGGGACGCGGCGCGCTGGCCACATTCCCACTCGGTCGAGCCGTCGGTGGCGGCACCGTCGGGGGCACCACCTTGTTGTCGGGCAGGGGGTTTGAGATTCCGGCCGTCGAGAACGGGTCGCGCGGAGCCAACGGTCCCCCCAGGACAGCGATCAAGGCCTCCTTTTTGGCGCGCTCCTCCTCGGCCTTCTTCTCCTCCGGCGTCAGCTTCTTGCCGTCAGCCTTGTCCTCGTCGGCCGCATACGTTTCCGATGCGGTCGCCACGGGGGCACTACCCTTCGGCATGAACTGGAAAGCCCCTACCCCGAGCAGCACCACGCCGAGAACGCTGACGACAATCATTTTCGTCTTGTCGTTTTTCATTGGGTTCCTCCGGGAGTGGAGTTCATGGCCAGCGGCTTCGAAGCGGAATCGTCTTCCTCCTTCGCGCCCTGGTCCAGGCTAAAAACGTAGGCCTTGAGCCGAATCGTCGTCTCCAACAAGCCCTGAGACTTGGAGACTTCGTCCTTCTTCGGCGTCAGCGAGATGGTGCGGACGGCCACGACCTTGGGGAACTCCTTCAGCGAGTTCACCATCGCCAGAACGTCGTTGTAACGACCCACGCCGGTGATGTCAATCTCGACTTCGGTGTACGCCTTCTTCTTCTTGCTTTCAGCGGCGGCATCCTTCTTGTTCTTCGCCGGCACCGGCACCGGGCGCACGCCCGTTACGGAGATCCGGTTCAGCTTGCCCAATGCTTCGAGTTCGCTCAGCATGGTCGGCACGTAGGCTTCCGGCGGCACGCTCTTCTCCAGGTGGTTCAGGCGCACTTGGTACTCCTCCACCTCGGATTCGGTCTTGCGCAGCTCGTCTTCCACTTCCTTTTCCGTCGGCACTTCGGCCTGCAGGGTCTGGAAGCGGGCCTCGGCCCCTTGCATCACGTTGTATTGCCAGTAGGCGAACAAGCCACCCACCAGGACGACCCCGATGGCCAAGAGGGCCATGGGCTGAATTGCGCCACGTTTCATGCTTTCTCCTTGGCCTCGGTGGCCTTCTTCGGAGGTTCGGTGCCGGTCAGCTGACCGTTCACTTCAAATTCAATGGCCGTGCCGCCTTCCACCACGCGCTCTTGCGTGAACTTCAGTTGCACGTTCTCCACGTCCTCGCTGGCGTCAATCCGCAGGATCATCGCGCCCACCGCGTCTTGCGAAACGCTGCGCCCGTTGAAGAGCACCTGGATGCCCTTGGTCGGGTCGGACTGGCTGCACTTGAGGTTGGTCAAGGCCACGCCCGTCGGCGTATTCGTGGTAAGGTGCGCCATCAGGCGACTCCATCGTTCCGTGTCCTTCTGCGCGGCTTCCAGCGTGGTCAAACGGGGTTGCAGTTCGGCAATCGCCTCCTTGTTCCTTTCCACCGCTGCCATCGCGTCCTTCAGCTTTTCGCGTCGGGCTTCGAGCTGCGCGGACTGAATGGTAAATCGCGCCGACTCGAACATGAAGTAGCCGCTTACGAGCGCCATCATGCCAGCGAGGCCGAGCGTGGTCATCACCATCATGCGCGACCGTTGTTCGCGCTGACGCTTGAGGACTAGCTGTTCATAAATGAGGTTAATCGTAGGCATGGTGTCTTCCCCCTAAGCCGCCCGCACGTGGGGACGCATCGCCAGGCCGCCGACCACCGCAAGCTCAATGCCCGTAGATTGGTTGTCGGCCGGGGCATGCACCACCTCGGCGTCGTAAATCCCGTGTCGGTCCACCGTCAGGCCCAACTTGTGCGCCATGTATTCCGCCAGACCCGGCAGGTTTGCCCCGCCGCCCGCCAACAGCACACGAGTGACCGGAGTCGGCGTGCCGTGTTCGGTTTGCTGGGATTGGTAATAGTTGAGAGATCGTCGAATTTCTCGAATCAAGTCGTCTAGGTGCGGCTGGAGCACGCGTAGCGGCGGACTTTCCTGCACCTTTTGCTCGGCGATCAGCGCCCGCAGGTCGAGTTGCGACTTCCCGAGTTCGGCTTCCGCTTCCTCAAGCTTAAAGTGCGACTTCAGGGCGTCCGTCAGCAGTTGCCCCCCTTGGTTGATGGAGCGCGTCATGCCAAAAATGCCGCAGCTCACCACCGAGACGTTGGTGGTTTGCGCACCCACGTCCACCAGGGCAATCGTTTCCTCGTTGTACGGCCCGACGTTGGTTTCCACCAGCGAGCGGTACATCGCAAAGGCTTCCACGTCCACGATATCCACCTCCAGGCCCGCGATTTGGCAGGCTTTCAGGCGGCTCTCCACGATATCGCGCGGGGCGGCCACAATCAGAACGTCCATCTGGCCATCCGCGGTCTCGCCCATGATTTCGAACTCGATGAACGAGTCCTCGATGCTGGACGGGACATAGCGACTGGCTTCAAACTTGATGCTCTTGCGTAGCGTGGATTCGGGCATCTTGGGGATGCGCACGGTGCGCACGATGACCGAAGCGCCGGCAACCCCGACGACCGCATTGGTCGCCGAGATCCGTTGCTCGCGCATCATTTGCCGCACGGCCAAGCCGACCGCTTCCGGGTCGATGACCGAGCCATCCTTTATCGAATCCGTCGGGGTGGGGATGAACGCAGTGCGCGTCACCCGGTAGCCATTCCCGGCGCGTTCCATCTGCATGGCCTTGATGCCTTTGGCACCCAGGTCCAGGCCAATGTACGATTTCTTTCCGAACGTCTTAAGCGACATGTTGATCCTCGAGTTGGGCCGAGCGCAGTGCCAGCCAGTCGTCCAGGTTCGGCTTGGGGAATCTCCACTTGCCGTCAATCTGAACGCCCGGAATCTCGCCTTCCTCGGCCAGCTTTTGCAGCGTGGGCGCGGAGATGCGGAGATAACTGGCCGCTTCGCGTAGAGTCATGACCGAGTGCTGGCCGGCCAGGATGGATTTCATCAAGTTAGCCATTTGCTCGGGGTTGAGAAACAGTTCGAGCCGAACTACGTTGCCCGTAGCTACCGATGCGTGGAACTCTTCCGGCACGGCGGCAGGTTCCGGCACGGTCAACGAGACCGGCTGATCGTCGTGGACTTCCTTCGGCAGCGGAGCCGGGGGAGTCGGGGCCTTCACGGCCGGCTGAGGCTTACTCGCGGCCGCCGTCGGCTGGCCATGAGTGGCCGCGCGGATGGCATCGGCAAGATTCATGCTGCCTCACCCAAGT
>CAZVHE010000022.1:4738-26928 GCA_964627705.1 uncultured Chthonomonas sp.
ACGGCGTCCGGGGTGAACGGGCTCTTTTCGCCCGTATAGCCGGCCACACGCAGACGGTGCAGAATCATTTCGCCGGTGTCGGTCACGTCCAGCGGCTTCAGCACGTGGCGCACGGCCAGGCGCTGCTCTAGGGCGGGCACCTTGTGCAACTTTTCGCGCAGTTCGGATTGGCCAAGAAGGATCAGGCTGATGAGGAACTGGTCGTTCATCTGGCAGTTCAGCAGCAGGCGGAGTTCTTCCAGGGTGGCGGCGCTGCGGACCAGGTGGGATTCGTCCACCATGACCACGACGCGGCGACCGCGATCGTAGTGTTCCAGCAGGGCCAGGTGCAGGCGTTGCACCAAAACTTGTCGGTTACGCGAAGGGATGCTGATATCCAGTTGCGACAGGATCTCCTGCATCATCTGAGTCGGCGTCAACAGCGGGTTGACGATGAGCACCATATGGTAGAGCACCGGATCGAGCGTTTCGATGAGCTTGCGGCTAATCGTGGTCTTGCCCAATCCGATCTCACCCGCTAGCATCGCCGCCCCCTTGTTACGGGTAATCGCGTAGTGCAGCATCATGAGTGCGTCCTCATGGGCGCGGCTCATATAAAGGTATCTCGGGTCGGGCGTGAGTGCGAACGGCGACTCAACTAATCCCCAATACTGCTCGTACATGCATCGGCTCCGGGAGTGATCCCGGTATTCCTATCGGGGAAACTTCGGCAAAACCTTAGAGTGAATCGTTAAGGCCTTGCCCTTTGTCCCCTCCCCAGTCTCCGTGGCGGAGATGGGGCGGCACCTGGGTCACCAAGACTCCCCTTTCCGCGTGGGCCGCTTGGATCGCCCCGGTAGGGCCGCCGGGTCCTTTTGAGAACCCGCAAGATTTCCGTGAAGAAACGGCTGGTACCGTGAGGAGATCATGTTGCCCGGAGGTCGTCTGTTGCGTCACCCCGGCTTCCGGAATCTCTTCTGGGGGCAGGTGGTCAGCCAGCTTGGCGACGCCTTCTACTTCCTGGTCTTCATGTTCGTCATTGACCGGGAAACCAAGTCGCCGCTCTTTGTCGGCATCGTGATGGCGGCCCAGGCACTACCCTATCTGCTCCTGGCCCCGGCCGCGGGGGTCGCGGCGGACCGCTTCGATCGGCGCCGCATCCTGTTTGGCTTGGATTTGGCCGCAGCGGCCCTGATGGGCGGGCTGGCCGTGGCCATGGCCCTCGGCTTTGCACCGGCACCTCTCTTCTTGGCGTGCTTTGCGTTCGTTTTGGCCTGCCTGAATGTCTTCTTTGCGCCCGCCCGGTCGGCGGCGATTCCGCGCTTAGTGCCTGCAGAGGAGTTCCAAGAAGCACAGGGCCTCATGCTGGCCACGCAGCAGCTCACCATGCTGGTCGGCGTGGGGCTCAGCGCGGGGGTGCTGGGCGTGGTGGAGCGCGTAAGCGGGTCCAACTTCTTGCTCTACGCGGTGGTCATCAATGCACTGTCGTTCGGAGTATCAGCTTCGTTCCTCTCGCGGCTGCCGAGCATCGTTCCGGAACGCAAATCGCACGAAGAAAAGCCCAAGTTCATCGAGGGCTGGCAGGCCATCCAGGCCGACCCCTTCATGCGCCTGGCCCTGCCCGTGCTGACCCTGATGAACCTGGTCTTCGCCGGGTTCTACCCGGTGTATCTGGAAACCAACCGCTCGTGGTTCGGGGGCCAGTTCTACACCGTTGCCATCATTGAATTCGCGTTCTTCGGGATGAGCATGCTGTGCAGCCTGTGGGTGGCCAAGCGGGCCGTGCAACGGGTGGGCCTCGGCTTCTTCTCGCCCACCGGCGTCGTGGCGGACGCCTTTGTGGTGGGGCTGGCGGGCACCGGCCTGTGCGTGGCGGCCATGGCCGGCGGGCAGATCTACCTCATTTACGTGCTGCTCAACGTGGTGTGCGGGCTGTTTTTGCCGTGGGTCACCATCCCCATCAATACGTACATCGGCTTGGCGTTCCCCGATGCGGTGCGCGGTCGCGTGGCGGCGGTGCTGGGGGCCACGCAGGTGGGGATTCAGCCGCTGGGGATGCTGGGGGTCAGCGCGGTGCTCGCCGCCGTCGGCTTGCAAAACGTGTACTTGGTCATCGGCTTGGTGTGCGCGATCCCGGCCTTGTTGATGCTCCTTTCCGGTCCGTTCCGGGCCAGCCGCATGCCCACCCCCGCGCAGGATGCGCTCAGGGCAACCGAACCAGAAGCCTAAGCCGCGTAGAGCGGGATCTGCCGCGCCACCACTTGCAGCGCCCACACAAACTCGGGAAAACCTTCACTGAGTTTGAGAAACGTGGGGGCTTCGGCATCGTGCGGCGGGTAATCGAACGACCCCACCACGGCGTAGCTGGCCGCGCCTTGGGATTGGTAGCTCAGCCGGAACGCCACATCCTCCACTTGCAACCGCTCCAAGTGCGGCGGATACACCCCGCTCCAGAACAGGATGTAATCCGCCAAGTGCTTGTGCGCGGTGCGCTCTTGTTCAAACGACTGCGCGTTCAGGCGCACATCCCCGGCCGCGATCATCTCGATCACACTGCGTAACGGCTTGCCTTCGGCGTCGTGCAGGCCAAACATGCGGTCGGTTTGGGCAAAGGCCGCTAGCAAGCCGCCCAAATACGCGGTCACGTCGTCCATGCCGTGCGAAGCCACGTGCCGGGCAATCACCTCGCCCACCGCATCGGTAAAGAACTGCTGCAGGTCGTTGTGGTCCGGATGTAAGATGTCACTCATGGGTTCACCCTGAGATTCCGCTCTTGAATCTATTGGACGACCGAGGGCTTGTCTGGAGTTCCGGGCAACTCTTCCTCCAAAAACCTAGAAACCGTGCGGTGAACGGAAAGCGTCTAAACTAAAGGTGGCGGAACCATGATTAACGATCCTTACGCCGCACAATCTCGGCGACAGCGCACGGGCCTGATTATAGGTTCGGTGCTAGCCGTTTTGGTGCTGGTTTTGGGGTCGCGGCAGTTGGGGCTCAGCCAGGGTACGCAAGCGCCAGATTTCGGGGGCGGCCTGCAAGCTCGGTCCGCCGCGCCGCCGCCCATTACCGCCGAATCCTCCGCGCCTCCTCCGCCCTTGCTGACCGAGGCCGCCGAACCCCCGCCCGAAGCTGCCCGTATGCCCGCGGATATCCGCGAGTGGCTGGAGCACCTGGAACGTATCGAGCGCCAACGCCAAGCGTTGGCCACGCAGCAGGTCAGCTCGGCCATGATCAGCCTGACCATGCTGCAAGGGGCGGGCGCCACCCAACAGATTCTGGATGGGCTGCTGGACACCGGAGAAGAAGAACCGACGACAAACGAGCCTGCCAACCCCGCCGCCGAACTGCAAAGGGACAACCAGGATTACCAAGCGCAATGGGCGCAGCTCATGGCGGATTTCCGCGCCCTGCCTCCGCCGCCCGCGTGCGTGCCGCTACGCAATAGCTACGACCAGACCTTGGGGCAGACGGAGATGATGATTGACGAAATCGTGAGGGCGATGGACAAAGCGGGCAGCGACCCGCAAGCCGCCCTGCGCGACCTCTTTGGCATGCGCGGCAGCAGCGGGGGCCGGATTGACGCCGCCGCCGCCCAGAGCAACCGCAACCTGGATGAAGTATGCCGCCCGTACGGCGTGCGGCCATGGTTCCAGATCCAGACCGATAGCCAGGCCGGCATCCTGGGCAAAATGGGCGGCCTGCCGGATATCAGCGGATTAGGCGGCGGATTGGGCGGCGGGCTGTAATCGCCAGGTGCGCTCGCATCGAGCATCGAGCAGGGGAGCGAATCGACGGGCTTCCGGGCATAATAGGGCTCACGATGGAACGCAGAGAGTTCTTGAAGGGAGCCGCCGTGGCCGCCGGAGCCGGAATCTTAGGGGCCAGCGCCCTTGCCCAAACTAAAGGCAATGACGCCAATCGCAAACGGGAAGACCTCTTGCGCGTCCCTGCTCGCAAGGGCAAGTACATGGGTGGCTTTGCCGCCCCGGCCATGGACCGCATCCGCGTCGGCTTCATCGGCGTGGGCGCGCGCGGCCCGGGACACCTGGCGCATGCGCTGGTGATTGAAGGCTGCGAAGTGGTCGCCATCTGCGACACCCACAAGCCGTCGCTGGATCGCGCCGTCAAGATGGTGACTGACGCCGGTCGTCCCGCCCCCAAGACGTTCGGAGAGCGCGGGCCGGAAGACTTTCGCCGCATGCTGGAAATGAAGGACCTGGACGTGGTCTACATTTCCACCCCCTGGGAGTGGCATGCCCCGATGGCCATTGCCGCCATGCGCGCGGGCAAGCACGCCCTGGTGGAGGTGCCGATGGCGTACACCGTGGAAGACCTGTGGGACATGGTCAACACCTCCGAAGAAACCCAGCGCCACTGCATGATGCTAGAGAACGTGAACTACGGGCGCGAAGAGCTGATGGTGCTGAACCTGGTGCGCCAAGGCCGCCTGGGCGAACTCCTCCACGGCGAAGCCGCCTACATCCACGACCTGCGGGGCCAAATGCACGAGATTGACCACGGCACGGGCAGCTGGCGCACGTTCCACTACGCCCAGCGCAACGGCAACCTGTATCCCACCCACGGCCTCGGTCCGGTGGCGCAATACATGAACATTGACCGTGGCGACCGGATGGATTACCTCACTTCGGTGAGTTCGCCCAGCATGGCGCGCGCCATTTACGCCCGCACAGAGTTCCCCGAAGGGCACCCGCGCCGGGACATCAAGTTCCAATGCGGTGACATCAACACCACCATCGTCAAGACGGTGCGGGGCCGCACGCTGATGATTCAATGGGACGAGCAATTGCCGCGCCCCTACACGCGCCATAACCTCATCCAGGGCACCAAGGGCGTTTGGAGCGGCTTCCCCGGCAAGGTGGTGATTGAGGGCGAGACACCGGACACCCATAGCTGGGTGCAAGGCAACGCACTGGCAGACCACTACAAGAAGTACGACCACCCGCTGTGGGTGCGCCTGGAAGCCGACGCCCAGAAGAACGGCGGCCACGGAGGGATGGACTTCATCATGAACTGGCGCGTGATGTACTGCCTGCGCAACGGTTTGCCGCTGGACCAGAACGTCTACGAAGGCGCGTCGTGGTCGGTAATCGCCCCGCTCAGCGAGTGGTCGGTGGCCAACCGCAGCCAGAGCATTGACGTGCCTGACTTCACACGCGGCGAATGGGCGCGCACCGAGCCGCTCGCCATCGTGGACTAAGCACAGGACCCAGAAACCAAGAAGCCTCTCTCGGGGAAACCGGGAGAGGCTTTTCTTTCGAAAGTTGGGGGTTTAGAAGGAGCGGAGCTTGGCCGCCAAAGCCTCGACGTCTTGGGCGCTGAACTCCTTGGTGGCCACGTAGGGTGCCAGGTCTTCTTCAAGCCCGATGTAGCCCGGTCCGGACCACACGCCCAACGGAGCGGCACTACTATCCAGCTTGACCAGGGTGATGCGGAAGCCGTCGCGCTTGGGATTGCTCTCCAGCCATCGCATGCCGTTCTCCATCAGGTCGGGGATCGAGGTGTAGACCCCGGTCACGTCAGAAACGCCCTCAGCGTTCAGTTGTTCGGTTACCCAGTAGATTCGGCGGAACACCATTGGTCGGCCCTGCTAGAAGCTTCGGTAGTTTTCCATACATGCGCGAGAGGGGTACGGACTATCTGCATCGGGCCTACGCCCTGAGGGTCCTCACCTCAACATTATTCTGATGACGCATGTCACTGGCAAGAGACACGAATCGTGCCAGTATCAGCCTTGGGAGTCGAAGTGTGAATGACGATCTCCACGTCCAAACCCAGGGCGAGGACCCGCGCCATCAGCCACTCGATCGAGAACTCACTCAAGCGACCGCGAATGATCTTGGAAACCTTGGGCTGGTCAATACCCATGAGTTCAGCGGCCTGGGCCTGGGTCAGTTCCCTAGCCTCGATGATGTCGTGAATCAGAGATGCCATCCGTGCCTTCGCCAGCAACTCCTCGGGATTTTCGAGTCCGAGGTCGGCAAAAACGTTGCCCGAACCATAGTAAACGCTAAGATCATCGCTCTTTTCCGCAGGTTTCGCAAGCTTTGGAGACTTCCGCGCGACTTTGGCTTGGCCCTTAGGCTCGCCAGGAGTTGTCGTAACTCGATTTTCTTGCCCGTTTGCCACGTATTCGAGGGTTGCCCCCTCAGAAACAATGCTGGCCGGACTTGCATTCGACTCGTTCACTTTCCTTGCTCTTTTTTCCATTCTAAATACTCCCTTTCCGCGGCTTTCAGCCTTGACCTCACTGTTTCAAGTTCTTGCTTCGGAGTTGCCACCCCCGATTTCGACTTTTTTTTGGAAGCAGTGAAGGACGTAGATAATCTCTGCAAATCGAACGGTGTAAACGGCTCGATAGGTGTTCCCATCGTGGTCCTCGACTACTACCAGTACCCCGGCGCCTTTGAAGCCCTTCAGGGGCTTGGCAGAGTCATGCTTCTTTCCTTTTTGAGCCTCGTAAAGAGCGAATCCGACGCCGATCTGGACGACCTTTGGGAAGGATCGCAAGTCCTTGCGACTTGATGCTATCCAGTTGATCGGCTTCAACTCGTCGGGCATTATGCTAATAGTAGCATATCGTATGACGCATGAAAAAACCAACCTGCTCCCTCATGATGTGGTGAACAGGTCGAAACTCGGTACTGAGGCAGCGATCCTTACGCTTCCCAAAGGAACGGCTCGGCGTCCGTAAGGATGCGACCGTGCTGCTTGATGGCGCGGAGCATGTATTCCGGCAACGTGAACATCGCACTGTGGAAGCGCGGCGTGTAGTACCGGTTGGTGGTCACGCCTCGCTCGGCCAGGCGCTGAGCGATCAGCTCCGGCGTCAGTTCCAGCGGGTCATGCTTCTTGCTGGCCAGGATGAAGCCCCACGGCATCTGGAACGTGGTGACCAGACCGTAGTAGCCGCGCACGTACGGGAACTGCTCCTTCAGGCTGTCCAGCGTCTCGTGCACCGCCGCAAAGCAGTACGGGTACGTCTCGTTGCAGGCGCCGCTTTGCAGCACAAATACGCCGTCGTCGCTGAGGGCTTCGGCCACGTGTTGGAAGTACTCCTTGGTGTAGAGATAGAGCGCCGGACCGCCTTCGATCGGGCCGGGCAGGTCGCTTAGGATGACGTCGTAGTTGGCCCCCTTGTGGTCTTCCACCCACTTGCGGGCGTCCTTGTGCACCAGGTTGGCGCGCGGGTCATCAAAGCAGTCGTGGTGCCACTCCTTCATGTGCACCTTCACCATATTCACCAGCTCTTCGTCCAGGTCCACCATGTCGCAGTGCTCCACCGTGTTGTGCTGCAGGGCTTGCCACAGGGTCGCGCCCTCGCCGCCGCCGCACACCAGCACCTTCTTCGGGTTCGGGTGGGTGGTCATGGCCGGCTGGACCATGCTCTCGTGATACACGTACTCGTCCAGCAGGCTGCTTTGAATCTTGTAATCGAGGAACAGCGTCTTGCCGAAGGTCGGCATTTCCACGATCTGGTACTGCTGGAATTGGGTGCGGCCTTCCACAAGGAATCGGTCAACGGAGAAGTGCCAGGTCACCGCGTCGGTGTGGGTCTCGGCGATGAACATCCCCGTACTTTGGGAGAACAAGCGATCACTCATGGAGCGTGGTCATTATCCCCCGCGAGTTGGGCATCCCTAAGGGTCCCTATGCCCTCTTTCCCCCCTGGATACGCACAAAAAGCCCGGCACATTTGCGAGGTTGTTTGGGTGAAGGCCCTCGTTCTCGCTGAGAAGGGGCTAAAGTGAAAGAATGCAAGCGAAGACCCTACTGACGCTCGCGGCCCTGAGCCTGGTGGCCGCCAGCCAAGCCCAGTACCTGCTGATCCCGAACAGCGGTCGCGACCAAATCTGGCAAGTCAGCGCCTTCGACGGCAGCATTATCAGCCAAAACTTCATTCAGGACGCCGCGCTCTCGACGCCCAACCATGCCATCGCCAGCGGACGTGGCACCATCTTCATTAGCGACCAGATCCTGGACTCGGTACGCGAGTACGACCTCAACGGCAACTACCTGGGCGATGTCGCCGGTCCTGCCCAGGGGCTCGACAACATTCGCGGCATCGCCGTCCGCAACGGAGAACTCTACGTGACGGTTGCTGGCGGTGCCCTTTCCAACACGATCCAGAAGTTCAACCTGACCACGAACCAACAGAGCACCTGGGCCACGCTGCCGTCCGGCTCTTCCAGCCCGTGGGCGATCCACTTCCGCGCCAACGATGTCCTGGTGAGCGAAAGCGGCGGCGACGACATTATCCGCTACGACTTCAACGGAAATTTCTTGAATCGCTTTTACGATTCACCGGGAAGCAACGACTTGAACTTCCCCGAGCAGATCGCGGAAACCACCACTGGCGATATCTACGTGGCTGGCTTCAGTCTGCCCACTGGGCTCTACAAGTTCGATGCCGCCGGCAACAAGACGGGCACGTTCCCGGTCAACACGGGCCTGCGCGGGGTTTACGAACTTGGCAACGGCCAGATTCTGTGGACGGGCGGCACCCGCTTTGGCACGTACGATCCGGTCACAAACCAGTTCACCGACATCTACACCAGCGCGGCGACGGACAGTTTCCGCTTCATCAGCTATGTCCCGGCCGTTCCGGAACCGGCCACGATGACGGCGATGGGCCTCGGCTTGTTGGCCATGCTCCGCCGCCGAAATCGTCAGCGCGGGTAAGGACTTCATCAGCAGAGGCAAACCCGCCTCGTTGCCCAAGGGCCACAATCAAGACATGATTGTGGCCTTTTTGCTTGCCGCACCCGCCGCTCTCCCGCTTACCCCGGTGGCCGACTGCCCCACCCACGGCTTGCTGGCCTCGATTGCCCCCATGCCCAAGCATGGCGCCCCGCAAGACGCCCCTGATAGCAAGAAGCAGCCTAATCATCCCCAGGAAATCCACCTGGATAACGTCACGCAATTGACTTTTGGCGGCCAGAACGCCGAAGCCTACTGGAGCGTGGATGGCACCCAAATCACTTACCAAACCCGCCAGCCGGAGTACCCCGACGAGCAGATCATCACGATGAACGCCGACGGCACCAAGAAGACGCTGGTGAGCACTGGCGAGGGCCGTTGCACCTGCAGCTACTTCTCCTCCGACGCCAAGCACGTCTACTTCAGCTCCACGCACGAGGTGAACAAGGGTGCCCAAGCCCCGCTGGACATGAGTCAGGGCTACCTGTGGAAAGTGAACCCGCAGTTCTCGCTGTACCGCCGCAACTTGGCCACCAATGCGCTCGAACCGATCCTTAAGCGCAACGCCTACATCGCCGAGACCACGATTGCCGCCGACGGCAGCTACATGACGTGGACCAGCACCATGGACGGCGACCTGGAAATCTACCGATCCAACCTGGACGGCACCAACATCAAGCGCCTGACGAACAACGTGGGCTACGACGGCGGCCCGTTCATCAGTTGGGATGGCAAGCAGATTGTCTACCGACGCGATGACCTGCGCACCGACACCGAAATCAACGATTACAAGCGCCTGCTGGCCGAGAACCTGGTGCGGCCCGGCCGCCTCGATATCTGGGTGATGGACGCCGACGGCGGCAACAATCGCCGCGTGACCCGGCTGGGCGGAGCTTCGTTTGCGCCGTTCCTCCACCCCAACGGCCGCCAGATCATCTTTAGCAGTAACTTCCACGACCCGAAAGGGCGTGAGTTCGATCTCTTCGTGGTGAACACCGATGGCACGGGCCTGAAGCAGATCACCTTCACCCCCGAGTTCGACGGGTTCCCCATGTTCAACCGGGAAGGCACGAAGCTCATCTTTGGCAGTAACCGTTTCGGCAAAGAAAAAGGCGAGACCAACATCTTTGTGGCGGATTGGGTGGAGCCGGACATCACCCGCGTAAAGGCAGAAGCCACGGATGACGTGTGGCTCTACCCCTTCGCCACCAACCAGGACAGCGACTCCTTCCTGCGGGTTTGGGGCACGGGGGCGGACCTCGGCACCTTCACCGAAGATGGTGAAGACAGCGTGAGCCTGGTGCGCTTCCCGGCCCTGACCGTGCCCGCGGGCGACATTGTTTCGGCGCGGGTGGTGCTCACGCACGTGAAACCTGAAGGCGGCCAGCGCGCCAACCTGCGCAAGTATCCGATCGAGATTCGCTCCGTGAAGAGCGGCTTCAGTGAACAGTCGTGGGCGCACGCCCTGGGGGCCACGCACTGGCCCGGCCCGGGAGTGCTGGGCTCGGCTCAGTTCGGCGAAACCCGCGAGGATGGCTCGTTCGAGATGGTGTTTGAAATCGCCCAGGTGGACCAGCTACGCGAACTCCTAAGCGATCCGCTCGGCCCGGCTTTTGCGTTCACCAGCACGGCCCCGGCTTCCGAAGT
This sequence comes from uncultured Chthonomonas sp., assembly GCA_964627705.1. Taxonomy (GTDB): domain Bacteria; phylum Armatimonadota; class Fimbriimonadia; order Fimbriimonadales; family Fimbriimonadaceae; genus JAHBTC01. Next base: position 15,083 of record CAZVHE010000022.1, read on the forward strand.
TGGCCGTACGGGGGTTTACAAGTTCTTCTCTCGCAACGCGCCGGATGCCGCCGTGCGTCCCCGACTCGAGATCACCATCCGCTAGCGCGGCGCGGTTTTGGTTTGGGCCTGGGCGAGGGCTTCGGCAATCGCCTCGGCGTACCGAGCGCTGGCACCCAGGTTCTGTTGCACAAGGGCGCGGGCCTGGGTGCTCATCGCTTGGCGTCGGGCCGGGTCGGCCAGCAGGTCAGCTAGAATTTGAGCCAGCTCGGCGGGCGTGGCGGCGACCACCGAGGCCCCCTCACGCTTGGCCATCTCGGCCACGTCACGGAAGTTCTGCATATGCGGCCCGTGCACAACGGGCGCTCCCTTGGCGAGGGCCTGAATGAGGTTCTGCCCGCCGAGGTTGGCAAAGCCTCCGCCAATCACCGCCACGTCGGCTACGGCGTACACCTCACCGAGCTCGCCGTAGGTATCGAGCAGGGTGATGCGCTCGTAAGTGCCCTGGCTGCGCCGGCCCACAGCCACGCCTTGCCCCTGCAACTGCTCGGCGATGGCATCGGCTCGCTCCAAGTGGCGGGGCGCCCATACAAACTGCACCTCCGCCAGTCTCGGGTCCACTAGTGCCTCGGCGACGAAGGCCTCTTCCTCGTCCCCGCGGGTCGAGCCGATGACAACCACGGGACGCTCGGGGTTCAGCCTCAGCTCTGCCCGCCATTTCGAGGGGTTGCTCTCGCCGGCCGCCGCTTCGTCGAACTTACAATTGCCCAGCACTTGGGCGTCCTTGGCTCCCAGGCGGGTGATGCGCTCCGCGTCCGTCGCGGTCTGCATCAGTGGCCGATCCAAGAACTTCAAGAGCGCCTTGTAGAACGGCCGAATCTTCATAGACCGAGGAAAACTGCGGTCGCTGATGCGTCCGTTTAGCAACAAGGTCGGCACGCGCCACTGCCGCGCCACCCACAGCCAGTTCATCCAAAGCTCGGTTTCCATGATCGCCAGCACTTGGGGGCGCACCCGGGCCATGGCGTTCAGCACAAAGCGGGGGACATCAATGGGCGCGTAGATGACGTAATCAAAAAGCTCCTTCGGGCCATTCTTGGCGGCCTGGTAGCCGCTACTGGTGGTCACGCTCAGCACGATTTCGGCTTCAGGGGATCGCTCACGGATCGCCCGCAGAATGGGCCGCGCCGCCATCACTTCCCCCACGCTCACGGCGTGCAGCCACACGCGCGGGCGCTCCTTAGTCGGGCGGGGCAGGCTATATTGGCCGAGCCGCTCATTCCAGTCGGGCGCGGGCTTGCGCTGGGTGGTGCGCCACCACATCCACGCCGACCAAAACGGTGCGGTGAGGATGAGAAGCAGGTTATACAGGAGAACCATGGACTACGGCCCGCTAAGCGAATGCGGGACACCCCCCACAATGCGGCGGAACGCCTCCAGGTAGAGGTCGCGGGTGCGGGCCACCACATCGGCGGGGAGTTCTGGCCCCGGCGGGGTCTTGTCCCAATCTGACCGCTCCAAGAAGTTGCGCACGTACTGCTTGTCGAACCCCGGCAAGGCCACCCCCGGCTGGTAGTGACGCTCGTCCCAGTACCGGCTGCTGTCGGGCGAAAGCGCCTCATCAATCCAGATCAGCCCCTCGTCGGTGTGGCCGAATTCGAACTTAGTGTCCGCCAAAATGAGCCCGGCCTGGCGGACGTGGGCCGCCGCTTCGTGGTAGAGGCTCAGGGTCCAGGCTTCCGCTTGGGCCACGGTTTCTTCGCCTTCAATGGCCACGGCTTCGGCGCGGGATATGTTCTGGTCATGCCCAGATTGCGCCTTGGTGGAAGGCGTAAAGATCGGTCGCGGAAGGGCGTCCCCATCCTTGAGTGCGGGCACCAAATCGTATTGATGGACATTCGCGCCCTGAGTGCGATACTCCTTATAGAGCGACCCCGTGATGTAGCCCCGGGCCACGCACTCGATGCCAAGCGGGCGCGCTTTGCGGGCCAGCACGCACCGCCCGTGCAGTTGGGGTTCATCGAAGCCGATCCGGTCGGCAATCACCCGGTCATCCCCGCTGATCACGTGGTGCGGCACGCTCTGGCCGAGCCGCTCGAACCAATACAGGCTCATCTGGTTGAGGATGCGGCCCTTGTCCGGGATGCCGTTGGCCATCACGACGTCGAACGCGCTGATTCGGTCGGTGGCCACGATGAGCAGGCAGTCGCCGAGGTCAAAAACATCGCGCACCTTGCCTCGGTACGGAGCAGGTAGCCCCGGAAACTCCGTCGTCAGCAGTGCGCTCATACGGCCATTATGCCGCGCCGAAACCTAGCGGGCGTCGGCGAAAGGATAGGCGGCCCGGGTCCGTTCGACGTGGTCGTCGTAACGCTTGATTTCGCGGCCAATTTCGTCCGGATTGCGACCGGCGTAGCTCAGCGCGGCACGTACATCCAACTCAGTGAGCATGGGCATGCTTTCCAGCACTTGGTCCACCGAGCCAACGCGCCGGTACTCGCGCACCACTTCCCAGATCGCCACGGGGCTGGAAACCAGCCGCGCCACCCCGCCCACGTCCTTCTTGATGCGGGCCATATCGTCGCTCAGGTCTTGCTGCTCGCTTAGCGCGGCTACGCGCCGCTCCATCTCATCGGGAGTAATGCCCAGGTGTACGGCCGCTTCATTGAGCTCCAACATATTCTCCTCCACGGCCATGGCGGTGAGTTCCGCCTCCAGTTCCGGGTCGTGGGCGAAAATGGCGGCCAGGGCCGAGGCGATGCGACCGGGGCGCTCAAGCGCCATGCGCTCAACTTGCGGCAGAATCCAGGGCTTGACTTCAGACATGACTTCACCTCGTTGTCGGATCGGAAGAACGCCCTTGTTCGTCCACCGTTGTTCTAGACGGAGTTTGACGGCTCGACGTCGCGCGGGGAGGGACCATTCCGTACCGTCTCGAAGAACGTCGTGACCGCCTGTAAATACTGCTGGGGGTGCTCCAATCGTGCCCGCCCGTGGCTCGACTCCGCAAACCACTCCACCTTTGCGCCCGGGCCGGAAATCTGCACCAACCGCTCCATCGTGGGCCGGGGCACCAGCGGGTCGGCCTCGCCGTGCAAGAAAAGGATGGGCTTGCCAGCCAGCTTGGTCAGGGGGCCATCCGTGCGAACATCCACGGGGCGAATCCCGGTCATGCGCTGGGCAAAAAACTGGCTGGGCGTCAGGAGCTTGGCGTACTTGTTCCGCCCAATGAAGTCCCACCACCCCTTGGCGGCCTCGTCGAGGCTGCCGTAAACGCTATCCAAGATGAGCGCATCCACCGTTTCCGGTTGTTCGCTCAGCGCAAAGAGGCCCGCCGCCGCGCCCATGCTGCTACCCATGTAGATCAGCTTGGCGCCCGGGCACCGCTGGCGGGCATAGGCCACGGCCGCCCGCACATCGTTGGCTTCGGCCGGCCCGATGGTAGACATTCGCCCGCTACTGCCTCCGTGCGCCCGAAAGTCGAAGAACAACGCACTGGGGCGGGGGTGCAAGTGCGCGAGCTGAGGCACAAACTCACTCCGGTTCATCATGTAGCCGTGGGCAAAAACCACCACGACCTCCGGGTCGCCTTGGCACCACCACCCCCGTAGGCGCTGGCCGTCTTCGGTCTCGATGAGCACCGATTCTTGCGGCAAGGCGAGCTCACCCGGCGCAATCCAATGCGGCACCCGCATGGGGAACACGCTGAACCGGGCGGCCAGGTAGAGGACCAAGAAATACAGCCCCGCCACGCCTCCCGCAAGCACCGCGAGGCCAATGAAAACGGTGAGGAACCAAGTCGGCATTGTCAAGAACTGGATAGAATAAGCGCAACCCTGATGTTTGCTCTGAATTTCTACTCCGAGTTATACGACGATCTCTTGCTGAGCAACCGCAAAACGGCGACGATCCGACTCGGGGACAAGGCGGACAAGTATCAGGCGGGCATGATCGTGTGGGTGACGGTGGGGCCGCGCTTTGGCCGACGCCAGAAGTTGTTTGCCGCCATTCTGGACCGCGTGGAGGTGAAACCGATCTCCGAACTCAGCCCCCGCGACATCGAGCGGGAGAACCCCGAGCTGCGCAGCCAGGACGAGGTGATCGCCCTGCTCACGCGCATTTACGGGGAATTCGTCACCCCGGCCCATCTTTGTACGGTGATTTACTTCAGCCGTGTTGACGAATAGGTTTGTGCCCTCGTAGGTTCTCTCTAGGCAAGCTTTGCCGAGCTGACCGCAACGATGACCACCTGGATCGCGAACGCTGAACGATGCCAGCGCATGGACCAACGAGCCTCCCAGGAATTTGGGATTCCCGGGGACCAACTGATGGAACGTGCCGGCAAACTCGTGTTCGAGGCCATGGTCGAGCTCTTGCCGGATGGCGGCTCGCTCACCGTGCTGTGCGGCAAAGGCAACAATGGTGGCGACGGCTTTGTGGTCGCCCGGCTGGCTCACGAGCAAGGCTACGGTGTGGAATGCCTTGTGGCCGCCCAGGGACCCGAAGACTTGACACCCCTGTGCGCCCTGCAATTCGAGCGGGCCGTGGCGGCGGGAGTTACCCCCCACTTTGCCAGCGATGCGACCTGGACGCGGCGACTCGAAAGCATCCCTTGCCGCGACTTGGTGATTGATGCGCTCCTCGGCACCGGTGTGACCGGACCGGTGCGCGGCCCCATTCTCGAGGCCATCGAGGCTGTGAACCGCAGTGGCACCCCCGTGGTTTCGGTGGACATCCCGAGCGGTGTGCACACCGACACCGGCGAGGAACTCGGGGCGAGCATCTGGGCGCTCCGCACGGTGACCATCGGCGTGCCTGAGCCGTGCCTTTTCCAAGGCATTGGCATTGAGCACTCGGGGTTCTGGACAGTGGCCGACATTGGCTACCCCGCCGAAGTGCTACGCGAACCCACCGAGGCGTTCTTAGTGGACGAGCAATGGGTGGGGCAGTTCCTGCCCGAGCGGTTCCGGGCCAGCCACAAAGGTAGCAACGGCCACACGCTCATCGTGGCGGGCAGCCACTGGATGCCCGGCTCGGCGGTTTTGGCGGCGAAGGCAGCCGTGCGCGCGGGCGCGGGCCTGGTGACCGTGGCGAGCGTGCCCAGCGTGTGCCAGGCCGTGGTGGCGCAGGGGCCGGAGGCGATCTTGCTTCCGTTGCCCGAGGTGGATGGGGTGATCGCCCCAGCGGCGGCGGACGTGATTCGCAACTACCCGCGCCGATTCCAGTCCGCACTGTTCGGCCCGGGCATTACCCACCAAGCCCCCGTGCGCGAGTTCTTGCAACGGGTGTGGGAAAACTGGGAGCACCCCACCTGCATTGACGCCGACGCCCTGAACTTAGTTGCCGAGGGCATCCCCCTGCCCCCAGGGCCGTCCGTCATCACCCCGCACCCGGGCGAGATGAGCCGCCTCATGCAGGAATCCATTGCGCAGGTGCAGAACGACCGCTTTGACACGATCACCCGGGCCTCGGAACAGTATCAAACCACGGTGCTCTTGAAGGGGCCGTACAGCCTCATCCGTTCGCCGCGCGAACCGATCATCGTGAACAGCACCGGCAACCCCGGCATGGCCAGCGCGGGCATGGGCGACGTGCTGGCGGGCGTGATTGCCACCCTGCTGGCGCAGGAGCTTCCCCCGGCCCACGCGGCGGCAGTGGGTGCCTATTGGCACGGGGCGGCGGGCGACTGGGCGGCGGAGAATATCGGCCCCGTCGGCTTCTTGGCGCACGAAGTTGCGGATGCTTTGCCCCGGGCACGAGTTACAATGATGGGAACGTGCGGATTGGATTCGTTCTCCTGTTTGGGTGGATCGGAGTTCTAACGGCCTGGGCGGCCCCGGACTCAGTCAAGCTCACCTTCCCCGCTCAAGCGGAGTACCTGGTGTGGGTGCAAAGCGAGTCGGAAACCTTCCTGACTGACCGCGCCACAAACATTCAGGGCACCAGCGGCGAAGTGAAAGTGGTCGCCGCCGGTGACAAGCCCAGCGTTTACGTGCTGGACGGCAAAACGAACCTCTTGGCGGTGAAGCCGCTGGAAGAGGTCAAGGACGCCGCCTGGAGCCTCAAGAAAGAAGACTTCACTCGCATTGCCCGGCTTGATTTGACCGCCGAAACCAGCAAGGGCAAGGTGGCCAGTGGCCTTTTCCGCGTGAAAACTGGCGGCCAGACCCGCACCGCCCTGCTGACTCCGGAAGACAAGGGCCGCGTGACATTGTGGAACCTGCCCCCCGGCCCGGTGGAGGTTGTGTTTGAAACCAAGTCCGGCGAGAAAACCCTGGCCACCGCCGCCCAGCGTGTGGAGTTAAGCCGCGAAGCCGGCCGAGTGGGCGTGTTGGTGACCGCCGACGACGCCGCGCCCGTGGTGGAGCAAGAGAAGGACCCCGCCACCGGCCAAGAACCCGGGGCCGCCGCCCCGGCGGGTGCCCGCCCGGCGGATGCGCCCGCGCCGCGCGCCTCAGGAGGAGTTTCGCCGATTGTGAGCCTGCTGACCGGCCTGATTGGGTTGGCGGCCGTGGGGGGTGTCATTTTCTGGCTACTGAAGTACAAGGGCGACCAGGTGCAAGGCTTTTTGAAACAGGCCGGGCTGGCCCAAGCCGCGCCGACCGCGGACGACGGGGACCCCACACCTCCGGTGGCCATCCCGCAGCGCCAAGGCCCCGGCGAGAAGATCGTGCTCGACCCCGTGGCCACGCCCGTGGCTGCCCCCAGTAACCCGCGATTGGTGCTCAGTACTGGTTCGCCGGTGCCCTTAGTGCCCGGCAGCATGGAACTCGGACGAGAAGTCACCGGGCCGCTGGCCATGCCTCATGAGTCCAGTGTCTCCCGACGCCATGCGCTATTCGAGTGGGATGGCGCCCACCTCACCGTCACGGATCTCGGCTCGACCAACGGCACCTACGTGCGCGGTACCAAAATCTCGGGGCCGACCCCGGTGCTGCCGGGCGACACTGTTCAGTGCGGGGCCATCGTCCTTCGCTTTGAGGGCTAAATGAACGGACTCTTTCGCGTGCTGGTGCAGGGGGCCATCGGGCGGGCGCTCGCGGGCTTCCTGGCGGGGGCCCTGGTGTGGCTGGTGGTGGAACCCATGTTCCCCAAGGCCGGCAACCTTGGCATCGCCTTCTCCGCCTCGCCCGAATGGGTGCGGGCCGAGCGCGCGCTCATCGTCGGCACCATTCTCGCCATCGGCATTGCCTGCGGGTTCATCCAGGGCCTCGCCAAGGGCAGCCGCCACCACCTTTGGGTCACCACCCTCCTCGCGGCGGTGTTCACGTTCGTGGGTGGGATGATGGGCTGGCAGGTCAGCGGCGTCATATTTCAGGCGATGATGGGCGCGCAAGTGATGGCGCAGCGCGACGGCGACCCCACCACCATCGTACGAGTGTTCACGTTCATCCCCCTGGGCATTGGCATCGGCCTCGGGCTGGGCATTTCTCAGCTCAACGTGCGCGGCGCGATGTCGGGGGCCTTCGGGGGGCTCATCGGCGGGGCCGTGACCGGGATGATCTTCAATCCGATCTCCACCTTGTTGGGCACCGCCATGGTGGCCAACGCCAACCCCGGCGAGGTCGTTGAGATCGGAGCGCCGGGCCGGGCGGTGCTCACCGCGGGCATTGGCCTGCTGGTGGGGTTGTTTACGGCCTTGGCCGAACAAGCCAGCCGACGCGCGTGGGTGCGCCTGGTGGTCGGCCGCAACGAAGGCCGCGATTGGCCGATTGACAACCAGCAGACCTTGATTGGCCGCGATGAGCGGGCGGGGATTCCGTTGTTCGGCGATGGGAGCGTGGCCCCGCACCACGCCACCATCGTCCGCCAGGGCGGGCAGTACATACTGGTGGATGCGGGGACCCCGACGGGCATTGGCCACAACGGGATTCGCGTGCCCCAGGCCGTGCTTCAGCACGGCGACACCTTCCAGATTGGTGGGCACCAGTTGCAGTTCTTCTTGCGCGGGATGGGGCAACCTCAGCCCGTGGCGATGGTGAACCCCGGCGCGCCGCCCGCCCCGATGACGCCCATCATCCAAAACCCCACCGTCCCAAACCCCACCGCCCAGCCCATGCCCCAGCCGATGGGTGCCGCCACCGTCGCCATCCCGGCGCAGCCCGTGGCCACCTCCGCCTATCAGCTCGTCGTCCTCAGTGGCCCAATGACCGGGCACCGACAGTTCCTCACCGACCAGCTCGAAATCGGGAGAGAAGGCACCGGCCTGCGCCTCACTACCGACAGTCAGGCTTCCCGGCGGCACTGCCTCGTCAGCATGGCGGCGGGCCAGGTGACGGTCACCGACCTCAACAGCACCAACGGCACCTACATCAACGGCCAACGCGTGACGTCCTCGCCCTTGCGGCCGGGGGATGTGCTCCGCATCGGCGGCACCGAGATGCGCCTCGAAAATCCCGTCGCCTAGACCTTGCCCTGGTCCAGGTTGACCACAGTGCCCATCAGGGTCTTCTCGGCCCCGCCGAGGTCGCCCTTTTGGATTGCCTGCATGGCCAAGGTGACTTCCTGCGCCTCTTGCCCGCGCCCCTGCGAGGTCAGGATCATCTGCGTCTTCTGCAGTTCGGCCATCGCGTCGGCGAGGTTGATCTGCTGCGTCTTGAGCCCCATGATCGTGCGCTCGACAATACGCGAGGCCGCCGAAACCTCCAGCGCCCCCGCCACGCGCGGGTCCACCGGCTGGCTAAATCGCTCGCGGTCGGCGGTGAACTCCTGCACAAAGTCCACATCCACCGTGCGAACCTGGCCGCTGGCGGTGTCTTCGAACGCCAACGTCCCGTTCATCACCCGGTAGTGCCCTAGCGGGTGGTTCGGGAACTCCAAATCGAACGCCTGGCGCAGGCTGTGGCCGCGCTCCAGGTCGGCGAGGTCGAGCGTGAACTCCCGCGACCCCGGGGCCACCTTGTGCCCGGCGGCTTCGCGCAGTTCCACCCAGCGGCTGAGCTTGAGGCGCAGCTTGAGGTTGGTGGCAGCCACGCTCATGGCCGTGCGCAATTCCTTGCCAAAGATCTCGGGCAGCATGTGCGGCTGCGGGATGTAGTAGTAGTTGCCCCCGGCCCGCTTGGCCATGGCGGCAATCAATTCTTCGTTGTAATCCGGCCCGAAGCCCAGGAACGTACAAGTGATCCCCTGCGCCTTGGTCGCACCGGCGAGTTCGGTGAGTTCGGCAAAGCCCTTCACGCCCGCAGTGGGTTCCCCGTCGCTCAGCACAATCATGCGGGTGGCGCGGCTGGCGTGGCGGCGCTCGGCCAGCATCCCGGCGGCCATCTGCACACCGCCGTAGAGGTCGGTGGTGTAGCCCGCCGTGAGCCCGGCGATGCCCTGCTTGATGCGCTCGCGGTCCGTCACGTTCTGGGGGGCCATCAGCACGTCCACCTTCTCGTCGAACGTGATGATGCTCAGCACGTCATCGGGGCCGAGTTGGTCCACCACCATCTGGCAGGCTTCCTTGGCGTAGGCCAGGGGCGCGCCTTCCATGCTGCCGCTGCGGTCCACCACCAGGCACAAGTTAAGCGGCGTGCGCGGTACCGCCGCGCCCAAACCGGGCAGAGCCACCCCATCGCCGGCGGAAATCTCCAGCACAAACTGCTCCCGCGCCGGGCCGTTGGCCATCGTGGCTTGCCGCCCGTTGATCACCGTCATGCTGATGCCGGGCGTAACCTGGAACGCCGTAGTCACCTCGCCGGGGGGGGCACTCAGGGGCCCCGCCGTCATCGCCTGGGTGCGATTCAGGTCCGTCGGATTCCCCGGGCCTCCGACCATGGTCTTGTTCGGGTCGAACGGCGTCTGGCTCATGGTTCTAGTTTAGCTTGCCCCCGCCCCTTTTGAGCGGTATCTTGTGAACTATGGGTGACGCAACTTCGACCCCCCTCGTCGGCATTCTCATGGGGTCGGATAGCGATTTGCCGACCATGCAGCCCGCCGCCGACGCGCTGGAGGAGTTCGGCATCCCCTACGAGCTCGAAGTCGTGAGCGCCCACCGCACGCCCAAGCGGATGTTCGATTACGCCCAATCCGCCCGTGCCCGGGGCCTGCGCATTATCATCGCCGGGGCCGGCGGAGCCGCCCACTTGCCGGGGATGGTCGCCAGCCTCACCCCGCTCCCCGTCATCGGCGTACCGGTGGAAAGCCACGCACTGAAGGGCATGGATTCCCTGCTCAGCATTGTACAGATGCCCAAGGGGGTGCCCGTGGCCACCGTCGCCATTGGCAACGGGCGCAACGCGGGCCTGCTGGCCGTGCGCATCCTGGCCAGCACAGACCCCGCCCTGGCCGGGCAACTGGACGCCGCCATCTTGCTGATGGAAAACGACGTGCTGCGCCGCAACGAGTCCGTCCGACGGACTACGGCCCGCCCCGAGTGAGCCGCCAAACTATCAAGGCATGAGTGCCCAGATCCTGGACGGCCGCGCCCTCAGCACGCAGTTCCGCGCCGAATTGCAGACCCGCGTCGCCGCGCTCCGGGCTCAGGGCATCGTGCCGCGCCTGCAGGCCATCGTTGCCGCCCAGGACCCCGCCAGCCTTGCCTACGTGCGGATGAAGCGCAGTTGGGCCGAGAAGGCGGGCATGGAGAGCGGCAGCTGGGAAGCCACCGAGCACACCACCCAGGCCGAGCTTCTGGACCAGATCGCCAAGCTGAACGCGGACCCCAAGGTGCACGGCGTGCTGCTGCAACACCCCCTGCCCAAGCACCTGGACGAGGACGCCGCCCTGCTGGCCCTGGGGCCGGACAAAGACGCCGACGGCATCACCCCCGCCAGCCTGGGGCGCCTGACGGCGGGCCTGCCGGGATTCCGGTGCGCCACCCCGCTCGGCATCATGCGGCTGCTGCAACACCACCAGATTGAACTGGCTGGCCGGCGCGCGATTGTGATTGGGCGGAGCGTGATTCTGGGCAAGCCGATGGCCCTGATGCTGCTGGAAGCCAACGCCACCGTCACCATCGCGCACAGCCGCACGCAAAACCTGGCCGACCTGGTGCGCGAGCACGATATCGTGGTGGCCGCCGTGGGCCGCGACGAGATGGTGAAGGGCGACTGGCTGAAGCCCGGGGCCGTGGTGGTGGATGCGGGCTACAACAAGGTGGAAGGCCGCACCCACGACGTGGGCGATTGCGAATACGACTCCTGCGCCGAGGTAGCGAGCTGGATCACCCCGGTGCCGGGGGGCGTGGGGCCGATGACGGTGGTCTCCCTGCTGATGAACACGGTGGACGCTGCCGAAGCCCAACTGAAAGACTAAGGGAGTCAGGCTATAAGCCGGATTCTGTCTTTGTACGACGATTTCTCTCGGCGGCCTACCCGGAGGGTCACCGGGCCGGATCATCCCCTCCCTATTTGGCCTTGCTGCGAATGGGGGTTACCAAGCCGAACGAGTTGCCCCGCCCGCTGGTGAGCTCTTACCTCACCGTTTCACCCTTACCCCGTGCCTTGCGGCCGAGGCGGTTTGTTTTCTGTGGCACTTTCCGTCGGGTCGCCCCGCCCAGGCTTGCGCCTGGCACCCTGCCCTGTGCAGTCCGGACTTTCCTCCCCGGTTTCCCGAGGCCGTCGCCCGCCTGACTCCGCCCCTATTGTAGCCGTTCCTTTGGCTTGCTACGAGAGCAGGGAACCGGCCCCGATCTTTTGGGTGGTCTTAAAGTGGAGCTTGGCGACTTCCTTCAGCTGGTCCGCGCCGTGGGTGGCCAAGAACCGACGCCCTGCCGCATCCACCGGCGGCCCCGCGCCCTTGGGCAGAGTCATGGCGAAGCGTTCGCCCAGCGCATTGAGGCGGGTGAGGAACTCGGCGCGGGCCAGGATGCTGGCCGCCGCCACCGCGATATCGCGCTCGCCGCGCACCATGCTCACCAGTTCCACGCCGCGCCCGCGCTCCTT
>CAZVHE010000023.1:0-4863 GCA_964627705.1 uncultured Chthonomonas sp.
CGGTACTACAAGGGGAACGGCTCCAGCCTCAACTACGACAACCCGCCGATCTACGTCCAGCCTCTCGCCTGCGTGCAGTGCGAGCAGGCGCCGTGCGAACCGGTCTGTCCGGTCGCGGCCACGGTGCACAGTAGCGAAGGCCTGAACCAGATGGTCTACAACCGCTGCGTGGGTACCCGCTACTGCAGCAACAACTGCCCCTACAAGGTGCGTCGGTTCAACTTCCTGCACTTCACCAAGCCCGTGCACGACCTGCCGGTGCTGAAGCTACTCCAGAACCCCGACGTCACGGTCCGCACCCGCGGGGTGATGGAGAAGTGCACCTACTGCGTCCAGCGCATCAACGAGAAGCGCATCAACGCAAAGGTGGCGGGCAGGCCGGTCGAAGACGGCGAAGTCGTGACGGCGTGCCAGCAGGCGTGCCCCGCGCAGGCCATCGTCTTCGGCAACATGAGCGACAAGAACTCGGCGGTGAGCAAGTCTCGCGCCAACAAGCGCAACTACATCCTGCTGGAGGTCACGAACACGCGGCCCCGCACGACGTATCTCGGACGCGTCCACAACCCGAACCCTGAGGTGAAGGCCTAATGGCATACGAACCATCCATTGATAAGAGCCTGCTGGAAGGCGAGCATACAGAGGCGTCCATTGACGCCGCGATCGCCGATATCGTCCTCGATCCGAAGACGCATACCCAGCCGGCTATTAATCACCTTAAGCTCGGCAAGCTGAACGTCAAGATTCCCGCGCCGGAAGGCTACAACAGCCCCTGGTTCCTCTTTATGGGGATCGGGTTCTTGTTCGTCAATATCCTGCTGGTCTCCATTGCCGTCCTGGTTTTCACCGGGATCGGGATTTGGGGGAACAACCAGCCGGTCGGTTGGGGCTTCGACATCATCAACTTCGTTTGGTGGATCGGGATCGGCCACGCCGGCACCCTGATCTCCGCCATTCTCTTGCTGCTCCGCCAAAAGTGGCGCAACTCCATCAACCGCTTCGCGGAAGCGATGACGATCTTCGCCGTGATGTGCGCGGGGATCTACCCGCTCCTGCACACGGGCCGCCCGTGGGTGGCGTATTGGTTGTTCCCCTACCCGAACGTTCTCGGGATGTGGCCGAACTTCCGCTCACCGCTGGTGTGGGACGTCTTTGCGGTGAGCACGTATATGACCGTTTCGATCCTCTTCTGGTTCGTCGGTCTTATCCCTGACTTCGCCACGCTCCGCGACCGTGCCAAGGGCAAGATCGCCCGGGTGGCGTTCGGGGTGGCTTCAATGGGTTGGAAGGGTTCCGCCAAGGACTGGGTGCGCTACGAGCACGCTTCGCTGATCCTGGCCGGGATTTCCACTCCGCTCGTTCTCTCGGTGCACACCATTGTGTCGTTCGACTTTGCCATGGGGATCGTCCCCGGCTGGAACGTCACCATCTTCCCGCCGTACTTCGTCGCGGGCGCCGTGTTTGCCGGGTTTGCCATGGTTATCACGCTGATGATTCCCATCCGCAAGTGGTACAAGCTCGAAGACTTTGTCACCATGAAGCACTTTGACTGGATGGCCAAGGTCATGCTGGCCACCGGGCTCATCGTCGTCTACGGCTACGCGATGGAAATCTTTTACGCGCTGTATAGCGGCGTACCCTGGGAACTCAGCCTCTTCCACAACCGCTGGGAGATTCTCCAGGCTCCGTATTCGTGGGCGTTCTGGCTCCTCATCTTGTTCAACGGCATCATCCCGCAGATCCTCTGGATTCCCAAGATGCGCCAGAACCTGACCGTGCTCATGCTGGTCTCTGCCAGTGTCAGCGTGGGGATGTGGTTCGAACGGTACGTGATCATCCCGATCTCGCTCACCCGCGACTACCTGCCTAGTAGCTACGGCTACTACACGCCGACGGGATGGGACTTTGCCATGTTCTTCGGCACTATGGGGTTGTTCGTTTTCCTCCTTCTGCTGTTCATCCGGTTCCTGCCCATGATCAACATCTTCGAAATCAAGGAGCTGAAGCATCAGCTCGACCACGAGGCGCACGCCGAGCATGGTCACGGACACAGCGCGGATCCGGAGGCCGCCCCGGCTCACTAGGCCGCACGGAGACCCAAAATGAGTCACGGTCGAGATACTGCCCCGAAGCCTTACGGCACGGTCGCGGGCTTTACTACCGCCGATGAGCTGCTGGCGGCCACCCAAGCGGTGGTGAACGCGGGCTACAAGAAGCTGGATGCCTATTCGCCGGTGCCGGTGCACGGGCTGGCGGATGTCATGAACTTCAAAGACTTCCGCCTGCACTACGGTGCGTTGGCGGGCGGTTTCACGGGGGCCATCGTGGGTATGAGCCTGCAGGCCATCACCGGGGGGGCGCTCACTCGGATCGGGATCGAACTCCCGCCGATGTGGCAATACGCGCACAACACGGGGGGCAAGCCGATCTTCAGCTGGCCCATGTTTATCCCCGTCATGTTCGAGTGCACGATCCTGCTCACGGCCTTTGCCGTGGTGGGCGGGCTGTTCGCCTTGTGCGGGTTACCGAAGCCGCACCACCCGATCTTTAACGCCGAAGCGTTCCACCGGGCTTCCCAGGATCGCTACTTCCTTTGTGTTGAAGCCACCGACCCGCGGTACGCGCCGGACCAAGTGGCCAGCCTGATGCACGAGATGGGTGCCGAAAGCGTGGAGCACGTGATGACCTCGGAGGGCTACTAATGAAGAAATCTCTGTGGGCCTTGGCTCTACTTAGCCTGCTCGCCGGCGGCTGTCACCGCGATATGTGGCTGCAACCCAAGGCAAAAGTGAATCGCGAAAGCGACTTCTTTGCCGATGGCCTGACGTCGCGGCCGAACGTGCCGGGCACGGTAGCCACCGAAGATGTCGGCCTCGCGCGGCCCGTTCGCACGGGTTACAACAGCAACGGCAAGCTCGTCCGCGAGATCCCGATTGCCGTCACCAAAGAGCTAATTGCCCGCGGCAAGGAGCGATACCAAATCTTCTGTACGCACTGCCATGGCGCCGTGGGAGATGGAGAAGGCATGATCGCGCAGCGGGGCCTCACCCTCGCTCAGCCGGTGGCCAGCTACCACACGGATCGCCTGCGCGAACTCCCGGATGGTCACATTTTTGATGTCATCACCAACGGTTTCGGTGTGATGTATCCGTTCTCGGACCGCATCCCCGACCCGAATGACCGCTGGGCGATCGTGGCGTATATCCGCACCCTGCAGTACAGCCAGTTTGCGCCGGCCAGTTCGCTTTCGGCGGACCAACTCGCGAAGGTGAACAACCCGCCACCGCTCCCCTCGCAGCAAAAGCCGGAGGGCGGGCACGGCAAGGGCGAGGACCATAGCGCAGGAGGCGCCCACGAATGAGCGAAACCGAAACGACCATGCAAGAATCCGCGCCGAAGAATACGATCGGTACCAACTACTCCATCCTGGGGGTGCTGTTGCTGGTGGTGGGTGGCGGCCTCTTCGCGGCCACCGGGATGAGCGCGGGCATGGAGACCATGATCCGTAGCTACCTCTACGGCTATATGTTCTGGTGCGGCCTCACCATCGGCTGCTTCGGCCTGATGTTGCTGCACCACACCATTCGCGCGCGGTGGAGCCGACCGGTGCTTCGCATCTGGGAATCGGCTTGCTCGCCGCTGATGCTTGGTATCCAGGCCGTGGCGTTCTTGCCGATCGCCATGAACCTCAACGTGATCTATGAATGGATGCACGCCGAGGTGGTGGCCGGTGACAAGGTGCTGCAGAACAAGGCGTTCTATTTGAATCCGACGGTGTTCTACATCACCACGTTTGGCTTCTTCGCCTTCATGATTTTCTGGAGTTACCAACTCCAAAGCTTGCAGCGCAAGGAAGATGCCACGGGCGACAAGAGCTACGCCGACAAGCGCGCAAACTGGGCGCCCCCCGGCTTGCTCTTCTTCGTGCTTCTGCTTAACTTCTTCTACACCAGCGTGCTGATGAGCCTGGACCCGCACTGGTTCAGCACCATTTACGGCGTGTGGCTGATGGTGGGCTTTGCTCTGGCCGGCCTTGCCTTCACGGGCATGACGGTGGGCACGCAGCACAAGCGCGCGCCGTTCGTAGGCATCATTAACGAGAAGTTCACCTACGATATCGGCATCCTCACGCTGGCGTTTACGCTCCTGTGGGCGTACTTCACCTTCAGCCAGTTCCTTATCACCTGGAGCGGCAACCTGCCCGAGTTCACGGTGTGGTTCATTAACCGCTCCGTGCAGCCTTACAGCACCCTGGCGGGCATGGGCATGTTCGCGCAGTTCCTCATTCCGTTCATCGTACTGCTGCAGCCGGCCTCGCGCCGGAACCCAGCCGTGTTCGCGGTGCTCGGCGGATGGGTGTTCTCAGTGCGGATGTTCGACTTCTACTACGTCGTCGTCCCGAGCCTCCACATCGCCTCGCCGAACCCGCTCACCATCATCGGGGGCTTGTTCGCCATGGGCGGCCTCTGGCTCCTCGTCTTTGCCCTGCAATACAAGTCCCGACCGGAACTTGTGAACGGCTCCGACTCCCAACTGGCGGCACACCATGGCTAATCATCACGATCACGACGAACACCCCCAGGATCTCAACCTCCTGGAGGAGATGAATTACGAAACCCGCGACTTCGACGTGGACCAGGCGCCCAAGGGCACGGTCTGGTTCTTCGGAGTCACCACCGGGTTCTTCATCCTCGCGTTCATCTCGTTGATCTTCATGGGCCCGGACTTCATTCCGTGGTTCCGCGAGGGCAAGTTCCAAACGGCCAACCAGCCGGCTGTCCGCCGCCGCATGCCCGAAGCCCCGGCTCCGCTGCTGCAGAGCAACATCACCGCGAAGAAGGACACGGTTGACCTCCGCAAGAAGGA
>CAZVHE010000023.1:4911-13934 GCA_964627705.1 uncultured Chthonomonas sp.
AAGATTCCGGTGGAGGAAGCCATGAACATGGTCGCCTCCCAAGGAAAGTTGCCGCGCTGGGCTCCTGTCGCCCCCGCTCCGACCGCTCCGGCTGAGAACCGCCCCGCGAACACCCGCTAAGTGAACGCCATGCGCAACTTCGTCACCGCCATCCTGCTTCTGGTTACTGCGCTCAGCGCGGCCCAGTTCTATGGATACAAGGATCAACCGGTTCCGGGTCAATCCCGGGTGCCGGCCGAGGCGGCGGGCGAAATGCGCATTGAGCAAAAGCTGGGCGCAATGGTGCCGAAGGACGTCCGCCTCGTCAACGAGGAAGGCCGCACGGTGCGCCTGGAAGAACTCCTCGGCAAGAAGCCGACGATTCTCACCTTCGTTTTCTACGATTGCACCAGCGTCTGCTTGGATATTCTCTTCAACCTCACAAAGGAGCTCAAGGGCCTCAAGACGCAAGAGATCGGACGGGAATACCGCGTCATCACGGTCAGCATCAAGCCCACCGAGACCCCGGCGCACGCGCGCGCTGCGAAGATGCGCACGCTCGAGGGCTATCCGGCCAACCGACGCACGGCCATGACCGAGGAAGGCTGGCACTTCTTGGTCGGAGATGAAAAGGAAGTCCGTCGCCTGGCCGATTCCGTGGGGTTCAAGTACACCTACGACGCCAAGAGCGACAACGTGGTGCATCCGGCAGGGATCATTGTGCTCAGCCCGGCGGGCACCGTCTCTCGCTACTTCGTCACCACCGAGTACAGCGCCTTTATGATCCGGGATGCCCTGGCCACCGCGAACGAGGGCCGGGTGGGTCCGCGCGACGAGCGCCCCTTCTATCTCGCCTGTATTGACATTGACCCGCTCACGGGAGCGCGGTCCCTCAACATCATGAACACGCTCAAGGTGTTTGGACTCCTGACGGTCCTCTCATTGGCGCTGTTCATCACGACTTCACTGATTAAGGAGCGCCGCGCCCTCAAGCACGGAACCGAGTAAGAAACGATGAACTTTCCCCTCATGCCACCGCAAGCCAGCGAGTTTGCCCCGAGATACGACGCCCTCTTTTCGGTGATCACAGGCCTCACCGTGATCTTCACGATCATGGTGGCGGTCCTGATTCTCGCGCTCGCGAGTAAGTACAAGCGCGGGTCGAACGCTGATCGCAGTAATCCGTCGAGCCACAACACCAAGCTAGAAATGCTGCTGATGGGTGTCCCGACGATCCTGGGGATGGTCATCTTCGTCTGGTCGGCCGTTTTGTTCATCGAGGCCCGTACCATGCCCAAGGATGCCCAAGAGATCTTTGTCATCGGCAAGCGCTGGATGTGGCATGCCCAGCACATGAATGGCATTCGCGAGAACAACGAGATCACCGTGCCGCTGGGGACGCCGGTGAAGCTCACCATGATCAGCCAAGACGTAGTCCACGCCATGTATCTGCCCGATTTCCGCGCGCAATACCACGTGGTGCCGGGTCGCTACACGCAATTGCACTTCACGGCGACCAAGCCAGGCACGTACAAGATGTTCTGCAACATCCATTGCGGAACGCAGCACTCCGAAATGGTCGGCTACGTGCACGTCTTGCCGCAAGCCGAGTTCGATGCCTGGATGGCCAACGGCGGTAACCGATACGCCAAGACGAACCTGACGATGGCCGAAGCGGGCAAGCAAATTTGGGATGACAAGGGCTGCGGAAACTGCCACCAAACCCTGGACAACGAGCGCGCACCGAGCGTCGTAGGAATCTACGGCTCCACCCGTAAGCTGGCCGACGGCACGACGGCTGTCGCCAACGAGGACTACCTTCGCGAGAGCATTCTCCGCCCCTGGAACCGGCTCACCGAAGGCTATGAGCGCACGATGCAAGCCTACGATGGTGTTCTCAGCGAGGAGCAGGTTCTGAACCTGGTCGCTTACATGAAGACCCTGGGCCAAGGCGGCACCAGCCCCGTCAAGGGCGAATACGAACAACCGGTTAAGACCGGACGAGATTTTCCGGTGGGACGCAAGGACCCGGTGGACATCGCCAATGAGCGGGCGTCCGGCGGTGCCTCGCAGGCCCACGATCTGAGGAACAACCCATGAGCAGCACTGTGATTGAACAAGCGGTAGAAAGAGAAGAGCCCGCCGCACCTAAGAAGAACTATCTGAACGCAGACCACACGATCAAATCGTGGTTGCTCACCGGCGACCACAAGCGGATCGCGGTGCTGTATCTCATCAGCGTCACGTTCTTCTTCTTCTTGGGTGGTATCGCCGCCGCGTTCATCCGCGCCGAGCTGACCTCGCCGATGGGGACGCTGCTGAACAGCGAAACCTACAACAAGATGTTCAGCGCCCACGGGATCATCATGATCTTCTTCTTCCTGGTCGCGGCTATCCCGGCGGTGCTAGGCAACTTCCTGATCCCCTTGATGATCGGGGCGCGCGACTTGGCATTCCCTAGGTTGAACCTCGCCTCGTGGTACGTCTTCATGATCGGCGGCTTGCTCTTCATTGCCGCTCTCATCCTGGGTGGCGTCGATGCGGGTTGGACGTTCTACACGCCTCTCAGCTCTCTCTATTCTCAGACTCAAATCACGCTCGCCCTGGTCGGCCTGTTCCTCGCTGGTTTCAGCTCGATCATGACGGGGGTCAACTTCATCGCCACCATCCACAAGATGCGCGCCCCGGGCATGACCTGGTTCCGGTTGCCGCTCTATGTGTGGTCGCACTACGCCACCAGCATCATCGTCATCCTCGGCACACCGGTGGTGGCCATTACTCTGCTCTTGGTGGCGCTGGAGCGTGGTCTGCGCATCGGCATCTTCAGTCCGGAACTCGGGGGCGACCCGGTGCTGTTCCAGCACATGTTCTGGTTCTACAGCCACCCGGCGGTCTACATCATGTTGCTGCCTGGCATGGGCATCATCAGCGAGATCATGTCGTGCTTTAGCCGCCGCCCGGTCTTCGGCTATAAGTTCGTGGCGTTTAGCTCCATGGCCATTGCCGGTCTCGGCTTCTTGGTCTGGGGCCACCACATGTACGTCAGCTCCCAGAGCGTGTACCAAGGCATCATCTTCTCGCTCATCTCCTTCTTGGTGGCCGTTCCGTCCGCCATTAAGGTCTTCAACTGGAGCTTGACGATGTGGAAGGGCTCGGTGATCTTCTCGACGCCGATGATCTACGCGCTCGGCTTCCTCGGTCTGTTCACGATCGGGGGTCTCACGGGTCTCTACCTCTCGGCCATCGGCACCGACATTCACCTCACGGGTACGTACTTCATCGTCGCGCACTTCCACTACGTCATGGTGGGCGGGACGGTTATGGCGTTCTTGGGTGGCCTCCACTTCTGGTGGCCCAAGATGTTCGGTCGTATGTACTCCGAGTTCTGGGGTCGCGTCAGCGCCATCGTGGTGTTCGTCGGGTTTAACTTCACGTTCTTCCCGCAGTTCATCCTCGGTTACCTGGGCATGCCGCGCCGCTATCACTACTACTACATCGCGCCGGAGTGGCAGATCTACAACGTGCTCTCCACCGCTGGTTCGAGCGTGCTCGGGATTGGCTTCTTAATGCCGGTGTTCTATCTGCTCAAGTCGCTCAAGAGCGGCCCGATCGCTGGCCCGAACCCGTGGGGCGCCACCGGTCTGGAGTGGGAAGCGGCATCCTCGCCGCCGATCACCCTCAACTTTGACGGCATCCCCAAGGTTGTCGGTCCGGTTTACAACTACGACGCGATCGAAGATTCCGAAAGCTACCGCCGCGAAATGAAGGAAAAGGTGACGAAGTAACATGGCTGCACACGCACACGACGGGCACCTGAGGTCTCCGGATATGCCGGAGGTCTATCCTCAGTTCGAGGACATTGATCAACAGCAGGAAACCTACATCGTCGGGATGTGGGCGTTCCTGGTCAACGAAGTCATGTTCTTCGGGCCGCTGTTCTTCATCTACGGGCTGTACGCCTGGAAGCACAACGCGGTCTTCTACGTGACCTCGCACCACCTCGATTACAAGATCGGGGCGCTCAACACCACGATCCTGCTCATCAGTAGCTGGATGGTGGCCATGGCGGTGCACTACCATCAAAAGAATCAACTCAAGAAGGTGTGCAACATGCTATGGGGGGCGGCGGTGTGCGGAACGTTGTTCCTGGGCATCAAGCTCGCCTTAGAGTGGGCGCCTAAATTCAGCCACGGGCTCTTCCCGACCCCGGGCTTCCAGTCGCGTTACCTCGCCTATTACGGCGCGGATACCAACGTGGACGTGGCCCGGCTGTTCTTTAGCTTGTACTTCGCCATCACGGGGCTGCACGCGCTGCACGTCCTGATTGGCGTTCTCATCTTCGTCTGGCTCATCCGGCTCATCAAGAAGCGCCCGGATGTCATCACCGACTACGTCCCGACCGAAATGGTGGGGCTGTATTGGCACTTTGTGGACTTGGTGTGGATCTTCTTGTTCCCCTTGTTCTATCTGATGCCCAAGTAAAGGAGCCTCTTGAATCATGTCTGAACACACTTCCACCACCACCAGGCACGGCGACCATGGGCACGGGGATCACGGCCACAGCGGGCACCACATCATCCCGCAGGCCAAACTCCTGCAAACGTTCGTCGCCCTTATGGGCCTCATGATCGCCACCGTCGTGGCGGCGCGACTGCCCTACGAGGGCGGCGTGAAGGGCATCCCCTCGGCCATCGCGTGGCTGGTTTTGCT
This sequence comes from uncultured Chthonomonas sp., assembly GCA_964627705.1. Taxonomy (GTDB): domain Bacteria; phylum Armatimonadota; class Fimbriimonadia; order Fimbriimonadales; family Fimbriimonadaceae; genus JAHBTC01. Next base: position 9,601 of record CAZVHE010000023.1, read on the forward strand.
CGGGATCGCCTTCTGGAAGGCGGGACTCGTCGTCCAGATCTTCATGGGCGTCAAGTACAGCACCAAGCTCACCAAGCTCTATGCCTACGGCGGGTTCTTCTGGGTCACCCTTTTGGGTGTGACTCTGTTTGACTACGCCACCCGACAGCTGGAGCCAGTGCAAGGCTGGGAGTCCGTCGCCGAATCCGCCCTCCCGCGCTAACCTAGCGCGGCGAAAGCTGCTCAATCGCCCAGGCTTCCATCGCCTGGGCGATTTCTTGTTCGTCCCCCTCGGGGATCGTGATCGGCTCGCTCCATTGCACAGTCACAGGGCCTTTCCCTTTCTGAAACTTCTCAATTCCCGGCGGCACCACGTACTGCGTGCCGTCCACGCGCGCCGCGATCACCCGCGCCCCGGTTTTGCGGGCGAGCATAAACCACCCCGGCTGGAGGGGCATCAGTTGGCCATCTTCGCTGAGATTGCCTTCGGGGAAGAGGCATACGCACTCCCCGGCCTTCAACAGCATCAGGGCGTGGGAAAGGGCACGGCGGTCGCTGGCTCCGCGCCGCACCGGGAAGGCCCGCCACCACTTCACAAACTGGGTGATACGGTCGCCTCGCTCAAAAAGCTCAATTCCCGCCATGAAGTGAATGAGACGGGGGCTGGCCAGTTGCACGGCGGGCGGATCGAGATAGCTCAGGTGGTTGGCGATGATCAAGAGGGCGCCGTCACGCGGCACTCGCTTCTTGCCACTCACGCGCAGCGGCCCCAGGAACAAGAGAAATCCCTTCAGCGCCGCCCGGATGAAGGGGAAGGCCAAACGCACGCTCAGCGGGTGGGCCAAAGATTCCCTGCTCATGCGGCCTCCGGGGTGGGCTCGTCCGATTCAAGCCTTCGCGCCCGCAATAACGTGAGCACGGTTGGCAGCACCAGCGCCCCAGCGGCGGTGAGAGCCGCTCGCACCCCGGCCACGGCCGCGATGGCCGCCGAGATCGGGCCGCCCAGAATCTCCCCAAACCCGTGCGCTTGGCTTTGGAACGAGAGGATCGTGGCCCGCACCTCGCTGGTGGCGTGCTGGTTGGTCCAACTCTGAATCAGCGGCGTATCCACCCGGCGCAGCACCCTGCCCATCATCAAACCCACCACACCGATGGCAAAGTTCGGCGCCAGCGCAAAGAGCAACACCGAGGCCATCACCCCCGCGTGCATCCAAGTGAGCACCCGGACTGTCAGGCGGGTGTCATGCACCACTCGCACCCGGCGAATGTAGACCGTCGCGATGGCCGCCGTCAGGGTGGGGATGCTGGCCAAAATCGCCATCCACACCACGGGCGGTAGCGCCACGGGGAAGCCCAGATTGTCGTTGAGGTGGTTGGCAAACAGCCGGTCGAACCCTTCACTGGCGATCCCGGTAAAGAACACCATCAGCATGATGGCCCCCAGGGCCGCCGAGCCCCGCGCGATGCGAAAACCGTTCCGCCCGGTCTCGGCAAACTGCTTCCACGAGGCGCGCTCCCTCTCCGAAGCCCGGTGAAAGCCGCGCTCGGGCAACAACAACATTGCCGCCCCGGCCAGCACCAAGAAAATCACCCCCGAGGCGATGATGGGCGTTTGTAGCCCCTGCAGGCCAAAGCCGGCACTCATCCAAATGCCTGTAAACATCCCCAGTAGCCGCGCCGTGTTGCCCTGGGCAAACACATCTCCGGCATGTCGATCCGGGGTGGGGCTGTGCGGGATCTCGTCGGCAATCCAGGCTTCTCGCGCCCCGCTGATGAAGGTTTCGCCCAGCCCCCACAGCACGGAGCAAGCCACCACCACCCCAAACACCGGGAAGAGTCCCTGGATCAGGAATCCCAGCCCTAAGATGAGGAGCCCAATGACAAAGGAAAGCCGCCGCGAGATCGTGTCGGCCACCATCCCGGTCGGTACCTCGCACAGCGTGATGGTGATCTCACTCACCGTCCCCATCAGCACCAGGTGCGCCGGTTGCAATCCCGCTACGTTCTCCTGGAACAGCAAGTACTGAGTCCAGGCCGTGCTGTGGGCCATGCCCATCAGGGCGCAGAGGCCCACGTAGGCGGGGACGGCGGGGAGCTTTTTCAACCCTTAGCCGCCGCGCGTCCCGAACGTGTCCCCGACCGGACGCCCCTGATCGAACCGCCAGTCCGCCCGGAAGTCCTTCTCGATCTTCGCCCCGCTGAGCAAGGCCCGCACCATCGCCCACGGCATGTTGTTGAGCTTCAAGATGGCGTCGTGGAAGTCACGCTCACTCATGCGTCCGGTGTCCACCAGCTCACGGCGGATGTCTTGCATTTGAATCGCGCCGATCATGTACGCCACTTGATACAGCGGCGGGTAGTCCCCATTGAAGGAACGGCGGACTTCGCCTTCGGCCGTCGCGGGTTCATGCCCGGCCACGTCAATCAGCATCCGCACGCACTCATCTTCGGTCATCTGACCAAGGTGGTATTTGAGCGAGAAGATGATCCGTACGGCGCGGTGGCGTCGCCAAAACAGGAAGCCCACTCGGTCTTCGGGGGTCGCCGCAAAACCGCGCTTATAGAACAAGAACTCCCAGTACAGCGCCCAGCCTTCGGTCCAGAACGGGGTCTCCGTCACGCCGTTTCGGTGGGTGGCGTAGCGCGCGTTCATGAACTGCTGCAAGTGGTGCCCCGGAATGAGCTCGTGGTGCACCGTCGCGCGGGCGAAGTGAATATTGTTCGCGCGAAGGCTCATCTCCTTCTGCGCGTGGGTCATGGTGTTGGTGGGGAAGCTGACCATGATCGTCTCGCCACCGAGGAAGAAGGGGGCCACCAACTGGCGTTCCGGGGGCATCATGTTCAGCCGCCAGGTCTCCTTGGCCAGTGCGGGGATGGAGACGAGGTTGTGCTTCTCCAGGTAATCCACCGCCTCGTTCGCCAGGTCCAGCACTATCTGGGGTTGCTCACCCGGGGCCACGTGGCGCTGTTTCACCATTTCCATGGCCTCTTGCCACGTCTTCACACCCATCTCTTGGGCGGCGCGCGCCAGCTCGGCGTCGCACCAGGCGAGTTCACGTTCGCCAATGGCGATCAATTCTTGCGGCGTGTAGGGGATGTATTCGCGGGCGAGGTCACGCTTCAGCGCGTCTTCGCCTACCGGGTCACCGACAATCGCCGTGCCATCGGCATTGCGGAAGGCCGGCCATTTCGCCTCCATCAGTTCGCGGTGGCGGTTCAGGGCGGCCACCGCATCCTTGTTCGGGCGCTCCGTCCACCAGGTAAAGAGTGGGTCGTAGCCCGCAAAGTGGTCGTACCAGTCGTCCAGCGCCCGGATCCCTTCTCCCAGGGCCAGATAGGCACGGCGGGCCACGGGTTCGGGCACATCGGGCAGGTTGCGGCAGGCTGCAGTGACAGCCTTGGTGAGCGCAGTCAGGCGATCCGCCGATCCCGCTGCGTCGGCCGTGCGCTTGCTGATGCGCTCCTCGTGGAAAGCACACAGATCATCCCAGTAGGGGAGCAAGGCGCGGGCCTCGGCAAAGCGCTTCTCACCAAAGGCGAGGGCATCCCGGTCGTTCCGCACGCGGTCACGCAGGAGCACCCAGTCCGCCCGGTCATCGGCCCCCATGGCCTCGAAGTTCAGGGTCTCCAGTTCCTTTTCGAAGTCGTTATAGAACTTCGTCAACCGTTCATTTCGGATGCGGCTTTGCGGCAAACGGAAGGTGCGCAGGAGCGCGTCCCGGTCGGCCTCAAAGCGGATCATAACTCCTGGCATCACGGGGCTCGATTGAGCATCGGCCATCGGCATCAGCATCATGCTAGCACCAAGAACAGCAGCGGTGAAGGAACGAGAGCGCGCAGGCATGGGGGGTAATTCTCCTCTGGGGGTCTGCAATTGGTTCCAGGAGCCAAAGGTACAGTGTCTTTCTATGTCCATGGCGAAGGCCGAAACCGGGCCGCCGCACCTGGCGTTTGACCGCGTGGAAGTTTACTACTCGGCGCTCGTTGCGGGTCTCAAGGGAGTCAGTCTTTCCATTGAGCGCGGCGAATTCGTTTTCCTTTGCGGCCAAACCGGGTCGGGCAAATCTACTCTCCTCAAGCTCATCACGCGCGAGGTGCGAGAGACGAAGGGGAAGGTTTCCCTTTTGGGTCGGGACCTCGGCCAACTCCCTGACCGGGAAATCCCGTACCTTCGGCGGCAGATGGGCATCGTGCCTCAAGATTACGGCTTGCTCCCGAACAAAAAGGTCTGGGAGAACGTGGCGTATGCCATGCGCGCTGTGAACCGCAGCAAACGCGAAGTGCGCGCCAAGGTGCCGCAAATTCTGGAGCAAGTGAACATCATGCACCGCGCGGATGCATTTCCCTCCGAACTC
>CAZVHE010000023.1:13947-24716 GCA_964627705.1 uncultured Chthonomonas sp.
GCGTCGCCATCGCCCGCGCCCTCATCAATGATCCGCCGCTCCTGATTGCCGACGAACCGACCGGCAACCTGGACCCCACCCACTCGGCGGAAATCATGGCGCTCCTCTCCCGGCTGAACGAGCAGGGCACTACCATCCTCGTGGCCACCCACGATATCCCGATTGTCCAGCGGCTGCAACAGCGGGTGATTGAACTCGAATTCGGAACCATTGTGGGCGACACTCCTGCCGGCGAAACGTGGTCGCCAAAAATATCCTCGGCCGAATACACCACCTTCGAAGAGAAGGAGACGGATTACCAGAACGACGGCGAGGAGTTCGAAATCTATCTGGAAGAACCCAGTCCGGAAGCGGCCTCCGCAGAAACTGGCGAGCCCACCAACGAGGAGGAAACCCCGCATGCTTGACCGCATCGAGTTCTTGCTCTCCGAGGCGTTCGTCTCACTGGGTCGCAATAAGTGGATGACCTTTGCGGCCGTCACTACCTGCGCTATGGCCCTCTTGATCCTCGGCGGGCTGGGCTTTGCCTATATGAAGATCGACCAGTTCGCGCAGTCGCTGCCGAGCAAGTTCGAGATCAGTGTCTTCTTCCGCGACAAGGTGCCCGCCGATGACGCCAAGCGTGTGGTGGCCGAGACGCTGAAGATGCAAGGCGTAGACAGCGTGCGGTTCTTGCCCAAGGACGTCCAGTGGGAGGTCCTGAAGAAGGAACAGCCCGAACTCACCCAGGGCATCCCGAACCCGCTACCCGATAGCATGCGAATCCGCCTCAAGGACCTGGCGGCTGCGCCCAACGTGGCCAAGGAACTGGCCAAGAAGCCCGAAATTGGCGGCGAGAACGTGAAGTACCTCGCCAAAGAGCAAGAACTCCTCACCACGGCCCTCGGTGCGGTGCGCTTGCTCGGCCTGGCACTCGGTGGACTCATGCTGATCACCAGCGGAGTGCTGATTTACAACGCGATTCGCCTAACGGTGGTCGCCCGGCGGCGCGAACACCGCATAATGCACCTCGTCGGTGCCAACCAGGCCACCGTTGCCTTGCCTCTGCTTCTCGAAGGATTTGTACAGGGGTTATTGGGTGGTCTGATCGCATTTTTCGCTTTCTGGGGTAGTTTTGCTGTCGTAAGGGCACTGATGATCAGTACCTTGCAAGTGGGAAGCACGGAAGTGTTTCCCATCACAAGCTCGCTGTTCGGCTTTGTCGCCGCCGGCGGACTTTACGGGTTGATCTGCAGTCTCTTGGCTGTGCGAGGGAAAACCCTAGAGGGAGCAATCGGATGAAGACGTGGGGATCGTTCATCGCCATCGTGGTCGCGCTCAGCACGGCTATGGCCCTCGGCCAATCACGAACCAGTGCAACGGCGCTCAAGCAAGACCTCAAGAAGGTCGAAGCCAAGAAGAAGGAAGTCCGGACGCGCCTGTTGCGCAAGCGCCAAGAAGCGGCCAAGTATTCGTGGGAAATCCGTTATGCCGACCAGTGGTCGGACCGCATGGATGAGGCCCTTGCCAAAACCGCGAACAACTTGAGTCGCCAAGTCAAGCGTCAAGCCACCCTGGAACTCGAACTCCGCAAGGCCAATGCCGAACTCGCCAAGCGCCGCGAGATGGTCAAAGTCCGGCTCCGCGCGATGTTCGTCAACGACGACCAGAACATGATCTCCGTGATCGTCGGGGCGCGTGACATGGGTGAGATTGCCGAGCGCCAAGGCGTGATGGAGCGCATCATGGCCGCCGACCGCAAACTCTTCAAAGAAACCTTGGAACTCCAACGCAAGGTGCAGTCCATGAAGAAAGAGCAGGACGAAGTGGTGGCCGATATCAAGGTGCTGCGCGTCAAGCTCGCCGAAGAGAAGAAACGACTGGAAGAGGCCAAGGCCAAGAAGCAAGCCATTCTCAAGGTCGTCAATGCCGACAAAGCCAAGCTCCAGGCGGAGTACGACGCCTTTGACGCCGAAAGCAACAAGATTGAATCACGGCTGGCCGCCCTAACCAACACCCAGCGATCCTCCGGCCGATACGTCCCCTTTGCGGGTCGGTTTATTGTCCCCACCAGCGGTCGTCGTTCCAGTGGATTCGGAATGCGCCGCCACCCTGTGCTCGGCACCACGCGCCTCCACGCCGGGATTGATATCGCCGCCCCCACTGGCACCGCCATTCGAGCTTCGGCCAGCGGCACGGTCGTCACTGCCAGTTCTATGCGGGGCTACGGCAACACCGTGATCATTGACCATGGCGGTGGCTTCAGTACCCTTTACGGCCACTGCTCACGGCTCTTTGTTCGCGCCGGTCAACGCGTGAACCAAGGCGATCGCATCGCAGCGGTAGGGTCGACGGGCCTGAGCACCGGTCCACATTTGCACTTCGAAATCCGCATCAACGGTCGCCCGGTGAACCCGGCTTCTTACCTCTAACGCACGCGCCCAGGGCTCTGCATCGGCTAAACTAAGGTTTCTCACCGAGGTTTATTCACAGAGTGGCGATTGATACGAGCGATTTTAAGAACGGTATTGCGATGATCGTAGACGGAGAAATCTGTCAGATCGTTGAGTTTCAGCATGTCAAGCCGGGCAAAGGGGGAGCCTTCGTGCGAACCAAACTGCGCCGACTCAAGTCCGGGGCAACCATCGAAAAGACCTTCCGCTCGGGCGAGAAATTTGAGGACGTCTTCTTGGAGCGCGTGAAGTTCCAGTACCTGATGCGCACCGGCGACACCCTCACCTTCATGGACCTGGACACCTACGAACAGGTCGAAGTCCCGGTTGCCCTCCTGGGCGACCAAGCCGACTTCTTGAAGGACGATATGGAAGTGCTGGCCCTCACGGCCAACGGCGAAGTGCTGGGCTACGAAGTGCCGGCCTTTGGCGAATACGAAGTGACGCAAACCGACCCGGGTGTGCGTGGGGATACCGTGAGCGGTGGCGCCACCAAGCCGGCCACGCTGGAAAGCGGCGCTGTGATTCAGGTGCCGTTCCACATCAACATTGGTGACGTTTTGAAGGTAGATACCCGTACTGGTTCTTATCTCGAACGCGTCTCGAAGAAGTAACTGACCGTTCGGACCACTCCGGAGCCATGAAGCCAGATCGAGGACGAGACATCCGAGAAGGGTTCTTAGGAGCCCTTGATAGCCTTGCCCGCACGGTGCTTTATGTGGGCCTGGCCGCTTTTGCCATCGGCACGGGCTTCCTCATCTTGAGCTACTTTGGTTCGGGCTCACAGCCCGAAGCCGCCATTGACGCCAACATCAATCGCTTCATGCCCATTGCCATGCTGGGCGCGATTGCGGTGGCCGTGGCGGGTTCGTGGATCATGCTGGAGGAAGAGACCGCCGGGGTGATCACCGCCATTGTCGGAGGCTTGCTCATGTTTGCGCCTTCGGTCTTCCCGCAAATGGGAGGACCGACCGGCGACGTGAGCGCGCGCGTGCTCAACGCCATCTCACAGGTGGGGATTCCCATTCTGGTCGGCGGGGTGTTCCTCATCCTCTACGACATGGGGAGCCGGATTCGCACCCGGGCTCGTGAAGGTGCCCGTGCCGACAAACTCAAACTCGGCCAGGGGCTGAAGGAAGAGCGCGACTACCAAAATGTCTTCCTTGGCAAGTGCTGGCAGCTACCGTATTGCCGAAAGTTCATCCGCGAACATTGCCCGATTTATCATGCCAAGACCACCTGCTGGAAGGAGCGCGTGGGGTGTATGTGCGAGGAAGCCATCATCGGCAACGCCATGAAGGGCAAGAACGAGGAACCCCAGGATCCGGATCTGGTGGCCTCGGGCAAGGTCGTTGCCACCGGGCCAAAACTGACGAAGGAGCAACTCCTCTCGGGGAAGTACATCCCGCAGAACAACCGCCTGACGCCCAAGCAGAAGCTGGAGCGATGCCGCCAATGTGTGATCTACAACGAGCACCTGAAGCACCAGTTCAAGGTGGCCATGCCGGTGTGGATGATCGTGGTGGCCGCGGTGTACCTGCTGATGCGTGAACCGCTGGCGCAGGGGATGAAGAACCTCTTGCTGGGAGCAGAGCGCTCGGTGCGATCGGCCACCTTCGATGCTTCGCGCACCTCCGCCCTCGATGGCTCCATTCCGTTCCACGAGATTGCGCTCCTTGCGGTCGTCATCATGGTCTTTGCGTACGGAGTGCGTTTTATTGAATTCACGTTCTTCTCGCACCGAAACTAACGGCTCCTCCGGCCCGGCCGCCGTGCGCATCAACGGAAGCTACGGCGAGGGCGGCGGGGCTTTGTTTCGTACGGTTCTCGCGCTTTCCGCTCTGACTCAACGCCCGGTGCAAATTGACCGCATCCGGGGTGGCCTCCGCAAGCCGGGGCTCAACGCCGAAGACCTGGCCTTCCTCAAGCTGGTGTGCGATTGCACGTTGACGGAGATGCCCGAGGTGAACCTGGGCGACGACACGCTACTGCTCGCCCCGCGGCGGCTCCCCAAGGGCACCACGACCAGCGTCGACGTCGGCACCTTTGAGAAAGGTAGTCCGAGCGGTAGCGCCTGTGTTTTGCTTGCTGGCATTGCCCCGGTTTTGGGTCGCGCCTTGGGTTATTCCGAACTCCACATTATCGGCGAAACCCACGGGGCGAACATGCTCTCATTCGACGCGATGGAGCGTTCACTCTTTGCCGCGTGGCGGCGCATGGGGCTGGTTTCGATCCCGGTGCTCAAGCGGGCCGGATTCGGGGCCGGCAACCATGGAGAAATCCTCGCCGATATAGAGCCCGGCCGCATTGAAGGCGTGCATTGGGCCAAGCGGGGGTCGGACATCCGGCTCGGGGCCACGGTCACCTACGGCGAACTCGAAGACGGCATTGCCGAGCGCGCGAGGGCCCGCCTCGAAGCCCAACTCCAAAAGTACGGCGAGAACGTGGACGTGGAGATCGTGCAAGTGGCCACCCGCGAACCCGGCATCCACGTGACGGTGTACGCCGACTGCCAGCCGGGGTTTGGGAGCGCCCAAGCCGCTGGCCGACGGGGTACGCGGATTGAGCATGTAGTGGACCAAGCCATGGCGGGCTTTGCCGAGTGGTACGAGAGTGACGCGACGGTGGACATGTTCTTGGCCGATCAACTTCTCCTCCCGGCGGTGCTGGCAGTGGGCGAGAGCACCTTCACCACGCCCCAAATCACGCGCCGTCTGCAGACCATGGCGTGGGCGATCAAGCAGTTCATCCCGATCCCGATCACCATTCGGGGCACCGAAGGCGGACCGGGCACTATCACCATCCAGCGCGGGTCGGGGTAGGGCATGAGGCAGGCCGTCGGAGGCTGGACGGTGGATTTCGGGGCCGGGCCGGTGCCCTGCGAGATGCCGCACCTGTGGGAAGGCGTGGATGTGCGGTGGGAAGGCCCCGCGATCTATCGCACGGCCCTGACCGTGCCGGAAAGAGGCGCTTGGCTGACCTTTGACCGCACGGCCTACGCGGCGGAATTGTTGCTCAATGGGGAACTCGTGGCCACCCACCACGGCTTGTGGGATGCGTGGAGTGTGCCGGTGCCGGCGGGAGAGCACCAAGTCGAGCTAAAGATCACTAAGAACGGCGGGCCGAGCTACCCCGTGAAGCAGGTCGCCAGCGGGTTCTATCCGTACGTGTATCACACCTGGGGCGGCGTACCCGGCCGGGTGTGGTTGAGCCCCGCCGAACCCGATCTGGAGCCCCCCGCCGCCGCTCCGCGCGTGCAGGTGGAGGGAACGCAATTGCGGGTGGACGGGGAGCCTTTCTTCATGCAAGGCGTGCTGACCTGGGGATGGGACCCGACCGTGCCGCACCCCTACCCCAGCGAGGAGCGGGTGCGGGCGCAGTTCCGGCGGTTCCGGGAGGCCGGGTTCAACACCGTCAAATTCTGCCTATGGGTGCCCCCGCATGAGGTGCTGGATTGGCTGGCCAAAGAGGGCCTGTGGGCGTGGCTTGAGCTCCCCTTGTGGATGCCCAGCGACGACCCCGAACACCAAGCCGCGATGGCGGACGAGGTCAAACGCATCGTGCGGCAATACCGCCGCCACGACCGCATCATCGCCTGGACGGTGGGATGCGAACTGAGCCACGAAACCCCGGCTTCGTTCCGCGCCGACCTCACCGAATACGTCAAATCGGCCACCGGTTGCCCGCTGGTGAAGGACAACAGCGGCGGGGCGGAGATGTACGGGGGCGACCCGCGCGAGTACGGCACCTTCGCGGATTTCCACCCCTACTGCGACGGCCCGTTCTTCGCCAGTGTGTTGCGCAGCCTGCAGCACGGCCCGCGCCCGGCGGTGCCCATCCTGCTGGGCGAAACCAACGACTTCGACCACTACCGCGCGCTGGGTCCGTTGCAAGCGGATCCGCCGTTCTGGGCGTCCGATGATCCCGCCCTCAATGACCAGGGCGTGCGTTGGCAGTTCGACTTGCCGGGGGTGCTGGCCGGCCCTGTACCGAGCGCGGAAGAAGAAGCCCGGCTCCGCCAGGAGAGCATCCAGAAGGGGCAATATCTCCGCACGCGGGTGGCCCGGGAGATGATTGCCACGCCAGATATAGCGGGCTATGTGATCACCGGCGAGCGGGACACCGCTATCAGCACGGCCGGGATCGTGGATGACCACGACCAAATAGTGGGAGGAGCTGAGGCGTGGCAGGAGCTGAACGCGCCGGTGGTGCTGTTCCCGATTCCGTACCGCCTGCCACCCTGGGTGAATGGCGGCAACCGCCCGGGATTCCGCGACCCGTTTTGGCACTTTGCGGGGCAGGTTTCCCTGCAAATCGGTGCCCGAGCCTTGCGGGAGGGTGCCGAAGACCGATTGCAATGGCAAGTTGGCGACTTATCGGGCACCTGTGCGCCCGTGCGCCTGGGCGCTCTGCAGCCCGGCCTCATCGGGGAGATCGTCATCGATCATCTGGGCCCCGGCTGCTATCCGGCGTGGTTCCGATGGGGCGGCGGCGAGTGGCGCACCGAAATCCACGTCGAAGCCCCGCCCGAGACCCTCAAAGGAGTCACCGTCCACGACCCCCTCGGCCGGTGGCCGGGTCTCGAAGGGGAGGGCGGGGAAATCCTCTTAAGTAGCTCCCTTGATGCGATCACCGTCATGGCCATCGGCGAAGACCGCCCGGTCATCGCTTCTGATCTTGGCGAACCCGCGAACCGCATGCCGTTCTGGCGAGAGTGCATCCAAACGGGAGCTTGGCTCTACGAATCGCTGGAATCCCCTTGGTCATGGCTGTGGGGCGTGGGCGGGGATGCCACGCTTGATCCCATGTGGGCCAGCGCCGGAGAGTCTCTGATCACCCGCATCGATACTCGCACCTACCGCCGCGCTCCGTATTTGGTGCGGCACGGTCAGGCTCTCCTCACTACGCTGAGACCCGAAGGCGGCCTCGGCGATCAACCCCCGGGCCTCCGGCACAACCCGGCGGGCTGGCACCTGCTCCGGCGGATGATCGCCACCCTTTCGCAGTCCGAAACGACCAGGTCTTAGACGATCTGAACGCCGTTGCCCGGGCGCAGTTCGCCGATGACCACGGCTTCCTCGCCCGCCGCCAGCAGGCGCTCGCGCACATGCGCGGCGTGGCTGGCCGAAACCACCGCCACCATGCCGATGCCCATGTTAAAGGTGCGGAACATCTCTTGGTGCGAAACCTGCCCGATCTCGGCGATGGCCTGGAACAGGCGCGGCACTGTCCAGCGGTCGCGGTAGATCATGGCTTCGACATTACCGGGCAGGATGCGCGGCAGGTTGTCCACCAGCCCGCCGCCCGTGATGTGGGCCAGGCCCTTGATGTGCCCTTCGCGTACCAACGGCAATAAAGAGGCCGCGTAGCATCGGTGCGGGGCCAGCAGGGCTTCGCCTACTGTTTCCCCCATCCCGCCGGGCAGGGCGTCGCGCACCGAAAGTGATTGCACATCAAAGAACGCGCGGCGGGCCATGGAGTAGCCGTTGGTGTGCAGGCCACTGCTGGCCAGACCAATCAGAACGTCGCCCGAGTCAATCCCCGCCGAGGGTAGCCGCTGGGCGTCGTCCACAATGCCGACAATCGCGCCCACCACGTCCACTTCGTCGTCGTTGTAAACCCCCGGCATCTCGGCGGTTTCGCCGCCAATGAGCGCACAGCCCTGGGCCGCACAAGCCGCCGCCGCTCCCGCCACCACTTGCTGGAAGGCGTCCGGCTGCAGTCGCGCACACCCAAAGTAATCGAGGAAGAAGAGCGGTCGCGCACCTTGGCAAAGGATGTCGTTTATACAGTGATTGACGATATCGTGGCCAATGCCGGAATAATCGCCGACCATCGCCGCGATCTTGGTTTTGGTGCCTACGCCGTCAATGCTGGAGACCAGCACGGGCCGCTCCATGTCCGGGAAGCGGGCATCGAACAGCGCCCCGAACGAGCCAATGCCGCCAATCACCCGGTCGTTATGGCTGGCGCGGATGGCGTCCCCGACGTTCTTTAGGGCGGTGGTCGCCGCGTCAATATCCACGCCCGCCTGGGCGTACGTCATCGATTCATCTGCCATCAGACGGGACGTTACCCCCCAGTGACCCCTGTGCCAACGGGTACAACGGAGGGCACGAGTCGGTAGCTCAGTAGGTAGAGCAGCGGCCTTTTAAGCCGCGGGTCCTGGGTTCGAGCCCCAGCCGGCTCACTCGCTTTTCTCTTCCGCATTCTCCCCGTCCGCGGGCTCTTCGGCGGGTTCATCCGTGGCTTCGGTCGCGTCTTCGTCGGCGCTCTCTTCTTCGGCAGTGGACGCCGCGTCGGCCAATTCAAACACCACTTGCGCCTGACCAAACGAGATGTGGTCGCCGTCCGCGAGGCTCATGGAGATGTCGGGGTCCAGGCGCACCCACTCGCCTTGCTGCTTCATCCAGGTGCCGTTGCTGCTGCCCAGGTCTTGCACCGTCCAGCCGTGGTCGCCGAATTCAATACGCGCGTGCTTGCGGCTGACATAGCTGCCATCCGGGAGGCCCCCCAGGTCCACGTCGATGGGGCCGGAATCCGGATCAAAGCGGCCCACCACGGTGGGCGGATTGAGCGGGAAGACTCCGACGCTTCCTTCAGAGGGGCGCAGGGCCCTCAAGCGCGCAGCAGGGGATTGGCTCATCTTAGGTCCTTCGATTCGCGGCGAATCCGGCCAGCGAACTCGCCACAAGTGCAGGCACGAGAGTACCTAAACCGACGGCTTCCGAACCAAGTTGTACGGTGACATACGGATCGCCTTTCATCTGCCCGAAGATGAGCAGGCCAAAGCCCACCACGGAACCGGCGATCAGGGCGGCCAGTTGGGCGCGCCCCGTCCAAGACTGCGGCCGCAGGTAGGCCAGGGCGGTGGGCACCAGGAGCGCCCCCACGATGGCGCCCGCCCACAGGTACCAGATGGCGACCACGCTCTGAAGCGAGGCGGCGAGCGCCGCCGCTGCTACCAGCGCCAAGATCACGCCGGCGCGCATCCACTTCACCTGAGTGGCGTCGTCTTCGGTCTGCCGGAACTTGGCGACGAGATCGCGGCCGAGGCTCGAACCGCTTACGAGGGCGTAGCCCACCCCCGCCGAGAGGATGGTGCCCGCCATGCCAACCACGAACATGCCGCGCCAGCCGGGTTCCAGCCCGCTCTTTGCCAGGAGAGGGAAGAGACCGAGACCAGAAGTCGCTGGAGATTGTGTGGCAATCATGCTTTGGATGGAAAGTGCATGCAGGGCACTCGTGATGGAGAGAAAGTCAAACACGATCCAGCACAGCACGCTCAACCACACACCGCGCCGGGCAACTTCCGGACTCTGGGCGCTCGCCACCCGCTGGTGGAAGCCCGGGTCGGCGAACGTCCATGCCCCCAACAGGAAAAAGCTCAAAACGCCGATTGGCCCTTGATTCCCTGTAAAGTTGCCCGGATTCACCAGGGCTTCGTTAAAGTACCGGGCGAGGTGCCCTTGGCTAATGCTCTCAGCGGCGGCAATCCCAAACCCCGTGAACATCAACACGAAGGCCAGCAGCGACACCCGCACGTCGGCCATCAGGCCGCCCTTGTACGTCAGCGCCCCTACGATGAGCGTACAAACCAAAATCGCTGGCACCAGCCCCCCACCGAAGATCGCCACCATCAGCACCGCCAGCATGAGAATGTGCGCCGCCGGAATCCCGAGCAAAAAGAGCAATCCCCCGGCCATCACTGCCGGGCCGCGCCCGCCTGTCGCCAGCAACCGGTCCGGAATGCTGAGTGCATCTTCCGTGCGCACCCGGCGCGCCATGGAGGCCGCATAGATCGCCCCAAAGACGTAGTACGGCACCCCAATGAGCAGCCACGTCCCCACGCCGTAAAACGACACCGACTCCGCGATCCCCAGGATGCCGCCGTACCAAGTGCACACCAGCGTGGCCACAAAAGCCGGCAGGGTGAGAAGCCGCCCCGCCGAGAGGAACCCGAGCACCCCCGAACCGGCCCGCGCCGAAAACCCCAGGGCCAGCACAGCCACCACAAAGAGGCCGATGATGATCTGGTCGGGGAGGGTTAATTGGATTCGTACGACGTCCAAGGGGCATCACCTTCGCGCGACCAGCTCAAATGCGCTAGCCCGGACTCCATTTTGACCCGCACCGGACCCGTCACCTGGTTGCTGAGGGACCCGAGTCCATCGGGGCTCAGGGTGGCCCGGGCCAGCGGCCAGGCGGTGCCGCTCAGGGTGACGCCGCGGCATTCGGCCAACGGCAACAGCGAGAGCTTTCGGCCGGCGGGGATGTCCAGGGCGATCTCCTCGCCGCCACGCACCAACCGTCCGGCAAAGCGCCGATAAATCAAGT
>CAZVHE010000023.1:24735-26715 GCA_964627705.1 uncultured Chthonomonas sp.
CGGGGTAGCCCGCCCGGGCCACGCTGTGCAGGGTGCCCAGCACGTGGCCGGGGTCGTCACCTTCTAGCCCCATCAGGGCCAGCCGGGCATGGCCATCGGTGGCAGCCAAGGTGAGCATCTTGTCGGCGTCGGAGGAGTTCTGATCGGGCACCTGGATGCACCGTAAATGTGCGGGAGGATCGGGCCAAGAGTCAAAGTCGCCGACCAAGGTAGGTCGGAAGCCTAACTCCACCAGCCGAAAGCCCGCCGAGTCGGCCGCGTAGAGCGCATCGGCCCCCCGCGCCCAACGTTCAAGTTCGGCCAACGAAAGGTCCCCACCCGCCAGCAGTCCCAGCACCCGGCTCATGCCTGCTCATTTTGGTGTTATGAGTTCAGATGAAACCGGGTACTGGTCATTTCTTGTGGTGTTTAGGTCAATTTTCGCCAACTTGAACGCATTCGCTTCGCTTCAAAAGAACTTGTGAATCTTCGCGAAAATTGCGGTGATTCGTGAATCGTTTGGGTGCTATAGTCCGTCTGTGGTCGCCCGAGTGGGGCGGCTTTGACGCGAGAAATGTCGGACCAGTATTCCTTCGAAGACCAAGGCGATGTCGTCGCTCTCCGCACTGCTTGGCAAAAGGTAATGGGCCATGCCCGCAGTGCGTACGGGGAAGTTTCGATCAAGCGATTTTTGGGGTCTCTGGAGCCGGTTCAGTTTGAGGGTGGCGTGGCCCGATTCCGCGCCAGCAGCCTCTTCGTGGCGGAGTGGGTGCGCGAGAAGTACGGCCGCGACCTGGATGCTTGGATGAGCGAGGCCCTGGAGACGCCGGTGCGCATCGAAATCGAGGCCGAGATCCGGGATACGCCCCGCGTCGGTGTGGCCACGGCCACCGCGACGATTCGCAAGGATGTCTCCACCCCCGAAGCCCCGCGCTTCCAGCGCGACCTTCGCTACCGATTCGACAACTTCATCGGCGGTAGCAACAACCAGCTCGCCCTCGCTGGTGCCAAGAATGTGGCCTCCGAGCCCGGCCGCCGCTTCAACCCTCTTTTCATTTATGGCCCCAGCGGATTGGGCAAAACCCACCTTCTGCACGCCATTGCCAACGAAGTTCTGGACCGCGACCCGCGCTTCCCGGTGCTTTACATCAACGCGCAGTCGTTCCTCGAGCAGTTCGTCCACGCCCTGCAGCACGGGCGGGTGGACGCCTTCCGCCGCTCCCACCGCAATGTGGGCATGTGGCTGCTGGATGACATCCAGCTCATCATGGGCAAGGACAAAACGCAGGAAGAGGTGTTCCACACCTTTAACTGGCTGTACCAAAACGCGAAGCAGATTGTGCTGTGCTCGGACCGTCCGCCGCGCGAGTTGATGTCGTTCAGCGACCGTCTGCGCACCCGGCTGGAGTCCGGCTTGGTGGCCGACATCGCCCCGCCCGACACCGAAACCCGGATCGCGATCCTCCGCATGAAAGCAAAGGAGCGCCAGGTGGAGTTCGCCGACGGCGTAGACGAGTACCTGGCCACGCAACTGGCCGGCAGTGTGCGCCGCCTGGAAGGTGCCCTTATCACCGCGCAAGCCGAGGCGATGGCGCATGAAAACGTCATCACGCAGGCCATGGCCGAGCGAGCCGTACAGGCCGTGCGCGGCACCCTGGGCGGTGTCCCCCGGGTGGACCAGATTCTGGAGCTTGTCAGCGACTTCTTCGAGGTGAGTGTAGAGGAACTCAAGGGCCCCAGCCGCCGGGCGCACATCGCGCAGGCTCGCCACGTGGCGATTTTCCTCATCAAGCAGATCACCAACGGCTCGTGGAAGCAGATCGGCGTGCAAATGGGGCACCGCGACCACACGACGGTGCTGCACGGGTTCCGCAAGATACACACGCAGATGGACAAGGATCGTGACCTCAACGACACGATCAACAAGCTCATGTCCCGCGCCAATACACTCTAACGCCGCATGATCCTTGCTCACCTGACTTGGCCCGAAATCGAGGCGCT
>CAZVHE010000024.1:0-26457 GCA_964627705.1 uncultured Chthonomonas sp.
GATTGATACCTGAATGACGAGGTCCTTGGCAATGGCTCGTCTTATGGATTGCCAAAACACGCTAGCATCGGGAGAGCGACACGCGTGCTTGAGTATTGGATCATCATGAGACCGAAAAGGCAGGGGCACTGAGCCAGAGGTCTGCAATATGTTTAAGTATGTTGGCATAAAGTGTACGTGGTAGGGTAGCATGAATGAGAATTTAGGATAAACGAATGGGCGGATTTGGCAGCGGAAGATCGGGTTCAAGAACAGCGCTAGAGCACTGTCTCCGTCTTTCGGCACGGAGTTTGTTCTTGTGGCGGCAAGAGGGAGGTGCCTTGACGCAGACAATTCCCTTCGTTTGCTCCAACGGGCAAAGGGGACAGTCGTACATTCACATCGCCAGGTTTTCGTTTCCATCCACGAAGGTGCTGATCGAGACAGCTAATAATGGCAAGTCGGAAAGCCAATCCATCTGGGCTGTAGCCGAACCGATGCCGCGCGGGGGTTACCGTTACCTCTTCGTGTGCCCGAACTGTGGCCAGAGGCGCTTGCAGATCGTCTTGCCCCCATACGCTTGCAAGTGGTCCTGCCGAACCTGTTACAACCTTACGTACTCCTCGTGCAACGAGAGCGGCAAATACAACGGCTTAGCAGGGCTTTTCCTTGGTCTTGGGCTTTCGGACCTGGCATACTCGGGCGCGCAGGTCTTGCTTAACTCCGAGCGGGATCAACGAAGCGCAGAATTGCGGAGACGTCGCCGGAACAAGCGGCGGGAATACGAGGCCGCGCGTCGAAGCCGAGTAACCAACAGATAAGGGCTGCTTTACCCGGACCGACGGCTGCCGCCATCACCCGTGGGACGATCCGCTAGGAGTTTCCTCTAAGAACGCGTTCTACGGCGCTAGCGACCCGCTTCTGAGAGGCATCCACGGCATGACCATAGATGTTGGCCGTCAAGGCGATCTGCGAGTGCCCCAGCATCTTCTGGACGGCATGAAGGTCGCCGGTCTCGGCCAAGGCCAAGGTCGCGGCGGTGTGCCTCAGTTTATGTGGGCTCACCTGCTGAACTCCGGCTTGCTCACACAGCCGCATGAGTTTGGTTCGCACGTACTTGGGGTCGAGCCGACGACCGGCGGGATTGAGGAAGACGATGCCGTCCGGGTCGGGCTGGTAGGCGATCATGTCCCGGCCCCTCAGTTCCCGAAGCCGAGCGGCCAGGTCGCTGGAAAGGGGCAAGACACGCACCTGATTTGTCTTGGTGGTGGCGCGATATTGAAGTTGCCCATCAATGCGCTGGAGTTGCCCGCGGATCGTGACCGTCTCGGCCTTGAAGTCGATATCCTGCCAGCGGATGCCACTGGCTTCGCCGATACGAGTGCCGGTGGTGAGCATGAACATCCAGAACTCGGCCAGGTCGTCCTCTTGAGCGGCCTTGAAGAGCCGAGCGGCCTCCTCCGGCTTGAGGAACACAGCCTCTTTGGCCGGGGCCTTGGGGAGTTCCACCTTGCTGGCGGGGTTCAGGTTGATGAGCCCCTCCTGGATGGCATCCTCGAACGCGGCATGGATGACGGCCCGGATGAGCCGGAGCGTGTTGCGAGAGAGGAGGTTCTCGCCAGGCTCCGAGCTTGGCCCGCGCGGGGTGACCGTTTGCTTTGCCTTGAGGGCGATGAGGTTCTTGATGTCAGCCCGCTTGATGTCTTCCACGCGCTTGGTGCCGAGGATGGGCGTGATGTGCTGGCGGACCAGCCACACGTATTGCCGGTAGGTGTTGGGAGACCGGCTGGTGCGGATGTGCTGCTCGAGCCACTTCTCCAGGTAGGTGGCGAGGTTGCCCTTGGTGGAGGGCACGAGGCGGCCTTGTTGCAGTTCGGCCTGCATCTGCCGGAGCTTCTTGCGGGCCTCTTCGTGGCTCTTGACGCGGGCGGACCGGTACTTAGTCGCTCCGGTGCTGGGGTCAATGCCGACGGCCAGTTTGACGCGGTATCCGTCACCGTCTCTGAAGAGCCAACCGTCGCCGTTGGGGCGTCGTCCTTTCCTTGCCATGTGGTTTCTCCGAAAACCTTCCCAGCGGGGTTTCTTGGGAAGGTTTCTGGGGAGAATTGTAGCACGCAACGGTGGACAATATTGAACATCGGCCTTTGTCGCGACTTCAAAACAAGACCAATGCGAACAACCAGAAACAAAAGTGCCGCCAACTCTTAATCAGCGGGTCGTAGGTTCGAGCCCTACACGGTCCACCAGATTTTAGGTTCAAAAGTCGCCCGCGAGGCGGCTTTTTTGTTGCCCGCCACTCATGAGCAGACGATGGAGGACAGTGTGGGTAGCCTTGCCGGGTTCGATAGACCAAGTCATTACCCAGGCTCTTAAGGACTATGATGGCAATCACGTGGGCGTCCTTGCGGGCGCCGCGCGTCATTCCCCATCACCGGCTGATCTCGCGTCGCTATTGGCCGCCGTTGCAAGCAACGCTGAATACGAAGAAGCCGGTACTTGGCTCTCAAAGTTTGGGCGGAAAGTGGCTTTCCATACTCGAAAGATCACGTTATAGTTTGATTTCAATCAACGCACAATTTAAAGCATTGGTCGGCGCATGTGCACTTTTGCCAGGCTCTCCAGAACTTACAAAGTTCCAAAACGATTGAGGTGGAAGCTCTCCAATACTTGCAAGAGCGTGCACTAGACACGAATAATCTAGGTCGTGCATGCGCTTACAGCGGATCCGTCGCTCTCGCACAACAAAATCTATTACTGATACCCAAGGTAGAGACAATCCTAGAACTGGGTAAGGATGATCCTGCCGCTTCCGTTCGTGCTCGCCTTAAGCGGGCCGAACGAGAAATGGCAAGACTCCGAACGTGCAAACCAGTCTAAGCAAACACACTATTAGCATGGTTCGCACGTTGTCAACTGCCCAAGTACGGCCTTAGCTCAGAAGGTGTGAGCGGGATGCGCACCACCACCAGTGACCGCGCCGGCAGCGTAATCGAACTCCCCGCCCGCACCGTCCAGGGCCGCGGGGCCACCAGGTTCGGCACATCCAGCGTGTTTTCGGCCATCAGCGAATCTGCCGTTAGGATCTCGCCCTTCCACTGCCGGGACAGGGGAAGTCCGCGTAGCTGTAGGGTACGTTCGCGCTCCGCACCGTTCACCAGCTTCAGTACAAGTTCGCGGCGCGAGGTGTCCACCCCGGTCGAGGAGGCCAGGCTCGGCGTGGCTTCTTCGCGCAGCACTTCCACCACTTGACCATCCAAGGAGCCGATCAGCTCCACCCCGCGCTTCTCCAACCGCACGCGGTACCACCGTCCGGTCTCAATCCTCGCCTCCACGGCGCGGCCCACCCGGTTGCGGTCACGTTCAAAAGCGTGGACTGAATTCGTCCATCCGCCCAGGTTCCACTGGATACCAACATCTTGAGCTTGGAACGCCGCCAGTGCCATGAAGCCCTCGCGGCCCTGCACTTTCTTGGCCGAAAACTCAAACACCCAGTTGTCAACCGCTTGCGCCGTCACCCCCTTAATGGCCGCATAAAGGTTGTCTTGAAGGTCGGTCTGCTTTAGCACACCTCCCTCAACCTTCCAGCCTCCTCGGATGTCGTCAAAGTCGCTTAGCGCCGGAAGGGCGGACTGGTAACGAGGTTGCCCATTAATGGAAATGGACACGTCCTTAAACTCGCACGCGGTTCCCCAAGTCTTAAAGCCAAATCGTCCTTCCACTTTAGGCGGTTCGCCGGGGCCTACTTCTAAGGTTTGCTTCACCATGCGTTGGGCGCGGTGATCGGCAAACATCTTTTGCACCCAGTAACTCGGTGTGCCATAGCTGCGATGATTATCAAAAACGATCGCATTCGGGTTCCACTGCCGATTGTTGATATTTTCCAGAAGGGGCGCATAAGATGCCATGGCCACGATATCCGCATTGCGCTCCATCCCGGTCATGAAGGCGGCCTCAGATAAGGCTCCCGCCAGGGAACCCCGGCCATTGGCGCGCGTCACGGCATATTCGCCGACGTAGATGCGCTGTCCCGCCCGGTCGTAGGTGTCGTAGCGGTCCTTGTTCCGCCAAAACCAGTTTGGGGAGTCGTAGTAGTGTTCGCTCGTCAGGTCGCCCGGCTGCGGCACTGGCACGTTGGAAATCGTTATGATCTCGGGGTAACGCTCTTTGATCGCTTTATTGATTAAAGCAAAGCGCTCGTAATACGGTGCCTGGCCACCAAAAGCCCACGTGTAGCCATTTTCATTGCCGATCTCAATGTACTTGAGGTTAAAGGATTCCGGATGTCCGTTTTTGGCTCGCAGAGCCCCCATCGGGCTTGTCACCGGGCCGTTTGCGTATTCAATCGCGTCCAAGGCGTCCTGGACATAGCGATCCATCGTGGCCATCGGCTCGATTTCACTATGCGACATGCCGCAATTGATGACAAACATGGGCTCCGCCTTCATTTCCTCGCACATCAGCAAGTATTCGTGATAGCCCAGGCCGTTGCTACTTATGTATCCCCAAAAGGTGCGGGGCGTGGCTGGGCGCTTTTCGATATCCACTAGGGTGGATTTCCAATCAAAACTGTTGCTAAGATTGTTGCCCTCCACATAGCAGCCACCTGGGAACCGTAGGAACCCAGGCTTCAGGGCGTACACGAGTTGGGCGAGGTCGGGGCGCAGGCCTCCTTTGCCGGTCCGGAAGGCTTTGCTAGAGGTCAAAGTGGCATAGCCGAGGTGAATCTCACTGCCTTCCGCAACCTCAACTTTCCATCTGAGATTCGTGGCCGTGCGAGTCGGAATCAACGTAAAGGCAACTTCATCCCACCCGGCTCCCGAACGCAATGTGAGTTCATTTGAAGCCAGTTCGCCGGCTTCATCAACCAGAGAGACACGGAACCGTCCGGCACCTTTCACCCAGACTTGGCCCTTCATCTGGACCCGGGTTTCGGCGGCAATCCCCCAAAAACCCAGATTAAAAGCCGAACCCCCGCGCGGGATCACCAGGCTACCGGCTCGTGCCGCATTCAGCTTGCTACTGGCATCAAAACGCACTCCTTCCGTCCCCGTCCAACCCTGGGGAAGCCCACGCTCCGCCGGCACCAAGGCACGATTCATCAAGAGCTCACCATAGAGTCCTCCCTCTCCGGCGTTGTTGATCTCTTCAAAGAACACACCGAACAGCGAACGCGGCACGCTCACGGTCGGGGTCTTGAGATCAATCGTCAATGATTCAGGCGTGGTGGCGGGTTGGCCAGCAACCATTGCCATGGCGAGCAGCATCGTCCCCATCGCCCCATTATATAACCAGAATCCTATATGAACGAACGATTTGCGAGAATGTGGCCAAGAAAAGTCGCCACGCCATCGTCATCGTGCCCCGGCACCACCATGTTGGCCGCCTCTCGTACCTCGGGTGCACCGGAGGCCATCGCCGCGCCCAGCCCTGCCCATTCAATCATCTCAATGTCGTTGTAGTAGTCACCGATTGCGGCCACTTCACTGGCATCGAGCCCCAGCCGCGCCGCCACGGCCTGTACCCCCACGCCCTTGTTCACTCCGGGCGGAAGAAACTCTAAATAGATCGGCTCGGAGACCGTAAGATGGAATTTGCCCGCCGCATCATCGGGGGCAAATCGCGCCGCATCCAGTTCGTTTGCGCCTGGCTCCTGGATGAAAATCATCTTGGTTGCCGGTTCGTTCTTCAGATCATCCGCGTCCATCACCACGGGGTAGCCCCCGGTTCGCTGCCGATACATTTCGAGGTAAGACGACTCCCGGTTGCACAGCACCCGGCGGGGCTGATACACGTTCGCGGTGATTCCTTTCGCCTCGGCGTAATCCAGCAACACCTCTTGCACTGAGGGCGACAGAAGGGCTGAGAAAGCCGTCTCACCGTCTTCCAATTCAGCGTAGGCGCCGTTGCAAGCCACCACGGGTCCGGTCACCCCGGCTTGCTCGGCTACGGGCAACAGGGTGGGGATGAGTCGTCCCGAAGCCAGGCAGATCACGAGGCCCGCATCTTGGGCGCGGCGCAGAGCGGCCCGCACGTTCTCGGTCACCTGGCGCTGGCTATTGAGTAGCGTGCCGTCAATGTCAATCGCGACCATCCGGATCATATAATTGTCTGGTTATATAGTGGCGCTCACAGACCAAGCGCAAGTACTATGGGCAAGTGGCTACACCCAAAGATTCCTTCCTCAATTTTGCTCCGAAACCCCCAATGGGTTGGAACAGTTGGGACTGCTTTGCTACCACCGTCACCGAGTCGCAGACCCTGGCGCAAGCCGAAGTCATGGCTCGGCAGCTGAAAGAATATGGTTGGGAGTACGTGGTCGTGGACATCCAATGGTACGAACCCGACGCGGAATCCTACGAATACCGGGCGGATGCGAAACTGGTGCACGATGAGTTCGGCCGCTTGCAGCCCGCGCCCAACCGGTTCCCGTCGTCAGCAGGAGGGAAGGGGTTCGCTCCCCTCGCTGAGCAAATCCATGCGCTGGGGCTCAAATTTGGCGTCCACCTCCTGCGGGGAATCCCGCGCACGTGTGTGGAGAAGAATACGAAAATTCTGGGGACGAACCTGCGGGCGTCGGATATTGCCAATCGGGATAGCACTTGCCCTTGGAACCCGGACATGTTCGGCGTAGATATGAGCCGCCGAGGCGCGCAGGAGTATTACAACAGCGTTTTTGCCCAGTTCGCGGAATGGGGCGTGGACTTTGTGAAGGTGGACGATATCTCCCGCCCCTATCACACCCATGAGGCCGAAATCGAGGCCATCCGCCGCGCCATTGATGCCACGGGCCGGCCGATGGTGCTCAGCCTCTCGCCGGGGGAGACGCCGCTTACGGCCGCTGAGCACGTGGCTCAGCACGCCAACATGTGGCGCATTAGTGATGACTTTTGGGATGAATGGCGACTGCTGCTCGATCAGTTCGGGCGCCTGCATCAATGGGCGCCGCTGGCCGCGCCCGGGGCGTGGCCGGATGCTGATATGTTGCCCATTGGGAAGCTCCGCTTTGGCGAGCCCACCAAGTTCACTCCCGCTGAGCAGCGCACGCTTATGAACCTGTGGTGCCTTGCGCGGTCACCGCTGATGATGGGCGGTGACCTGACCCAACTGGATGACGCCACCAAAGCACTGTTGACCAATCGAGAGCTCATTCGCTGGAACCAGGAAGGCAAGAACCCGGTTCAGTTGTTGCGGGACGACGACCTCGTCATTTGGCGAGCGGAGTGCGGGGACGAGATCGCCTTGGCCTTTTTTAATCTGCGAGATAACCCAAATACCTTGCGGCTAGATGCAGTGGACTTCGGGGCACTCGAAGGTAGCTTGGGTCGCGATCTGTGGGCCCCAGAGTCTGCCTATATCAAAGCTGATTTGGAAGTCAAGCTAGCGCCCCACGGGTCGGCAATCATTGCTTTTCCGAAGGGAGATCTTGACCCTGGGAATGAAGGGCGCGTCATCGCCCAGCCGTTCCCCATCGAGTCAGTGCGCTTGCTCCCGTCCATGTTCAAGGAAGCTCAGCAAGTCAATGGCGAATACCTTCTGAGCTTGGAAGTGGACCGCATGATGGCCGGCTTCCGGCTCAATGCGGGTGTGCCCACCACCGCCGAGCGGTACCCGGGCTGGGAATCCATGGGCGTTTCGGGGCACTCGCTCGGACACCTGCTCAGCTCGCTGGCCTGGCACTACGCCGCCACGGGCGACCCCCGCCACTTGGAGCGCGCTGAGGAGTACGTGAATGCCCTCGGCGAATGCCAAACCAAGGTGGGCACGGGCTATCTCTCCAGCATCCCCAATGACAAAACCCTGTGGGAGGAGATTGCACGGGGCGAGGTTCGCAGCGCAGGCTTCGATCTTAATGGGCATTGGGTGCCTTGGTACACCAATCACAAGGTGCTCGCAGGGTTGCTCGATTGCTACTTACTGGCCAACATTGACGATGCCCTGTCCATGGCCGTGCGCTTCGCCGAGTGGTGCATCGAGGTCACCAAGGCGCTTACTCCGGACCAGTGGCAACGCATGCTCGCCTGCGAGCACGGGGGGATGAACGAGTCGCTCTTCCAACTCGCGCAAGTGACGGGGCGGCATGAGTTTGAGTTACTGGCCCGCAAGTTCGACCACCACGCGGTGCTGAATCCGCTTCGCGCCCAAGAGGACAAGTTGGCGGGCCTGCACTCGAACACGCAGATCCCCAAGGTCATTGGCCTGGCGGTGGACTACGAAATCAGCGGGCGGCCAGAACAGCGCACTGCCGCCGAGTTCTTTTGGAGCCGAATCGCCGAGCATCGCACCTACGCCAATGGGGGCAATAGCAACTTTGAGCATCTCGGGATGGCCGATCAACTTGCCCAGCACCTCTCGCCCAGCACCGCCGAGACCTGCAACACCTACAACATGCTCAAGCTCACGCGGCATCTCTTTGGGTGGCAGCCCAGCAGCCACTTCTTTGATTACTACGAGAAAGGGCTTTACAACCACATTTATGCCTCTCAGAATGGCGAGGAAGGGCGATTCACTTACTTCCAAGGCATGAGCCCGCGCAATTCGCGCCCTTACAGCCTGCCTTTCGAGCATTTCTGGTGTTGCGTGGGCACGGGGATGGAGAACCACACCCGCTACGGTGACTCCATCTACTTCTACGAAGAAGACCGCCTCTATGTCAACCTCTTCATCCCCTCTCGTCTGCACTGGCCCGAGATGGACTTGGTGCTTGAGCAGCAGGGAGACTTCCTGAAGGGTGAACCGGTGGTGCTTAAGTTTGAGCACGCCGAACGAAAGGTGTTTGCGGTGGCCCTGCGTGTGCCGGACTGGGTGGATTCGATTCAGGTTTTCTTGAACAGTGGCGGCGTGGAGGCTACCAGGCTCGAGAATGGTTACCTGGAAGTGCGACGGGAATGGGTTTCGGGCGATACCTTGAGCTTTGAATTGCCAATGAGCCTGCGCCTCGAATCCATGCCCGATGACCCCCGGCGCATTGCCATGCTGGTGGGGCCGGTGCTATTGGCCGCCGACACGGCGGGCTTAACTCAAGACCCCATCATGGTGTGGGATCAGGACTCGATCTTGCCAGCCTTTGAAGCGACGGACCACCCACTGCAATTTCGCTCCAAAGGACTGATCCGCCCGCAGGACCTGGAGTTCCGCCCGTTCTGGTCCTTTACCGAAGGTTCGTACACCACTTACTTCGATGTCCGCACCTCCGCGGAGTGGCGAGTGATAGAAGCCGAGCGGCGCGCCGAGGAAGCCCGCCTCGCCGCCCTCGAAGCCCGCACCACGGACCTCTTCCGGGTTGGGGAGATGCAGCCCGAGCGCGACCACAACCTGAAGGGTGAACGAACGGAGACCGGCCGCCACAAAGAGCGAAACTGGCGTCACGCGCATCCCGGGGGATTCTTTGAGTTCACGATGAAAGTGCAAGCGGGCAAGCCGCACACACTCATCTGCACGTTCTGGAGCACCGATGCCGGGCGCGACTTCCGCTTGCTCGTGGACGGCCAGGCCTTGCGAGACGAGGTGCTGGTAGGGCCAACCACGCTCGGATTCTTTGATGTAGAGATTCCGATTTTGCCGGCACTCACCACGGGCAAGGAGCAGGTGACCGTGAGGTTCCAAGCCACCGACCGCACTCTCACGCCCGGTCTGTACGGCGCGCGCATGGTCGTAGATTAAGCAGGAAATCACAACAAGCAAGGGGAGCCGGTGATCAGCCCCCCTTACTTGCTGCGCGCCTATGCCCCTTAGGGGGCGATGGTGAACGTGCCCGCATAGAAGCTGAGCGGCGGCAATTGCAACACGAGGGCGCCGCTGTCGTAGCATTCGTCGGTGAACGGCACCGATGCCACCACCGGGTCCTTGCCAAACTCGTTCGCGGCCTTCGGGTCGGTGCCGGTCACGATTTCGGCGCTATTGCGGCTCACCACTTTGCGGCCGGCTAGTTCCACTCGCACGTCCGTGGTCTCCGTCGTCGAGCGATTAACCAAGAAAACACTCAGCTCACGGCCATTCAGGATGGCACTAGCATCCACTTGCGGGGCTTTGTAGTTCTTGGTTTCCAGCATCGGGCCTTGCACCGACGTCCGGAGGGAAGTACCGGTCTGGCGGCTGGCAAACATCTCAATCGGATAGAAGATGGACTGCAGCACCATCTCATCGCCCCGGGTGAGGATCGGCGCGATCACGTTCACGATCTGGGCGAGGTTAGCAATCTTAACGCTGTCGGCGTGCCGCACAAACGAATTCAGGAACTGCGCGACCACAAGCGCGTCTTCGAGGTTGTAGACCTCTTCCAGCAGGTGCGGGGCAAACTTGCCGCGCCCATCCAGGTGCTCGCCGTGGCGCGCGCGGTACCACACGTTCCATTCGTCGAAACTGAGTTTCACGCGCTTTTTCGATCGGAGCTTGGCCTGCACAAAGGCGCAGACCGCGTCGAGCTCTTCAATCTGCTTGTCAATGGCCACGCCACAGTTCAAAAAGTCTTCGGTATCCTCCGCTTCATTGCCCACGTAGCTGTGCAGGCTAATGTAGTCGACGTCGTTGGCGCAGTACTCCAGCACCTCGCGGTCCCATTGCATGTAAGTGGGGAGATTGGTGGCGCACGATCCGCAGAGCACCAATTCCACTTCGGGGTCGCACATCTTCATCAGGCGGGCGGTTTGTTGAGCGCGGATGGCATAGTCGCGGGCCGGCACGTGGCCAATCTGCCAGGGGCCGTCCATCTCATTGCCCAGGCACCAGAGCTTGATGTTGTGCGGTTCTTCGTAGCCGTGCGAGCGGCGAAGGTCAGCCCAATACGAGCCACCCGCGCCGTTGCAATACTCCAGCCAGTTCCGGGCTTCGGCAGGGGTGCCGGTGCCGAGGTTGACGGCCATCATCGGCGTCCAGTCCATCTCCCGGGCCAACTCCATGAATTCGTTAGTGCCGAACTGGTTTGGTTCCGAGCTTTGCCAGGCCAGGTCAATCTTGGTCGGTCGGTTTTCGCGCGGCCCCACTCCGTCCATCCAGTCGTAGCCGCTCACAAAGTTGCCTCCCGGATAGCGCATGGCGGTGAACTTCAACCGCTTCAGCGCATTCAGCACGTCCCACCGGAACCCCCGATCATCCGAGTGTGTGCACTCCGGGTGATACACGCCCTCATACACTGCGCGCCCCAGGTGCTCAAGGAATCCGCCAAACACGCGGGGGTCCACTTGGTCAACGATGAATGCGGGATGGAGATGTACGGTGGTTTGTTTCATATGAGTGTCTATTCTTTGAGGCCGGAAGAAGTCATGCTCTCGATGATTTGCCGCTGGAAGACCAGGAAGGCGATGATGAGAGGGGCAGTGGCGATGAGGCTCGTGGCAATGGTGAGCCCGTATTGCGTGGAGTAGCTGCTTTGGAACAAGGCAATGCCCACGGGAAGCGTGTAGTTGGTCACCGACTCCATAAAGGTCAGCGGTGTGATGTAGTCATTCCAACTGGCAATGAATGTAAACACGGCCAGGGTGGCGATGGAAGGACCGCAGAGGGGAAGCGTGATCTTCCAGAACATTTGCATGATTGAGCAGCCATCGAGGAGGGCGGCTTCCTCGATGGCCGTGGGCAGCCCGCGCATAAACGAGCTGAGCATGAACACGCCGAAGCCCCCCGCCGAGGCCGGCAGGATCATAGCGTAGGGCGTATCCAGCAGGTGCATGCGGCTGAGAATGACGTACAGTGGGATGAGGAAGAGCTGAGCGGGGACCATCATCGTCCCCATGATCATCCCGAGCAGAAAATTGCCGCCCCGCACCTTCAAACGAGTGATGGCAAAGGCCGTGAGCGAAGCCAGCGTGATGACCAGGAATGTGGTGCCCGTGGCGATGAAGACGCTATTGAGGAACCAGATGCCGATGGGGGCCTCGACGGAACTCTTGCCGATGGTTTGGTAGTTGGTGGTGTCCCAAGCTTGGGGGAGGATGGCTTCGGGGCGCAGCACTTCGGCTTCGCGCTTGAACGACGCGAAGAACATGAAGTTGAAAGGCGCCACAAAGAGAAGCCCGATGCCGATCATCAACCAGGTGAGCCAGGAGGATTTCTTCACCTTGCCTCCCTCACTTTCAGCACCTGCGCCTGGAGTACGCTGAAGCCTGCAATCATCGCAAAGAGCAGCCAGCTAATGGCCGCGCCGTAGCCGAACCGGTAGCCATTGAAGGCCGTCTCGAACATGTATTGCACCAAGCCGCGCGTAGCAAATGTCGGTCCGCCGCCCGTTAGGATTGCCGCCTGCCCAAACATCTGGAAGGATGTGATGGTGGTGGTGACGAACACAAACAGCAGCACGGGCTTGAGGAGGGGAAGGGTCACTCTCCCGAAGATTTGGCTATTGCGGGCGCCATCCAGGGCTGCCGCTTCGAGGAACACCTTGGGGATCTGCTGCAGAGCAGTCAACACGATGACGCTGGTCCCCCCAATCGTCCACCACAGGCTCATCAGCACGATGCTGGGCATGGCCATGTTGGCGTCCGTCAGCCACGGTACGGGTTGGCCGCCCGCCTGCCGAATACCGTAGTTGAACAGCCCGAATTCGTTGTTGTAGAACCACTGCCAAAGGATGCCGGTGGCCGCCACGTTGAGCATCGAAGGCAAGTAGATGAGCGTGCGGACCATGTCGCGCCCGTGCTTCATGTTGTTCATCCCGATGGCCATGGCTGTGCCGATGATGAGCACGCTGGGCACCATGAGGAGGGCGTACTTGCCGGTGGCCTGCGCCGCCATCCAGAAGAAGTTATCCTTGAGGGCGTCGGAGTAGTTTTGCAAGCCAACGAACTTCGATGCGCCCGCATTGGCGAGGTCGAGTTGCACCACGGAAAGCCACCCCGACACCAATACGGGGACGACCACAAACACCGTGAAGAACAAAAGGTACGGGGAGAGTAGGAGCCAGCCCGTGACCTGCTGCTTGGCCTTGGCGATCATGATTTGGCCCCCCCGTGTTCGCGACGGTCGCGGTCAATCACGGCCTGGGCGTTAGTATTGGCGAGGTCGAGGGCGGCCTTGGGTTCCATTTGCCCCCGAACCACTTTTTCCACCGCCACGTCGAGCTCGAGCATGAACTCAAAAATGACTGGGGTGCGCGGCGGATAAATCATGTGCGGCACTTGCTCGGCAAAGGCGGACTGCACTTGCAGGGCCTTGAATTCGGGCGTATTGCGTACGCTTATCCGCGCTGGCACTTGCCCCGCTGCTGCCCACTCCAGGCTGTGGTCGCTGAGGTACTTGATGAACCTTTCCGATGCCTCGCGCTCCTTGTCGCTGAGGTTGGCCTTGATGCAGAGCACATGCGAATTGGCAACGGTGCCGGGGCGCGGTCCGATCTGCGGGATGGGCGCGCCGATGTACTCCAAGTCGTTGAGCCGAGTGAGGTCCCCTAGCATGAAGATGCCATCCCACACCATGGCGACCCGCTTGGTGCGGAAGCCGAACCAGCCCAGCCCATTATCAGGCGGCGGGGCCATGTTCTCTTTGGCAATTTTCTGGAGGAAGGTGAGCGCCTCGATGTTTTCGGGCGAATTCAATACGGCGTTGCCGTCGTCATCGAGGAACTTGCCCCCGAACTGCGGCATCAGCGAGCGGTGGTTGGCACCCCAATTGGTGAAGGCCCACCCCCATTGCTTTTCGGGAAGTTTCTTGTTCTTCTCGATCGTGGCTTGCCTTACCAGCCTGAGGAACTCTTCCCGGTTCTTTGGGGCACGGGCCTTGCCGTCTGCTGTGACGAAGCCAACGGCCTTCAGCATCTCCGAATTGCAAAACAGACCTTGGGGATGGATATCGAGGGGGATCCCCATCAGTTCACCATCAAGGCTCAGGTAGTTCGCCACGTACGGATCGAAATCCTTGATATCAATCGCGTCTTCGCCCCGCGTCACACTGGTGACATCCGAGACGAATCCTGCTCGGTGCAAGCGCGCCAGGGCATCGGCATGCGAGACGAAGACCTGCGGCCCCCGGCCATCACTGCCCGCCACGGTGAGCTTGTTGTAGTACGTTGCCCAGGGGATGCGCTGCATCACGACTTCGACATCGGGATTCTCCCGGTTGAAGTCCTCAATGATCTTGAGCATCACGATGCCGTCGGGGCCGGTGAAGCCGTTCCAGAAGGCGATATGGGTTTTCCCGCTTACGAACGAACCGCTGAGGAGAAACCAGCGCGCACCACCGGTGAGGAGGGTGAGTAGGGCAATGCCCACGAGGAGGCCGTGGATGCTGAAACTACCGCGCTGGCTCATAGTCCCGTCGGATCGCCCGGATAATGATGCCATTCTGGTTGCGGCCAACGGCGTATCGGTTGGAGGGGTCAATGACGAGTGAATCTACCCATGCTCCGTCCGGGGCGTCATTGGCCGGCCAAAAAAGTTTGAGAAGGTCGCCTTCGCGGCTCCACGTGCCCGTTTGCTCGCCGAGGGTGGACGTCCCGTCCGGCTTGAGATCAAGGTCCACCACATGGCCAAAATCGGTTTGGAAACGCCACGAGCCCAAAATGCTATCGGTGCTTTCCAGTTCGACTCCGGCGGGTAACCCAGGAAGAGGCCAACCGTTGTGCCATACCACGCGGCGAATCTGAAGCGTGGGGGCACCCCACAAGTCACCGTGCCAAAAGCGCCGACCATCGTAATAATGGTAAGCCATCCACCAGGCGCCCTTGGCATCTTGGAAGAAGTTGCCGCCGCCCGGACCGAACATCGGTTCGGAGCTCTTGAGCAAAAACGTATGTCCGCCCTCCGTCATGGGTTTGCCGTCGTAGCCCAGGAAGGGGCCCTCCGGTGACTTGGAACGCCCGCAAACCATGCGATAGGTGCTTCGAATGCCTTGCGCCGCCAGCCCATACGTCACCACCAGATAGTAGTAACCCTCGTGGTACATCATCACGGGCGCTTCTAGCGGATTGCCGCGCTCGGCATTGCTGGCCACGTGGCGGTGCGGTTGGTCGGGGTGCTTGAGGGCACCGGTGGCCGCATCAAGTTCGACCTGGAAGATGCCGCCCCAATACGAGCCGTACGTCATCCAGTGCCGCCCGTCGGGGCCGATGAGCACCTCGGGGTCAATGGCGTTGAAGTTGGATTCT
Organism: uncultured Chthonomonas sp.; assembly: GCA_964627705.1. GTDB lineage: Bacteria > Armatimonadota > Fimbriimonadia > Fimbriimonadales > Fimbriimonadaceae > JAHBTC01. Next base: position 15,053 of record CAZVHE010000024.1, read on the forward strand.
TCGGCTTTACTTTGCACCAGCGGGCCGCGATCTTCCCACCCTTCCAACGGGCGCGCCGGGTCGAATTTCTTGTTCACCGCGTAGGCGATGTACGAGGTGTTTGAACCGAAACGGGCACTTGCGCAGTAATAGATGCGAAGTTCGTCGCCCACCCGGATAGGTGTGGGAGCCCATACGGAGCGGTGCTGCGGGATTGCCGCTTGCAACCATTGGGGTTGCGGGTCCAGGATGGGGCCGTGCTCCTTCCATACCTTTAAGTCTTTGGAGGTACTCAGCGGAGCCAGCTCTCGGCCACTGGTATTCACCATCACGTAGGTGTCCCCAAACAAGACAATGCTAGGGTCGTGGATAGCCCCGCCCTCGTACCGCGCTCCGTCGTAAGGGAACGCGGCATCAAGGGCTGTGGCCTGCCATTCGTCGCGCAAGGCGATCGCGGGCGTGAGGATAGCCAATGTGAGAATCGGAAGGATCACGTCAGGGACTGAAAACTTAGCTTAGCGAGTGCCGCCACCGGGCATCGGTTGACCGCCGGGCGCAGGTTGACCGCCTCCCGGAGCCGGTTGACCACCACCGGGCATCATGCCGGCGCGCTGCTCATCCCGCTGCTTCTGCAGTTCCGGGTCCGGTCGCGTTTCTTCGTCGCATCCTGCAAGGCACAAGGCCGCAGGCAAAGCAATGAGGGCGAGAACGGCCACAGGGGCAAACTTCTTGAACATAGGGTTTTGGATCAGGAGGGTTTAGGGAAAAGGAGAGGCGTCGGGGTGATCTGGCGTTCACCCCGACGTAGAGGAAGAGCGGAGATTAGTCGAGCGCGCTGACGTCGCAGACGCCGTACGCCCACCACCAGTTCGGGTTCGGCGGAGCCTCGTTGAGGCCCGTCGTATTCGGAACAAACGTTCCGCAGTTACCCATGTGGCAGTCGACTTGGCTGCTCACCCCGAAGTTTCGGTACTGAACCGCTTTGCGCTTCTTGAATCGAGCCGAACCATCCGCCATTGCGTAGTTATCGCCTTTGTCGTAAGTGTTGCCCATCCAGCTCAGGTCAATGCCGTTGCAGCCCGGACCCGTCACACCGTTCACGGTGATGGAGTTGGTGAACTGCGTCGGCTGCACTAGCGCTTCGCGACCCGTGTCAATCTTGCCCTGCATCACGATGATGTTGGAGATGTCACCGATTTGGGTTTGCGACTTGGCCAGCAGCACACCGTTGTAGGCGTAGCTCGCGTTGCCTGCGCCCGGGAAGTTGGAGTAGTTCCAGGGCAGCACACTCGTGATCTTGGCGGCGCTGGACTTAAACAGGTCAAGGCTCTTGATGTACGGGTACAGGCTCTGGCCCCAGTTCTGGTGCGCTTGCGGGCTCATAAAGCCCAAGCGGCAACCACCGCCGTTGGCCGTGTCGTTATCGTCGCCGATGCCGTTCACGTTGGTGCAGGGGTTTTCGCTTCCGGCCGTCCACCACGGGAAACCGTTGGCGTCGCGGAATTGGTCGGGCATCAAGTCATCGTAGTCCGCGCAGTACATGATGTTGGCGGTGGACAGCTGTTTGATGTTGGACAGGGAAGCAGTCTTCTTGGCCGCCTTCTTCGCCTGAGCGAAGACGGGGAAGAGGATTGCCGCGAGGATCGCGATGATCGCGATCACAACGAGCAGTTCAATTAAGGTAAAGGCCTTCGATTTGAGTCGCATATAGCTCACCAATGAGTACTAGTCAAGTCCGGCGCCCGCGCCCTTCCTGACGACCCGCCTGGGATATTCCCATTTGGGTATTTAGTACTCTACCACGGGCAGATAGCCAAATGTGAATACCTCCATCAACTTTTTCATAAAAAAGTGTTGTGGCGGGGTAAGCGAGGCCGAAGTTGAACTTAAAACCCGCGGGAAAGCGTGTCGTGAATTGTTATCCCGGCAGCAGGTTGTCGTCAATCTCGTGGCGAATACGGAAGATGAGCCCCATTTGATAGTTGCCGAATCCGCGGCCATAGAGGGTGAATCCGCCTTGGTTCTGGGCGTCAGGTTTCACTCCAATGCGAACGGTTGTCGGTCGCCAAGGATGGATGTCGAGGTCGGCAATCTTCACATCCGAGATTTTCGATCCGTCAATGGCGCTGCCCTGGGCGTCTACACTCCAAGTCTTCAGCACGCCCCACTGGTTCATGTTGTCGGGGTACCAGGCGGGATTGAGTTGGCCGCGCGTACCCCCAAAGTCACCCGGGGAAGTCCAGGTGCCGATCTCCACGTCGTTCACCCAAACGGTAATGTCCGACGGCCACTGATTGTTGTAGCCCGGGGCCTCCGAACCGATCTCCATCAAGAGCTCAATGGCCTTCACATGCGAGTTCACGGGCAGAGTGTTCGGGAAGGCGTACTTGACGTAGCCAGCCGCCGACCAGAGGATTTCGGCGCTCGCACGCTCTGGCAGGAAGAAGGAAACTGGGGCGTCCACAAGCCCGACGAGTTTCTCCCGTGTTGCGAGACCGCAGGTGGGGTGCGGCTGCACGTCGAAGAACATTCCCACGGGCATTTCCATTTCGGCGTAGCCTTCGGCCTGAGGGATCTTGGGTGCCAGGTCCACTAAGAGCCGCTCGAATACCCCTCGGCACCGCTTTTGCATCCCTTGGGGGGCCGACACGTAGTCGCTGGTTACCAAACCGGCATCCTCCAGGATTTGGATGTGCTTGGTGATGCTGGGCTGGGTGAGGGAGAGCGCGGTGCTTATTTCCCCGATGTTCATCTCGCGCTCAGAGAGGAGCTCGATGATGCGGGCGCGCGACATGGACCCCAAGGCGCGGAAAATGGCCACGCTCTCATGGGCCGAGATTTCCTTAATCTGATGTTGCATGTCGCGAACCTAACGGAGTCTACACTATCATAGAGGCAGTGGACGCGGTTCCAATTCGGTTGTGGCACCACCTTGCGCTATATTCACAAATGGGTATATAGTGTTCTCGTCCCGACGCTGAGGTCCGAAAATGAACACGCCCACCCTCTGGTTTGTCACCGGTAGCCAACACCTTTACGGCCCGGATACCCTCCGCCAAGTCGCGGCCAATTCCACCGCCATCGCCGGCGCTCTGCACGAGTCAAAAGCCATCCCGGTGGACGTCGTTTTCAAGCCGGTCATCACCGATCCGGACATGGTGAAGGCGCTGGTGCTGGCGGCGAACAGCGACCCGGACTGCATCGGCCTTGTGCTGTGGATGCACACCTTCTCGCCGGCCAAGATGTGGATTGGTGGTCTCACCCACCTCACCAAACCGGTAGTGCACCTACATACTCAGTTCAATGAATCGCTGCCCTGGGGCACGATTGACATGGACTTTATGAACCTGAACCAGGCCGCTCATGGCGACCGAGAGGCAGGGCACCTGCACGGCCGGATTGGGCTCCGGCGCAAGGTGGTGGCAGGGCATTGGTCCCACGCCGATGTGCAAGAGCGCCTGGGGGCGTGGACGCGTGCCGCGCTGGCCTGGGCGGACATGCAGCGCACCAAGATCGCCCGCTTTGGCGACAATATGCGGTTCGTCTCGGTGACGGATGGCGACAAGGTTTCGGCGGAGGCGCAGTTTGGGTTCAGCGTAAATGGCTTTGGGGTCGGCGACTTGGTGCAGGTCATCAATCAGGTTTCGGATGCTGAAGTTGATGGGTTGGTGGCACGGTATGCGGATGAATACGACGTGGCCGCTGAGTTGCAGAAGGGTGGCGTCCGCCACGATTCCCTGCGCTATGCCGCTCGGCAGGAGCTTGGCATTCGAGCTTTCCTGGTAAGCGGGGGCTTCACTGCGTTCACCACTACATTTGAGGACCTGCACGGCCTCGATCAACTTCCCGGTTTGGCTTGTCAGCGCCTGATGGAGGACGGCTACGGATTCGGCGCGGAAGGCGACTGGAAAACGGCCGCCCTGCTGCGTGCTTTCAAGTCCATGGAGCGCGGCCTTACGCCGGGCACCAGCTTTATGGAGGATTACACCTACGACCTCACCGAGGGCGACGAAAAGGTGCTTGGTGCCCACATGCTCGAGATTTGCCCGACCATTGCGTCGGGCAAACCCAAGCTGGAGATTCACCCCCTGGGCATTGGCGGCAAGTCCGACCCGGTACGCATGGTGTTCAGCAGCCGCACTGGCCCCGCTACGAATACGACCCTGGTGGACATGGGCTCTCGGTTCCGCTTGATCGTGAACGACGTGGAGGCGGTGCCCGTGCCGCCGATGCCGAATCTGCCGGTGGCGAGCGCTCTTTGGAAGGTGATGCCGAACTTCAAGGACGGCGTAGCGGCTTGGATCTACGCGGGCGGTGCGCACCACACGGTGTATAGCTACAACGTCACCAGTGAGATGGTGGAAGACTTTGCTGAGATCGCGGGCGTGGAGTGTGTGGTGATTGATGAGGGCACCCGCCTCCGCGACCTGCGCAATGAGCTGCGCTGGAACCGAGGAGCGTACGGACTCCGTGGCTAAGCTTGCGCTCGGCCTAGATTACGGCACCAATAGTGTGCGCGGTCTGGTGGTGGATGTCGCCACCGGGGAAGAGAAGGCGACGGCGGTTTTCAACTACCCCAGCGGGGAAGCCGGAATCCTGCTGGACGCCCGCGACCCGCACCTGGCCCGCCAAAACGCCACCGACTACCTCAAGGGATTCGTGGCGGTGGTGCGCGAACTCGGTCAAAGCGTGGACCTGGGCGAAGTGATCGGCATCGGTGTGGACACCACGGGTTCCAGCCCCATGCCGGTTCGGGCCGATAACTCACCGCTCTCAGAGGACCTCAGCTTTGGCGCGAACCTCCACGCCCACGTGTGGCTGTGGAAGGACCATACCGGCTTCGCCGAGGCTGCCGAAATCACCGAAAAGGCGAACCAACAGGGCTTGCCTTACCTGGCCAAGTGCGGCGGTACGTATTCGAGCGAGTGGTTCTGGAGCAAGCTTCTGCACTTCGCGCGGGTGGCCCCCGATGCCTTTGCCGCCACCGCTTCGTGGGTGGAGATTTGCGACTGGATTCCGGCCGCTATTTGTGGCATCACCGACCCCGCGCAAATCAAGCGGAGCCGATGCGCCGCCGGACACAAGGCGATGTTCGAAGAAGAGTGGGGCGGCCTGCCATCGCGGGAGTTCTTGGTTTCGCTGGATCCGCGCCTGGCGGACTTCCGCGACCAGCTCTATACCGAGGTTTACACCAGTGACGAGGTGGCCGGAACCCTGAGCGCTCAATTCGCCGAACTCACGGGCTTGCCGGAGGGCATCCCGGTAGCGGTGGGCGCCTTTGATGCCCACTTTGGGGCGGTGGCCTCAACGGCCCGGCCCGGAACCCTCGTCAAGATCGTCGGGACCAGCACGTGCGACTGCATGGTGCACCCCATGGACGATCCTCTTCCCGATGTGCCCGGGATGTGCGGAATCGTGAAGGGGTCCGTGCTGCCGGGCTACTTTGGCCTGGAAGCCGGCCAATCCGCGGTCGGCGACATTTTCAACTGGGTGGCGCGCACCACCGGCCGCAACCACGATGACCTCAACTCCGAGGCAATGCAGATTGCGCCGGGGGCTAGTGGCCTGCTGGGGCTGGACTGGCACAACGGGAACCGCACCATCTTGGTGGACCCGCTGCTCAGCGGCATGCTGGTGGGGCTCACCCTGCACACCAAGCCCGCCGAGATTTACCGCGCTTATGTGGAGGCCACGGCCTTCGGGGCGCTGCGCATCATTGACCGGATGGAAGAGTACGGCGTGAAGGTGGAGCGCGTGGTGGCGTGCGGGGGCATTGCCGACAAGAGTGCCTTGACCATGCAGATTTACGCCGATGTGTTCAATCGCCCGGTGAGTATCGCCCGGTCCGAGCAAACCTGCGCCCTGGGCTCGGCAATCTTCGCGGCGGTGGTGGGCGGAGCATACCCCGATGCCCTGAGCGCGCAAGCGAAGATGGCCGGCGTGAAGGAGCAAGTTTACGTACCGCAGCCCGAGGCGGTGGCGATCTACCGCGAGCTGTACGATCTCTACTGCGAGTTGCACGATGCCTTTGGGGTGAAGGACAACGAATCCCAACTGTTTAGCGTGATGAAATCCCTCAAATCCATCCAGGAGCGCGTGAATGGCTGACCTCGGCCAGCTTCGGCTTGAAGTGGCCAAGGCCAACTGGGCACTGCCGGCCGCCGGGCTAGTGACGATGCACTCGGGCAACGCCAGCGGCTACGACCCCGAAGAAGACATCCTTTTCATCAAGCCCTCGGGGATGGATTACGACCAGATCACGCCTGAAAACGTGGTACCGGTCCGGGTTTCGACCGGGGAAGTGCTCGTGCAGGGCGTGCGACCGAGCGTGGACCTGCCGCATCATCTGTTCCTGTATCGGAACCTGCCGGACGTGCGGGGCGTCATCCACACGCACAGCAACTACGCCACCGCTTTTGCTGCCACGCTGCAAAGCATCCCCCTGTGCCTGACCGCCATTGCCGATGAATTCGGAGCGGAAATCCCTTGCGCCCCCTACGTGGATAACGAAGGCGAGCACATCGGCGAGGCGATTTTGAAGTTCCGTAACCGCGCACCAAGCATTCTGATGGGGAACCACGGGGTCTTTGCGTGGGGGGCATCGCCCCGCGCGGCGCTGAAGGCGGCTGTGATGACCGAAGACGTGGCCAAGACGGTGTGGCTGGCCAAGCAGATTGGAGAGCCGAAGGCCATTCCGCCTGAAGAGGCCGAGAAATGGTACGACCGCTACCACAACCGGTACGGCCAGGGCGGTACTTGCTAATGGCGACCGTGCGGATTACGGCGCGGCCCGATGACGCCAGCCCCATCATCCACCCCGACATCCAGGGCCAGTTTGCCGAGCACCTGGGCCACTGTATTTACGGCGGCATCTGGGTGGGCGAGGATTCAGATATCCCGAACACGCGGGGCATCCGCAACGACGTGGTGGCGGCCTTGAAGGCGCTTAAGGTTCCTGTAATTCGCTGGCCCGGCGGGTGCTTTGCCGATGAGTACCACTGGCGCGATGGCATAGGCCCCCGCGAGCAACGACCTAGCATCTACAACTCTCACTGGGGCGGGGTGGTGGAGAACAACCACTTTGGCACTCACGAGTTCTTTGACCTCTGCGAGCAGGTGGGGTGCGAACCTTATGTGTGCGGCAACGTGGGTAGCGGCACCGTGCAGGAGATGCAGGAATGGGTGGAATACATAACCTCCCCGGCTGACTCCCCCATGGCCAATTTGCGCCGCCGAAACGGACGGGAAGAACCCTGGAAGCTCACTTACTTTGGGGTGGGCAACGAGAGCTGGGGGTGCGGCGGCCACATGCGGCCGGAATACTATGCCGATCTCTATCGGCGCTACAACACCTATGTGCGCACCTACGGGCCGAACAAGATTCAGCGCATTGCCTGCGGCCCGAACGTGGCGGATTACCACTGGACGCGGGTGCTGATGCGCGAAGCCCAGCCGCACATGGACGGCCTGGCGCTGCACAGCTACACCCTGTTGGACCGGCAGTGGCCACCGAGCGGCTCGGCCACGGTGTTTGGTCGGGCGGAATGGGTTTCCATCCTCAAGGCGGCCCTGTACATGGAGCACCTCATCAAGGAGCATTCCGCGATCATGGACGAGACCGACCCCGAAAGGAAGGTGAACCTGGTGGTGGACGAATGGGGTACCTGGTACCCCAGCGAGCCGGGGACGAACCCGGGGTTCTTGTTCCAGCAGAACACTCTGCGAGATGCGCTGGTGGCTTCATTGCATTTCGATATCTTCCACCGCCATTGCGAGCGGGTGCGCATGGCCAACATCGCGCAGATGGTGAACGTGTTGCAGACGATGATCATCACGGACGGGCCGCGCATGATCTTGACGCCGACGTACCACGTCTTTGCGATGTACGCCGGACATCAGGGGGCGCAGCGGGTGGATTTGAACCTGGTGTGTGATGAGATTGACGGGTTACCGAGCGTGTCGGCGACGGCTTCGCGCCGGGAGGGTGAGGTATTGGTCTGCCTAACCTGCCTGGACCCCGACCATGGCCGCGATGTGGTGTTGGAGGGTCTGGGGGATGTACGCGTGGAAGATGCGCAAGTGCTGACAGCGCCGACCATGCAGGCGCACAATACTTTTGACGTGCCCGATGCGGTGCGGCCCTCGCCATTTGAAGTGGAAGCGGGGCTGACCGTGGCCTTGCCCGCCAAAAGCGTGGTGGCAATTCGGTTGAAGGCGGGAAGCTAGGGAGCGTCTGAGCAGGGTTTGTTGTTCGGCACCAAAGTGCGGGGCAACGGCGTTGCATTGGTTATGGATCGCTCGGGTCGCAGGCGGGATGCGATCTGGTGGGCGCTCTACGGGGCGGGTATGGCCGGGCTCTTACCAGTGGCGGCGGATCCTGAGCTCAACTCGGTTATCTTCGGCCCCTACGGGTTGCCTCTTCTTGTCGGGGTATATCTGATGGCTGGCATCCTCTCGCTCACGAAGGTCATCCCGATGACGATCAAAGAGCTTGCGGTTCCCATGCTTGGGTATGTGTTTCTGGGAGTGATCTACTTTATCAGTCGGAGGTGCTGGGGAACTAGCGCTTGGCCCTCTGGCGAGAGAAAGAATCATGGAGGCTATCCATACAAGATTGTCGAAACCCTAGTCATCGTCGCTGTTTTCACAATGTTTGTGGCTCATTTTCTTTTTCAACCTCGATGGTGGCTCTCGGTTGTAAGCTGGCTTCTGAGCATGCTTTTGATTTGCGTAACGATGATAGTGTTTTGGGCTGATTTGCGCTCAACGCGGGAATTTACAAACGCGCAATTTGGTGATATCTGTTGAGTAAGTCAATTGCCGATGAGATTTGGTGGCACTACCTTCAGGGTGATATCTACACCGCTAGGCGAGCCAGCCTGAAGCATTATCGTCATCTTGACCCTTTTGAGCGGGAGAGAATGAGAATGATCTTTCTCATTCATTGGGGGAATCGGCGCTTCCTGACTGAAAAGGTGTTCGGGCTTCGCGATCCCATACTTGCTGAGGCGGCAGTTCGAATCAATGACGCATTGTTGACAGATGAATCAGCCTACGAGCCTGGTAACTTGTCAAATCAAGTAGTTTCAAAGTGCAGACCTGTCTATCTTTGGCAATGTCGCTACCGGGAATTTGAAGCAGATGAATGCCTTTGGGTCGAGCACTGCTTCGTGAATATCGAAGAACTTTATGTGGACACCATTGACTGGCAGGAAGTGTCCTCCTGGGAGATTCAGGCAATGTACTTTTTTGCCCGCATGAGGCGACATCATGAACTAGCTGAGCAACTAGCAGAACTTCACTATGATAAATTTCCAATCTCAGACTTTACTGAGGTCATAAGGCTCGCTGACCTCCATAAATCGGAGCGGGGCATAGATCCTCACGTCGTCTATCGGCCCATCGCCTATTCGTTCATGTTTCTGCCGCTGGCAATCAAGATGATCGGCCGACGATTCACCTCGCTCGATCGCATCAGAATGTTTCTGATGTCGGTTCCCATGAGGCTTTATCTCAATCGATGGAGCCTATGGAAGGCGGCGAATTACTGACACTGTTTCACGCAAATGTGATCATCGGACGAGGTGCAGCATGAGTTCTCAAAAGATCCAAGATCAACGCAAAGGGGTGGCCCGACTTCTGCACTGGGAGTCGCGGATCACAGACGGCGCGTGGTGGGGAATCTACGTTTTCGCTGTTTTAGGCCTGCTGCACATCGCCATCGCCCGAATGTTTGAGCGAATGTTCTTTGGCCCCGGTGGGGTCTACACGATCGCGGGAATCTTGATCGTGGTCGGAGTCCTGGTCAAGCTCGGGAAGATACGAATCCAGATTAAAGAACTCGCGCTCTATCAGGTTGGGTTTGTTTTCATCTGGCTGGCCTATGTGCCGATTTGGTTCTACGTGGGTGACGAGAGGCCTTGGCACCAACGGGGCATTATAGAATCCCTGGTGGTGTGCTTCATTATGCTTGCTGCCTTTGGAGCTCCCGGGGTCACCTTGGTCTTGTGGGATCGCTTCAAGCTAAAGTGGTGGATTTCACTTCCGCTCGCACTCATACTAGGTTGGATGGGGCTCGTAATCTTTTTCATGTCATCAATGTTCGTGACGAACAGTTGGTTGTGAGGTGGTGAAGCGCGGTGTATGAACTGGGCTTCGTGATGGCACTGGTGGCCGTGTCCATCATCGTGTTCGTTCTGATGTATCGGAGGCTCATGTGGGAGCACAGTGAGAAGTGGGACGGGTTCATTTTCCGCTCTTCGTATCCTCTTGGATCCAGCGAGAGCTTTGACGTCATCCTAAAGGATGAGTGGCGAACGTATTTGATACATGACGGAGCGCTCGTTCGGGGAGCCGGACTCTACTTTGACGAACTCCGAGAGGCGGATGAACACTTCCACGCCATTGAGTTCGTGGGGGACGAGCGGCCCCCGACGGGTGAACTCACGGCGGAGTGTGAGCGATACTGGCGGGGCGAATCAAGCCTGATCCGGAAACTCCTGTTCGTAGACGCCGATGGCGGTCCCGTTCAGGTGTTCTCCCCGGAACCTGGAGGGGCGATTCCCAATTTCCATTACAAGGTGTTTTTCCTCGTCGCTTGTCGGGATGTGGATGTCGGTGGTGGCGAGTCTCGGTAAAGTGTAACTAAAGACCAAACTGAAGTGGACAACGAACGGCACGAGCAAACCAAAGCGGGGGTCAACGCCATTGCGGACACGCTCACTCACTTACGGGCGGAGAGGTTCGTGCGTCTAGTGTCACAAGGCCAAACTGAATTGGACTACCAAAAACACGAGCAAACCAAATCGGGAGTTAACGCCATTGCGGACACGCTCGTTGACTTCGATTCCAGGATCCTCTTAGGAGCCCTCTCCTTGGACCTGCACGGCATTGTCGAGTCTTTCTGGAGTGCCGTCGTATGGCTGCGTGATATTTGGGAAGATCTTGAACCCGACACTCCCATCCTGTTGGAGCGGGTGAGGGTTCAGTGCGAGATGCTCGCGGGCGATCCTGCGTTGGCGGAGCACCTTGAATATCCGTTAAAGGGCTTGGCCGCCTCGATCAAGGAAAAATATCCCGAACTGGCTCAGACGATCACAGAACTGTACGAGAAATCCTCGCCGAACTGAAGAGCTACTCCCGACCCGTGCGCTCAATCCCTTTCTGGATCAGCACGAACATCAGTAGCAGCGCTCCGATCACAATCTTGGACCACCAGCTACTCAGCGTCCCCTGGAACGTGATCGCCGTCTGGATAATCCCCAGCGTCAACACCCCAAAGAGCGTCCCCACCACGGACCCGTAACCCCCGGTCAGCAGCGTCCCGCCAATCACCACCGCCGCAATGGCATCCAACTCCAGCCCCGTGCCGGAAAGGGCATTCCCCGAGGCCGTATAGGTGGCAAACATCACGCCCCCCAGCCCCG
>CAZVHE010000025.1:0-10732 GCA_964627705.1 uncultured Chthonomonas sp.
CCCAATCCCGCCGACCAAGAGAGACAACGCCGCCACCGAGGCCAGCACCATCCCAACACCCCCGATGATGCCCTGGAAGACGCCCAGCAAGGCTTCGCTGGAGTCCACCCGGTAGATCGGCTTATTGTCCGCCCGGCGCATCAGCAGTTCCCAAATCTGGTCCATCGCCTCGCTCACCTTCACGTCCGGCTTGCTCCGCGCCAGCAGATAGCTATAGCTCCGCCCCCCTTGCCACTTGCGTTGCACGGTGGTGACGGGCATTTCCATTGTCTTGGTGTTGCTGGGGCCGAGGTTCTGGTTTTTCTCCTTCACCACGCCCACGATGGTCACGCTAATGCCACTGAAGACGACCGTCTTGCCGAGCGGATCGGTACCCGGCATGAGTTCCTCCGCCAATTGGGAGCTGATAATGCCCACGTTGGCGAGGTTGTCCACGTCGTTCTTGTCGATCAGGCGCCCGGCCACTAGGTCGCGGGAGACCGCGCCGTAATAATCCTGGCTGACGCCCGTGACTTGCACGCCGGAGACCTCCTTATCGCCAAAGCGCGCCTGTTGACCCCCCACCATGACGACGCCGGTGACGTTGAGCACCTTGTCGGCATTGGCGAGAATGTATTCCCGATCTTCTTCCTTGATCGCCGTGAAGCGGCCCCGGCCCTCACCCCGACCCAGGCGGCTGGGGTCGTAGATGATGAAGATCGTGTCGGCGCTGAGTTCACTGAACTCACTTTCGATGTACGCCTTGAGTCCGTTTTGGAGCAAGACAATCATCGAAACGGCCATGACCCCGATGATCACGCCCAGCATCGTCAGGAAGGAGCGCATCTTGTGCATGCGCAACATATCCATGGCGATGCGGCCACTTTCGAGGAGCGTACCGAGGCCGTTTTGGCCGCGGCGCTCGAGCCGGGGCTGCGGCCCCGGATCGATCACCACGGGGGGCATCGGAGTTTCGGACATGAAACTCAGCCCTCCTTAATTGTCGCCACCATCGCCGCCATCGCCGTCGTCACCCGAGCTCACGCTCATCATGCCGCTACGTTGGGGTCCAGTGAAGCTTGGCAGAATCAGCCTTTCGCCGCCGCTCAGGCCTTCGATGATTTCGGTGAATCCGCCCCCTTCTAGGCCAGCCGTGACGTAGGTCTTCTCTTGCGGCTTCTTGGGGTCCGGCCTGGTGCCCGCGGCGGGCTCCTTCACCACGTAACGGCGTCCATCCTTTTCCTTGGCCACGTAGGCAAAGGGCACACGGATGACATTCTTGCGCTCAGCGGCCTTGAGGGAGCAGCTGGCCGACATCCCGCTCTTGATGGCCGGGTCGGTCTGCGTCATCAGCACTTCCACGTCGTACTTGACCACGGGGTCGCCGACCACGCTTTGGCCCACGGCCGCGTTGCCCGCCGCCACGCTGGTGGGGGCAATCTTGCGGATCGTGCCCGAGAACTTCTTGCCGGGGAGCGAGTCCACCGTGATTTCGGCTTCCGTGCCTTGGCTCAGACGGGCCACGTCAATTTCGTTGATCTCGAGGCGGACGAGAAGACCGGAGCGGTCTTCCACGCGCACGATCGGGGTTCCGGCCGAGAAGCTGCCGAGCGCCGCCACCAGTTCGCCCTCTTGCACCAGGCGCTTGGTCACCACGCCGCTAATGGGGGCGCGGATTTCGGTTTCGGCGAGTTGCCGTTCACCATCTTGCAACTGAACCGAAATCTGCTCGACCGAAGCGGCTTGTTGGGCGCGGCTGGCGATGTCGGCATCAATGCCGCGCAGGTTCGCTTGGGCGTCGCTCAGGGCCTTGAGGGCTTGCTGATACTGCTCGCGCTTGGCCACGTCTTGCACGCTGCCCAGGCGGGCGCGTTGAAGTTCCGCCTCCGCTTGCTTCACGCGCTCTTCGGCTTGCTTGCGCTCCAGAATCTGTTGCTCATCAAATCGGCTGAGGGTGGCCTGGGCGGTTTCCACGCGGGTGGCGGCCAGGCGCAGGTTCAGCTGGGCACTCTCGTAGGATCGCTGAGAGACGTAGCCCAGGTCCAGTAGTTCCTTTTGGCGTCGCTCTTCGGCGGCGGCTTGAGCCAGCTGGTTCTTGGCGTCCTCTACGCTGGCGAGGATGTTGGCGCGAGAGTTCGGTTGCGTAACCTTGACCAACTGATCGTAAGCCTGCTGGGCGCTGCGTAGGCTGGCCTCGGCCGTGGAGATGGCATTGCGAGTGAGGTCCGGTTGAACTTTGTTCTCGGCTTCCAGCTGGCGGATGATGGACCGCTGTCGCTCAATCGCGTTGAGAGCGGTTTGCCGAGCCTGCCGAATCCGGGCATCCGAAGCACGCAACGCACTTTGAGCTCCGCGCAGTTGGGCGCGGGTTTGCTTCACTTGCAATTCGGTTTCTTGCGGGTCAATCACGCCGATGAGCTGACCCTTGGTGACGTAATCGCCTTCGTCCACCAGCAAGCGGGCCACGCGGCCACTAATGCGGCTCTTGACTTCGACGGTTTTGAGGGCCTCCAGACGACCGGACTCGACCACCTCACTGGCCACGTCCCCTCGGCTCACCGTGTGGACACTTCCCTTATCCGCCGGCTTGGCACCTCCCATTGCCGGCATCTGGCACCCGGCCAGGGCCACAACCCCGACGACTGCCGCTACCAGCGGTACCCAACGTCGATCACGATTCATCATAAATACACCGCACGCCCGCGCGCACTAACCCCTTACCGACGTAGCAGACCCGAGGTTTCGATTCGTAATGCATTCCTTGGGACCATTCACCCGGCCTGGAAGAGGCTTTTGTTCGGCTAGACTAGAAACCCTATGCTGAAGGTCGAAGGACTGAATGTCTTTTACGGTGCCATTCAGGCCCTTGATGACGTGACGATTGAAGTCAACGAAGGCGAGATTGTCTCGATCATCGGCAGCAACGGCGCGGGCAAGAGTACGCTCCTTCGCACCATCTCTGGCCTCAATCGCCCGCGCGGCGGTGACATTCTGTTTGAGGGCGAGAGCATTGCCGGCGAGACCCCGGACAAGATCGTGGCGCGGGGCATCAGCCAATCGCCCGAAGGCCGACGCATTTTTACCAACATGACGGTGTGGGAGAACCTGCAACTCGGGGCGCATATCCGCAACGATGCGGCGGGCATCCAGGCCGACATGGACCGCGCGACCAAGCGTTTCCCTCGCCTGGCCGAGCGCATCAAGCAGAACGCGGGCACCCTCAGCGGCGGCGAGCAGCAGATGGTGGCCATGAGCCGCGCGATGATGAGCCGCCCCAAACTGCTGTTGCTGGACGAGCCCAGCATGGGCCTGGCCCCGAATCTGGTCACCGAGATTTTCCGCATCATCACGGAATTGAACGCCGACGGCACCACGATCCTGCTAGTTGAGCAGAACGCCAGCCGCGCCCTGGATATTGCGCACCGGGCCTATGTGCTGGAAACCGGCCGGGTGGTGCTGGCGGACACTGGGAAGAACCTGCTGGCCAATCCGAAGGTGAAAGAAGCATATCTGGGGGGCTAACGCCGCGTGAACACCCTCCGCTTTGTGCCCTTTGCTGAGCAACACGTCGCGGACGTGGTGCGGATTGATCACGCCTGCCAAAGCAAACCCTGGTCGGAGGCAGCAGTGCGACTTGAACTGGAACGGCCGGAAGGTGTGTTTTTGGTGGCCTTAGTAGATGGCGAAGTCGCCGGGTTTGCCGGGGCCTGGCTGGTGCTGGACGAAGCCCACGTGATCAATGTGGCGGTGGACCCGCCTCGGCAACGGCAAGGCATCGGGGAACGCATGATGACCGCTTTGCTCGAGGCTTGCCAGAAGAAGGGTGCCACCTGCGCGACGCTGGAAGTCCGCGCGAGCAACGAGCCCGCGATTGCGCTCTACAAGAAGTTCGGATTCCGCGATGTGGCACGGCGGCGCGGCTACTACCTAGATAACAAAGAAGATGCCGTGGTGATGTGGTGCGACGCGCTGGCCGAGGTGGTCTGAGCGAAACCCATGCGCGTACTGGGCATCGAAACCAGTTGTGACGAAACGGCGGCCGCGTGGCTGGTGGACGGCGCCGTGGTGCGCAACGTGATTAGTTCTCAGGTGGCCCTGCACGCCCAGTGGGGCGGCATTGTGCCGGAGGCGGCGGCACGGGCGCACGTGGAGGCGATCTTGCCCGTGCTGAGCGAGGCGATGGGTGAAGACGGCCCGCCCGACGGCATTGCCGTGACGAACCGCCCCGGCCTGGTGGGTGCCCTCAGCGTGGGCGTGAGTGCCGCCAAGGCGCTGGCCACCCTGTGGCGGGTGCCGCTGGTGGGGGTGCACCATATCGAAGGGCATATCTTGAGTCCGTTCGCGGCGGGCGAACCCCAGCCACCCTTCCCTCACCTGTGCCTGGTGGTGAGCGGGGGGCACACGGAGCTTGTACGCGTGGATGCGCCGGGGCAATACCGCATCCTGGCCGAAACGGTGGACGACGCGGCTGGAGAAGCCTTTGACAAAGGCGCAAGGCTGCTGGGCTTGGGCTACCCCGGCGGGCGGGCGTTGCAAGAACTGGCCCGAGGTGGCGATGCGAAGCGCTATGCCCTTCCCCGAGCCTTGCCCGGGGATGGGGCGAAGTTTTCTTTTTCGGGGTTGAAGACGGCGATGCGGTTGCTGGTGGACCGTGAGGGCGAGGCCCTGAACCGGGCGGATGCGGCGGCATCGTTGCAGGCGGCGATTGTGGATGCCTTGGTGCGCAAGGCCATGCGGGCGCTGGACGAAGAGGGTCTGCGGGCGTTCACCCTGGTGGGGGGCGTGGCGGCGAATGAGAGTCTGCGGGAGACCCTACGCGCGACGTGCGAACGGGTGGGCGCGGAGTTCTTTACGCCGCCGTTTGACCGCTGCACCGATAACGCGGCGATGATCGCGATTGCGGGTTCGTTCCGCCTGGCACGGGGGATGGCGGATGATTTGTCCCTCGACGTGATGCCGAACGCGGACTTGCCGGCTTACTAAGCGCGCGCTTTAGGCTCTCGGATGCGCCTTGCGGTATTGGTTTTCCGTTTGCCGCAGGTCCAATTGAGTGTAAATCTGGGTGGTGGCCAGGCTGGCGTGGCCGAGGAGTTCCTGCACCGCCCGGAGGTCCGCGCCGCCTTCCAGCAGATGCACCGCGTAGGTGTGGCGCAGGGTATGCGCCGAGATGCCCCGCCCCAGTCCCGCCCGGCGGGCTCGCTGGCGCACGATGCGATCCGCCGACTGCCGGGAAAGCGGGCCGCCCCGGTCGTTTAACCACAGCGCAGCGACAGGCTTGGTGGCCAGTTGGGGACGGGCGTCGCGCACATAGGTTTCCACCCAGGCCCAGGTTTCGGCGGGGACGGGCAGGACGCGGGTTTTGCCCCGCTTGCCGGTAACCCGCAGGGCTTGGTCCCCGGTGAGTACGGCGTCGGTGCGGAGGCTCACCGCCTCGGACACCCGCAGCCCCGTTCCGTAAAGCAGCTCCAAGAACGCCCGGTCGCGGAGGTTGCGGGGGGAATCGAGATCCGTGTTTTCCAAGAGCTGGGTGAGTTCGGTGGCGGGCAGCGCTTTGGGCAAGTGGCGCAAGGGGCGACCAAAGCGGAGGTCCGGCCAATCCCACTGCGCCCGGCGCCCGGTGCGGATCATCCACCGATTGAGGCTGCGCAGGGCCGCCAGGCGGCGCAGGCGGGTGCGGGGGGCGACATCGGCGAGTTGAGAGTGATACGCCACCACGTCGGGGGCGTGGATCTGGGCGAACTGGGAGTGCCCCTGCCGCCCGAACCAATGCGCCGCCAGGTGCAGGTCGTTTTCGTACGCGGCTAGGGTGTGGGGGCTGGCGCCCCGCTCGTGCCGGAGGTGGTCGAGGAAGGATTCGATGTCGAGGCGGAATCCGTCGCCGATTTCGGTTTTTTCCGCCATATCCACACTTCAGGACGGATGTACATCAGGTCATGGATGCGCGGTCCCCCCGTTCCGATGCGCTGCCACACTTCGTAGTCTTGCTGGAGGCGGTCGCGGAACCGCTCCATATCCTTCACTGCCGCCTCAAATTGCGGGCGGGCGGCCGGGTCGGCGGCGATGCGGGCGAGGTCGTCGGCCTCAAAGCTACTGAACACAATGAAGTCGGGCTGAACCTCGTCAATCAGGCGCACATCCCAGTTGATGCGGCCGCCATCGGCGGCAATGTAGCGCACCACGGCGGGGTTGGTGGCCTCGCGCATGGCCGCATCGCGCTGGTCCACGGGCACAAAGCGCGGCGCAGTGGCCATGGGATACAGCGTGGGGGAATAGAACCACGGGTCTGACACCAGACCGACCGTGACCGGCCCCTTGGCGGCTTCGGCTTTCAGGATCGCGGCGGCTTGCTCGCGCGAGTCTGGCCCTGCCATCCACATCGTCATTTGGGCGGCGCCCACGGCACCCCCGCCGAGCAAACCCGCCACGGAGAGCATGGCGGCGGCCACACCGATGCGCCCCGAAGTCTTGCCCTGGGCGTGCCATTGCGAGACCAGCGCCCCCAGCCCCACCATCAGCGGCGCGACCATCGGCAACGTGTAGCGTAGGAACTTGACTTCGGCGCGGCCAATGAGCACGTAAGTCACCAGCGCCCAAGCGAGGGCCGCCACGACGTAGGGTTGCTTCTTCCACGCGCCAAAACCAAGGCCCGCCACCCCGAGCAGTAGTACGGGGCCACCCAAGACGGCCACCAAATTGGCGAGGTGATACAACCAGCCCGGTGAGGTCGCTCCGAAGACAAATTCATGCCCCGTTTGGGTGTGTAGCCATTCGTAGCGCAGGTCGCGGAAGAAGGCTTCTTGCTCGAGGAAAATCCCGGGCGTGGTGAAGCAGAACGTGGCCAGCGCCACTAGCCCCGCGATGGCGATGGACTTGATCCGGCACGTCCACGCGAGCTCGGCAAACAGCAACACCACCACCAGACCGATGAGGGCGGTGATGCCGGTGTACTTGGTGCCCGCGCTGAGCCCCGCCAACAACCCGGCGACTACCGCTGCCTTGGTGTGGGTCCATACTTTGCCGTGAACGCTGGGCAGCATCATGCTGGCCGCCAAAAGCGATCCGAAGCCCAAGGCCGCCGCGACCATGTCCACGCTTTGGAACCGGCTGTGCACCACCATCCCCGGCGCCAAGGCGACGCCCATCGCCGCAATCACGGCTCCGGTGGCGCGGCCCTGCCGGGCCACATAGGTGTAGGTCATCCACACAAGGGACGCCCCGGCCAACACGCTCATCCAGCGGGCCATGAGAGTCGCGTTGCCCACGATTTGCCAAGGCTCGGAGCCGCCCATGTAGGCTCCGGCGAGCTTGGCCGCCACACTGCTCATGATGAGGTAGAGCGTGCCGTAATTGTAAAAGCCGGGGAGCAAGTCGCCCTTGCCGAGGTCTACGGCCTGCGAGTAAAGCCAAACAATGGGCTCATCGGGGTGCAGGCTCCAGTGATTCTCAGCGGTGGGCAATCCCCAGCGGATTCCAATGCCCCGGACCAGCACCGCAAACAGAAAGAGCCCCGGGGCGAACCAGGGGCTTCGGAGGATCTGTTGGAGACGAGTACCGGTCATTTCGGCAAGCGATTACGGCGCAAGCGACAACTGGCTGCGCCCGCTGAGCTTCTGCTCTAGCACCGGCTGACCCGGCACCTGGGAAATGCGGACATCGTATCCGCCTTTGCTCACGGCCATCGCGCGGAGCGTCTTGCGGGTGTTGAGGTCGAGATCGAAGTCGATCGTGGCGTCCAGCTTGAGGTTGATGGCTTCCAAGCCGGATTGGCCCGGAGTCATCCCCAGCGACTGGTTCACGAACTCGGCGGCATTGCTTTCCAGCCCCATCGTGGCCTGCACGCGGTGAATCTTTTGCCCGTTGACCTCCATGATGCCCTTGTAGGTGTAGGTGTAGTCGAGGCGCTGCACGGCGGCCTTGTCACTGTTGGCAATGCGCTGCGGGGAGTAACCCACCGTTCGCTTCCAGGTGTCGCCCACGCGCACTTCATCGTAGGGGAGCTTCGGGCTGAGGTCCATCCCCGAGTCGAGCGAACCGGTGAACAGGGCCAAGCGCTGCAGCTCGCCCGTGAACTGGCCTACGATGCTCATCAGATCCTGCGGAGCGGCCGGACTGCTGGCGGCCGCCCATCGGGCAACGAGTGACTTGGCATTCGTCATCTCATTGGCCGGGGAGAGTGTAATTTCGTAGTTGATGTTGGTTTGTTCCACGTTCTTGACCGGCGGCGAAGACGCGGTTTCCCCTTCCGTAATCGTCATGGTGGGGCGGCGGTAAATATGCACCGCAAAGCCCTCGTCCAGCATCTGCTTCACGCTCAGCGTGAAGTCGTAATCAATGCGCACGGAACTGGGCAAAAACACGGTTTGCCCGAGCTGCCGGGTTTCCATCTGAAGCCGCGAGCGCACTTGGTACTTGTTGGTCTCTCCCGCCTTGAAGACGCGGGAGATATCAACGTATTGGGGAGAGGTTTGCAGGCTGGTCGCCAGGGCCAGGGTGGAAATCAGCATGAGCTTATGATTCTAACGCGCGAAGACGTTGCTTCGCGATCACCATTCGTTGAATTTCGCTACAACCTTCGCCGATTTCCGTCAGCTTGGCGTCGCGCCACAGCTTTTCGACTAAGAATTCGAACGTCATGCCGCGTCCGCCGTGGATCTGGATGGCGTTATTCGTCACGCGGTTGCTGGCTTCGCTGGCAAAGAGCTTGGCCATGCTGGCGATGGACGTCACGTTTTCGCCGCGATCGTACATTGCCGCGCCCTTGTGCAAGAGCAGGCGTGCGGCTTCCACATCCAATTCATTGTCGGCGAGCATGTTTTGCACCGATTGCATATCGGCGAGGCGGCGGTTGAACTGCTCGCGCTTCACGCTGTATTCGGCGGCGAGTTCGGCGGCCTTTTCGGCGATGCCAACGGCCATGGCGGCGATGCCTAAGCGACCTCGGTAAAGCAGGCTGATGGCTTGCTCGAAGGTGCACGGGGTGTGCCAACCCTGCGCGTTGTTGAGCTTGAATTCGCTGGTCCAGCTGGCCTTCACGCCGACGGTGGGGATGCGGCCGACGAGTTCAAATCCGGGCTGATCCGTTTCAACGAGGAACGCGCTGAGTTCCTTCTCGCTCGTGCGGGCGATGAGGATGATGAGGTCGGCGGGGCCCCCGTTGGTGATGAACTTCTTGTGCCCGTTGATGGTGAAGTAACCGTCGTTGCCCGGGGTGGGTTCGGCCTTGGTTTGCACGCGGCGGGCGTCGCTGCCGGCGTCGGGCTCGGTGAGACCCCAGGCGAGCTTGAGGCGGCCGGCCATGGCATCGGCGAGATACTTTTCGCGCTGGGCGTCGGTGGCAAATTGCACCAGGTGGGCGATGCACAACGCATTGATGGCGGCGACGTTCATGGCCAGCGCGGGGTCACCCTTCGCCAGTTCGCGGCACATTTCCACATAGGCCATGCAGCTCCGCTCGCTGCCGCCCATCGCCTTCGGTACGGTGACATCGAGCATTCCGGCCGCGCCAAGCTTGGTCCAGATATCCGCCGGAAAGGTGTCGTTCTCCCAATCCCGGGTGTAAGGGGCCACGTGCTCGGCCACGAAGGCACGGACTCGATCAAGGAACTGGCTTTCCTCAGCGTTGAGGGTGGGAATCAGCACGGGGGCACTGGGCGTCGTCATCGTCGCGCTCATGGCTTCATTCTACTGCTCTCGCCGGGCCGCCATCCTCTCACTTCGGGGAATCAGGACCGTTCCCCGCCTCATTGCGTGGCTGGGAAGATGTAACGAGAGTTGTAGCGTCTAGCGAAACGTGATTTCGGCTTCCGTGAGGGGTTCCAGCAAGCGACGCAGTTCGATCTCGGCCTGAGTGTGGGCGGCTTCGGCGATGCCTGCCGTGCGGGCCTTCTCAAGGGCGTCGGCTCCGGCCACCCGCTCAGCGTCTAGGGTCACATTGGCGTCCTTCCATAGGAAGCCGGGGCGCACCCATTCCGCGCGGGCTTGCACTCCGGCGAGTTCCACACTGGCCGGGGGAAGAGTGACGGTGAACCCTGTCTCCGGGTCCCCGCTCACCTTCACCATCCGTAGATCCACACCGGCCCGAACTTGCGCACGATAGGTGATCAGAGTATCGTTGCGCGTGGTGGTGTGGACGAGTGACGCCACGCCCGGCACCGCGCTCCAGCCGTCTTCGGCCTCCCGCGCTGTGGTGTGCCGGAGCACGCCGTGGTAGTTGTGCTGCACGGTTTGCAATCGGCCCATCGTTTGCACTTGGGTGAGCAGAACATCCGCCGTCACCGGGGCCTCGCCCCGGGGGGTCAGCAGTTGCACGCCCGCCAGAAGGGCCATCACGGCCGCTCCGGCTCCGATGCTGATGCGTGTGCGCTTCGTCACATTTAGTTAGACGACTTTTCCCCACTCGTTTGAGCCCGAGTCCCAATTCTGTGCCCGGAACCCGGCAATTTTGGCAACGCACCCGGTAGCATGAATGTCCATCGGGACGGACCGATGGGCAAGGGCGCCCGACCTTTATTAAGGTAGGGCGCTTTTTTCTTTGGAGTCCTTGTCTCGGGAGACCCTATCCTCATGAGCGAAATCAAGACCCCTCAACAAGCCCTTCAGTATCTGAGCGATCAGCACGCTGAATTCGTGGACATTCGGTTTACCGACCCGTTTGGAGCCTGGCAGCACTTCACCGTGCCCGTTCATGTGTTCAATGAGGAAACATTTGAGAACGGGTTCGCGTTTGATGGTTCGAGCGTGCGCGGCTTCCAGT
>CAZVHE010000025.1:10742-26224 GCA_964627705.1 uncultured Chthonomonas sp.
ATGATCCCGGATCCGTCCTCGGTGTTCATGGATCCGTTCACCGAACACGCGACCGCGGTGATGGTGTGCAACATCGAAGACCCGATCACTCGTGAGCGCTACAGCCGCGACCCGCGCTACGTCGCCGTGAAGGCCGAGCAGTATCTGAAGAGCACGGGCATTGGGGATGTGGTTTTCTTCGGCCCTGAGGCTGAGTTCTTTGTCTTCGACCAGCTTGCCTACGGCTACGGCCCGGATGGCGGCTTCTTTAGCGTGGATGGCGAAGAAGCCCCATGGAACAGCGGCAACGAAGACGCCCTGGGCTACACCATGCGCACCAAGGGGGGCTACTGCCCCTGCTCGCCGAGCGACAAGCTCCGCGACCTGCGCAGCACGATAATGACCCTGCTGGAAGACGTGGGCATCACCACCGAAATCCACCACCACGAAGTGGGTGTGCCGGGCCAGTGCGAGATTGGGATGAAGTTCGGCCAACTTCTTGAAATGGCCGACAAGCTGATGCGATTCAAGTACGTCGTCAAGAATGCCGCCGCCGCCGAGGGCATGGTGGCGACGTTTATGCCGAAGCCGATCTTTGGTGATAACGGTTCCGGGATGCACTGCCACCAGAGCATCTGGAAGAACGGCGAGAACACATTCTACGACGAAGCTGGCTACGCCGGGCTGAGCGACACGGCCCGCTGGTACATTGGCGGCCTACTAAAGCACGCGCCCTCCCTGCTCGCCTTCACCAATCCGACCACCAACTCTTACCGACGACTGGTGCCGGGCTACGAAGCCCCGATCAACCTGATCTACTCGGCTCGCAACCGCTCGGCGTGTGTGCGCATCCCGATGTTCAGCAAGAGCCCGAAGGCGAAGCGCATCGAGTTCCGCGCACCGGACCCGACGGCGAACCCGTACCTGGCCTTCTCAGCGATGATGATGGCCGGCCTGGACGGGATTCAGAACCGCATCGAGCCGCCCGCCCCGCTGGACAAGGACCTCTACGAACTGCCCCGCGAGGAGCGCGCAAACATCCAGCAAACGCCGGGTTCGCTGCAAGCGGTGCTGGAGAACCTGCAGAACGACCACGCCTACCTGCTGAAAGGCGACGTGTTCACGCCGGACCTCATTGAGGCGTACATCAGCTACAAGATGAAGCACGAAGTGGAGGCGATCGCCCTGCGGCCGCACCCGTACGAGTTCTTCCTCTATAGCGACAACTAAGCGCTGGCTGAGCTAGCGAGAGTGGCCCTGAGATTGGAAACGATCTCGGGGCTTACTTTTTGTTGGCCTTCGGTGATTGGAAGGGACGGAAGCGCCAGCGGAGGAGGGTCCAGAACGCCTCGGGGGCATCGGTCCAGCGAATCTTTTTCCCCGCCAGCTTGCCGCGAGGGACGTAAGTGATGGGGACCTCGTGGATGCGGTGCCCAAGGCGGATGGCTTTGGCCGTGACCTCCGGGCAGAACTCGAAGCGCTCGCACTCCAGGTTCATTTCGTTCATCACATCGCGCTTCACGGCCTTGTAGCAGGTGGCTTCGTCGGTGATTCTTCGCCCGTAGAGCAAGGCCACCGCCCAGCGGAGCATGAGGTTCACCAGCTTGTTGGGCAGGGCCATGCCATTGACCAACCCCTTGGCAAAGCGGGTGCCATACACCACGGTTTGCTGGCCGGCCAGGATGGGCTGAACGAGTTGGGCGAGTTCTTCGGGAACGTACTCAAGGTCCGCGTCTTGAATCACGACCACCTGGCCAGTGGCTACGGCCAGGGCCTTGCGGATGGCATTGCCTTTGCCCGTTCGGTGCGGGTTCGTTAGCACTCGGATCTGGTCGCCGTAGCTGGCCAGGATTTCGCCGGTGCGGTCGTCGCTGCCGTCGTTCACCACAATCACCTCGGCTTGCATGGGCAGGGCCAGCAAGCGGTCAATGACCTCGCCAATGGTGTCCTCCTCGTTGAGAGCAGGCACGATGATGCTCACATCCGGCGCAGCGGGCGCGCCGGGGGCATCAGCGGGAGTGGGCGAAAGCGCGTCCATGCGACGGCAGAAGGATACACTCCCCAAGAGGATTATGGGAGAACGGTTCGACTTGGCGCTGGTGGGCGGCGAAGTTCAAAGCGGCACGGGCCGCTTCCGGGCGGATGTAGGGATTCGGGACGGACGCATTGCGGCGGTGGGCTCGCTTGACCTTTCCGACGCCGCCGAGGTGGTAGATATCACCGGACTGTGGGTCTGGCCGGGTGTGATTGACTCGCAGGTTCACTTCCGCGAGCCCGGCTTAGTCCACAAGGAAGACCTGGCCACCGGATCAATGGCGGCGGTACTGGGCGGCGTGACCACGGTCTTCGACGAACCCAACACCAACCCCACCACCACCACCCGAGCCACCCTGCAGGACAAGCTGGCCCGGGCCAAAGGCCGGATGTGGTGCCACTACGCCTTCTGGGTGGGGGCGAGCATGGAGAACCTGGACGACATCCCGAATCTGGACCCGCTGCCGGGTTCGCCAGGAATTGGCGAGGTTTTTATGGGCAGTAGCACCGGGCCCCTA
Source organism: uncultured Chthonomonas sp. (assembly GCA_964627705.1). GTDB lineage: Bacteria > Armatimonadota > Fimbriimonadia > Fimbriimonadales > Fimbriimonadaceae > JAHBTC01. Next base: position 13,274 of record CAZVHE010000025.1, read on the forward strand.
TTGGTGGCCGATGATGATGCCCTGCGCCGGGTGCTGCAAGGGGCGACCCGCACCGTCAGTATCCACGCCGAAGATGAGAAGCGGCTGCTGGCGAGACTAGAGATTCGGGATGCCGACCGGCACGCCCGCAACCACCCGGTTTGGCGCGATGTGGAAAGCAGTGTGATGGCCACACGGCGCATCTTGGCGCTGAGCGCCGAGACCAAGCAGCCGGTGCATATCCTGCACGTCAGCACGAGGGACGAAGTGGCCTTGCTGGCGAATGCCAAGCGCCGCAACCTGGGCACCACGTGCGAGATCACGCCGCAGCACCTGACCTTTACGGCGGACGACTACGAGGCCTTGGGTACGCGCATCCAGATGAACACCCCCATTCGCGAGGCGGAACACAAGAGCGGCCTGTGGAAAGCCGTACGTGACGGTGTCTTTGACGTGATTGGCAGCGACCATGCCCCGCATACGCTGGAGGAAAAGATCCAACGCTATCCACAATCGCCGAGCGGGATGCCCGGGGTGCAAACCTTGCTTCCCGTAATGCTGGACCACGCGGCGGCCGGGCGGATTTCTTACGAGTTGCTCGTGCAGATGACGAGCGAGAACCCGGCGCGCATCTTTGGGGTAGCGGGGGCCGGCACGGTGGCCCCCGGCGCTCACGCGGACTTGGCCTTAGTGGACCCAAAGGCGAAATGGGAAGTGACGGATGCGGCCATGGCCAGCAAGTGCGGGTGGACCCCCTACGCTGGACGCACCCTGACCGGGCGGGTAGTGCACACTCTGGTGCGGGGGACGTGGGCCGTGAGGGACGGGGCCCTGGCCGACGGCCCCCACGGCCAGATGGTCGAGTTTACGAACCTGCGCTGAGTTACCAGCCGCGGCTACTGACGCCCAGGCGTTGGCTGCCTCGGTTCCCCGGCATTGCAAGGCCACCCGGCGGGTTGAACGCGTGCGATTCCCCGTTGCCCCCATCGGGTTCGCCGAGGCCCGCAATGACATTGGTCGCGTGCATCAGGGCTTCGGCCAGGTTGGCGTGGGTTTGGGCAATCCAACCAAGGCGTTCAGCGCTGGTGCCGCGCACCGCGGTGTCCACCCCGTCCACGTAGTGGCCGACATCCAGAGCGCGATCGGCGCTCGGGTTGCCGGTGCCGATGTCGTAGACTTGCTCACCCAGTTCGTAGGCGCCTCTGGCTTCATCGTAGGCTTCGTAAGCGCGCCCCCCATAACGCTCGCCCAGGCGATCCTGCGCGTAATCGCGGCCCGCACCCCACCAGTCTTGGATGAGAGGCATGGTCGAAGCGCGCCAGGCGCCCACTTGGTCCACCGGGGCGGAGCAGATGATGAAGTTCCGCACTTCCAGGGTGGCTTCGTTGGTGCCGTCGGTCACCTTCACCGCTTTGATCGGGTAGGCGAGCGCCCACGGCTTGCCCGGGATGGCCTTCGGTTGGAATTCGTCCGCGTAAGTGACCGTGAAGGACGTACCGCCCGGCGTGATCATTGTCACGATCCGGTTCAGTTGGTCACGGATGAGTTCCGGCGCGCGGGGCACCACCACATCCACCGTCATGTTCCGGTAGCCATTCGGCCTATAGCGGAAGAATGCGCCTCGGCCATCGGCCAGCCAGCGTCCCGCATTAATCTCAGACTTGATATCAGCGGGAGCTTCGGGCACCGCGATGCGTTCAAGTTCTTCGAACGAAGTCCCGGCCCGGGTGAGCCCCGCGCGGAGGTCGTTTTCGGCCTTGACAATGGGGGCCAGGGCTCGGTCAATACCGCGCAGTACCGGACCCATGAGGCGATCTTCCACGACCTTGATCGCGTTGCTTTCCAGCACCGCAATCTCCTGCGGTTGAAGCAGTACCAACGCCCGCTTGGCGTCGCTGTTCATCTCACTCGGCTTGACGCGAGCGATGATCCCCCACAATAGCTGTTGTGTGGCCTGCTGAGGGACATCGCTGGCGCTGTGCCGCCGAATGACGTTCTGGATAATGTTGGCCTGCGGGCCGAGGTACGGGGCGTGGCCGTAGCCCATGCCCAAGTTGGGGCCATAGCCGCCCGCGCGGAGGCAGAAAGACTGAAGGTGCAGGCTCGAACGACCCACGGGAATTTGCAGCACGCCGTCCTTGTTGGGGGTGAGGCCCTCGCGGAGCTCAAACTCGCCCCACTGCCAGCCATCGAAAGCTTTGATACCCCGGTCGGCGTCGTCCAGGCTGCTAGAGAGCACGGCTTGCTTGGTCAAGCTGCCGATGAGGTTACGGATTTCGAGCGGGTTCTGCCCTCCCCCGGGGATATTGAACTGCGCCTGGGCCGTACCACATACGGCCAACAGTGCCAGACCCAACCATGGTCGCATACCCCTATTTTAGCGGGTCTGGGCGCGTTTCGGATGCGGGCGGCTTCGGTAATCTCGCGCTCATGGCAAAACTCGCCCTCGTCCGTCACGGTCAGTCGCTTTGGAACCTTGAGAATCGATTCACAGGATGGGTGGACGTGCCCTTGACAGCGCAGGGTGAAGAGGAAGCCCGCCGCGCGGGCGAGCGCCTGAAGGGACTGCACCTGGACGTGGCCTACACCAGTGGCCTGCGCCGCGCTCAGGACACGTTGCGCTTGATCATGGAATCAATGGGCATTGATATCCCCACCATTCGCGACCAAGCCCTGAACGAGCGCGACTACGGCGACCTGGCCGGCCTGAACAAGGACGATATGCGGGAAAAGTACGGCGAGGAGCAGGTGAGGATTTGGCGCCGCAGCTACGATGTTGCCCCTCCGGGCGGCGAGAGCCTGAAAATGACTCGCGAGCGCACGGTGCCCTTCTTTGAGCGAGCCGTGCTGGGCGATATCCGTCAGGGTAAGGACGTATTGGTGGTGGCACACGGCAACAGCAATCGCAGCATTGTGATGGCACTGGAGAACCTGACGCCGGAGCAAGTGCTGGAGCTGGAACTGGCCACCGGAATTCCGCGTGTGTACGAGCTCTCGACCAGCGGCGAAGTGCTGGGCATCGAAACTTTGAGCTGATTCGCTGTGGAAATCACCAAGCGTTCTGTGTTTAAGCGGTCGGCGGGGCGCTCGGTTCGCCTTCCGGACGCCGAAGCAACGCCGGAACTAGCCGCAGAACTTTGGCGGACACCCCAATCCGAGGCGATCCTGATAGCTGAGGAGTGTAGGCAAGCGGATTGTGCGGCGGCGTGGTCGGAGCGCTACGGCCTGCCTCTGCACGTGGTGGGGACGCTGTATGAAGACTTCAGCCGCCCACGCATGTACGAAGACGGCGAGATGGTCATGATTTCGGTCATTGATCCGCTGGATCCGGCCTTTGAGATGCTGGTGGTGACGAAGCCGCACGCGCTGCTTTGCCTGAGCAATAAGGTGCCTTCTTGGTGGGAAGATTTCCTGCTCCGTTGGGGGCGCGGCAACAATGCACCACCTTTAGCCGGGCCGCGTGCCCTGTACTCGCTGCTGGACGAGGTGGTGGATGCGGTTTTCCCGGTGCTAGACGCCCTGCAAGACCGGGTGGATGACCTCGGTGACGTGATCATTGCCGGCGGCACGGTGAAGCAAGCCGCCGTGCTGGATGAGATGCGCCATCTGATTGCTTTGCGGCGGCAGATTGTGCCCTTGCGCGATGAATTGAACAGTCTTTTGAGACGGGATGAGGGGTGTATCCCGCTGGAGTTACACGACGACTTTGGCGACGTCTACCGGCACGCGCACCGGATTTTGGAGTCCATTGAGCTGAGCCGGGACTTCCTCTCCTCTTTGATCGGCACGCAGTTGAACACAGCCTCGCTCAAGCTGAACGAGATCATGAAGGTGCTAACGGTCAGCTCCATCGTTTTGATGTCGGTGACCCTCGTTGCCAGCATCTACGGCATGAACTTTAAGAACATGCCGGAGCTGAACCACCCTTGGGGCTACCCGATTGCGTTGCTCTCGATGCTCTTGCTGGCCGGAGGATTGATCCTTACCTTCCGGCGGCGCGGCTGGCTGTAATGACATCTATGCAAAAGAAGCAAGTAAAGTCCTTCTTTGAAGCTTTAATAAATAGAAATCAGATCCGTTTGGGCCTTGCAGGGGACCTGATCAACAGTCCAACGCACAATCCTGTTTCATTGTGTGCCTTTGACATATGTTCTGAATCCACGCCCAATCTCGAACAGTATGCAGCGTATCACGCAGAAGAGCAGGTATGTACCAACAAGGCCACCATCTACGCAGGGAGCGACTGGATAAGACTTAGAGGGAAGTCTATTACTATCCTCGGAATTACACTCAGGAATTTTGAACCCTCAGAAGATGGCCGAGTTACATTTCATGCATCTGCTAACACTTCGAAACAACTCTCGTTTAGTACGTTCGCTATTTTGATAGACGAAGTACTGGCAGTCTTCATTTCACTGCATAGCTTGAGACCTCTACTGCTTACGACAAACAATAGTGTTCAGGATCAGTTCTCATTTTCACGACCAATAAGCTTTACGATCGAAGGTACTAATGGAGAGGATAGAGAATATTCTTTCTTGAGTGGAGATGTTTACGAATCTAGCAACTATGAGAGCGTAGTCGATTCTGCTCGTGTGGATCTTGTTCGATTTTTTGTGAGCGATCAACTTTCAGACCCAAATTCTGCTGGGTACTTGATCAAGAATTTACTTGAGATCTATTTTCTGATGCTTGTCACACACGACATAAATGTTAAGAACATTTTATTCAATACGTTCCTTGAGATCATCACGAGACAAGTTGCTGTACCGAGAATTCCAACGTTGCGAACAAGAAGTACTATAAACTCGGGAGGCATACGGCTTCACTCAGATTGTTACCACTACTTGCCGCAATTGATAGTCGTCAGTTCGCTTGCATGTGCATTGTGGCGCAAGAATCAATAAAGGCAAGAAACGACTATATCCACGAAGGAAAAACAACACAATTCAAGGCGTACTTTGTAGAGGCAATTCACTACATTGCCCTCAGAGCCTTATTCGCATTAGCAAAAAACACGTCTCCAGACCTTTCTGTAAAAGACGTTACAACTTGGCTTTGCAATGAGGGAAACAAGCGTATGTTAGAATTCTCTGCTACACACCAGGACATTCCCCGTCCGACATTCGAACCACGTCACTAGGGATCTTATCGGCGCATGACTGTAACCCGTCGAATGCGCGTGATGCGGTCGCCGCGCTCAATGCGGTCCACCACATCCATCCCCTTCACCACTTGCCCAAACACGCAATAGAGGCCGTTGAGGCGGTGGTTGTCGGCCAGGTTGATGAAGAACTGGCTGTCACCGGTGTCGCTCATCGGGGCTTCTAGGGCCATACCGACGGAATACTTGTGGTGTTGCAGGTCGTTGACCTCGTACATCACCGATTTGCCGCTGCCGCCATCGCCCAGGGTCTCCGTGCCGCCGTATTCGCCCGGGTGGGCGCGCGCCCACGCCGGAGTGACGGAGCGGCTCTTGGGGTCGCCGGCCTGGGCCACGAAGCCATCCACTTTGCGGTGGAAAAGGAGGCCGTTATAGAACCCGGCGTCCACTAGATCCATAAAGTGGGCGGCCAGTTTGGGGGCCTGATCCTTGCGGATTTCGATGGTGACCGTGCCACGGCCCTGCACCGCCATTTCGATGAGCGGGTTGGTCATGGGAGCCGGGGCCGGGGTGGTGGCCAGGCTAAGGGCCAGAATCGAGCTGAGCATGCTCTTAGTGTAACCCGCTAGGGCGCGGGCAAGGCATCGGCGGCAAATTTTCCGCTGAGGGTGACCATGGGTAAGCCCGCTCCGGGCTGGGCGGTGCCGCCGGCGTAGGTGAGGTTGCGGAACTGCGGGTCGCGCGGGCCGAGGGAGAACAGGCCCCACAGGCGTTCCTTTTCATCCGGGCCGTAGAGCGAGCCCCGCCAGGAGCCGTGGGCGGACTGGAAGTAGCGCGGGTCTTGCTGGCGCTCGAAGATGATCTCACTGTCGTCGAAGCCGAGGCCGAAGCGGTCGAGTTCTTGCCGGGTGATTTGGCGCAGGCGGGCGGATTCTTGCTCCCAATCCAGATGATCGTGCAGGGCGGGCACGGTGAGGACGGCAAACAGGTTGGTGTGCCCGGGGGGTGCGGACTTCGGGTCCACCCGGCCGGGGTTGTTGAGATAGATCACCGGGCGGGAGGGGGGCCGCCGCTGCTGATAAAGCTCTTCGAAGCCCACTTCAAACCCGCTGGGGATGAGGAGGGTGTGGTGCTCGACCTCGGGGCGCTCGCCTTTAAGCCCCCAGTGCAGGGTGTAGTAACTGTAGCTGGGCGTTTGGGGTTCGGGGCGCTGGAGCCAAAGGCTGAAGGTGTAGCGGTCCATGGCGCAGATGACGGCGTCGGGTTTGAGGGCTGTGCTTCCTTCGATGTGGACCTCGGCGATGCGGCGGCCCTGGGTGGCCACCCCGGAGACCTTGGCTTGGCATTGGATATCAACGCCGAGTTCTTGCGCCAGGCGCGTGAAGGCGACGGGGATGGCGTGGATGCCTCCCTTGGGGTACCAGACGCCGTGGCGGAGCATGTAGAACGGGATGAGAAGGGCACCGGCGGCTTTGCTCTCGTAGGTTTGGCCGCTGTAGCTGGGGAACCCGTAGAAGAACGCTCGAAGGAGCGGGCTCTTGATCTGCTCATCCACGAGTTCTTTGTAACTGAGCCGGGGGTTGAAGTGCAGGGCGAACCGAGCCAGCTTGGGGTGAAGCAACTGGTACGGCTTATCAATCGGGTGGGCGAAGACCGTGTCGTCCACATACGGGGCGGCGCTGGCCAGAGTGGCCATGAGGGCGCGGAGGCCGGGTTCATCCTGCGGGGCGACGCGCCTCAGGGCCTGAATGCAGGCTTCCTCATCGGCGGGGAGATCGAGCGGGCCGTCCAGGCCATCCATCAGCACCCGGGTGAAGGGGTCGAGCCGCTGGAACTGCAGATAGTCGTCCGGGTTGCGCCCGGCGCGCCGGAACACCTCTTGGTAGATGTGGGTGAGGATAATGATGCTGGGGCCGGGGTCCAGCGTGAATCCATCGCGGTGGACAGGCGCGGCCTTGCCACCTAAGGCGTCGCCTTGCTCAAGCAGGGTGACATCGTAGCCACGCAAACGGGCATGAATGGCGGCGCTGAGTCCCGCGACGCCGCCGCCAATGACAACGCACCGTGCCACGAGCTAGTCGGCGTGGGCGGCTTCCAGCGCGGCGAGCTGCTGGCGGATAGTTTCCGAGAGCGCGTCGGCTTCTTCCCTTTCCTCACGCAGTTTGGTGAGGGCCGCCGCGACCAGGAAACCCACAGCGGTGCTAACCAAGGCGAGGCCCAACAGGTTCTTCATTCCCTCCATTGTACTTGAAGGGTCAGGCTTCCATGGGAGGGGACAAACAAAAGCAAGGCCCCGATCCTTGCGGATCGGAGCCTTGCGGGCCAGGAGTGGATCTGGCCTTACGGGATCAGATAGATGACCCCAGTGGCTTCACTATCCAGGCCGCTTGCGCGGAACCGGACAGCGATGCTGCGGCTGACGCGGCTGGTGGCCACGCGGAAGGTGCCCTGGAGGGCGCCCGCCGGGATCGTGATGGTCGAGGAACCGACCGGAACGGCAAATTCCGGATTCAGGCTTTCGATCGTCACGGTGTACCCACCGGCCGGGGCCGGCTGACTGAGCGTGATGGTGCCCACGCTCTGGCGACCGCCACGGACGCGCGCCGGGCTGAACACGATGGTGTTCACTTGCGGGCCGCGCACCAGCAGGGTGTCCGTCGAGTCCACGCCGTTGAGCGTGGCCGTGAAGGTGACCAACGTCGTGACCGGGATGGACACGGTGGTGATCGGGAACGTCACGGTGTTGCTACCCGCCGGGACGGTGACCGTGCCCGGGAAGGTGGCAATGCCCGTCGGATTCGCACTGAGCGCGATCGCGAGACCGCCCACCGGCGCGTTGCCGTTGAGGATGATGGTACCGGTAGCTCCGTCACCGCCATTGACCTCGATCGGGTTGATCTGCAGGCTTTGGATGACCGGAGCCAGGACTTCGAGCACTGCCGAAGCCGACACCAACGGGCTAGCCGTGGCCGTGATCGTGACGTTGCGGTTGGTCGAGACCGCGAACGTGTTCACGAGGAACGTCACTTGGGTGGCGCCTTCGGGAATGGTCACGTTGTTGGCCGCCGGCTGCGCCGCGGACGTATCACTCGACGAGAGGGCGAGCGGGATACCGCCGAACGGAGCCGGCTCGCTGATGGTCGCCGTGGCGACAGACGGGCCGCTACCACCCAGGAGGGAGGTCGGGGCGAGGCTGAGCGACAGGTTCAGCGGGCGGACGGTGATGTCGATCGTGCGATCGGTGAAGCCACCGGGCTTGCTCGCAGTAATCGTCGTCGTCTGCTGTACGTTGACGGCCAGGGTCGTGAAGGTGAACGGCTCGGAGACGAGTTCGTTCGGCGCCACATTGACCGTAGCCGTGGAGAGCGTGCCCGCATTGGGGTTGCTGTTGCTCAGGTTGATGAGGAACCCACTCGGGCCAGCGGCACGAGTCAGGCGGACCACACCGGTGAGCACCGAACCGCCCAGCACGTTGGTGCTCGGAGTGGTTTCGATACGCAGGAGGTCAATGTCGTCCAGCACGAGCGTACCTTGGACCGTGACCGCGCCTTCGGTGGCCTGGAGGGTCAGGTTGGTGGTGGAACCCACCGCCGGGGTACCCACGGTCACATCCACGAAGCGCTGCTGCGCCGGGATGACGACTTGGGTCGGGACCGCATTGCCGTTCACGGTCACATTCGGCAGGGCCGTCAGTTGCGTGATGTCAATGGTGCGGTCGTTGCCGGCCTTACCGTTCAGCTCAACGCGCATGGTGGACGTTTCGCCACCATTGATGCGGTTCGGGTTGAACGAGATGTTGCTCAGCACGGCGGGCAGCAGCGTTACCGTTGCGCTGCGGTTCACACCGAGCAGGTTGCCGCTGACCGTGACGTCTTGGTTGGTGACCACACCGGCGGTTTCCATGGAAACCGTGGCCGTGGAGGAACCAGCCGGGACGACGATTTCCGGCGGGCTGGGGAGCGTAATGAGCGTATTGTCATTGGCGCTTACCGGCACGCGGATGTCGGTGATGGCGTTCTGGAAGAGCACCACGCGGACGGAGACGTTGTTGCCACCTGGGGTCGTGGACGGGGCGACGGTGAGATCGCTGAGCCACGGGGCCACGGTGAGACGAGCGACCTTGAAGTCGTTGTCCAGCGTCGCACGGATGTCAACGGTTTGTTGCGAGGTCACCGGGAGCGAGAACACTTGCACCGTTCCGGTGGTCGCGCCGGCCGGGATGGTCACCACGGTGGTGACGTTGCCCGGGGTAGGGGTGAACGAAGCGACGTTGGGGTCGCTGAGAGTGACGTTGATCGTTACGCCACCCGCCGGCGCCGGATCTCGCAGGGAGATCGTCGCGGTGGTGTTGGCGCCCAGGCCACCTGCAATCGCGCCCGGAGGCGGAAGCGTAATGGACTCGAGGATCGGAAGGTCAATGCGGAGCTTGACGGCCCACGCGTCTTGGTCACCAAAACCCGGCTGAGTGCGGAAGGCATTGGTGGTGATGTATTGGCCAAGGCCATGCGGCTCCTTGCGGCCATTTTGGGCGTTGAACACCGGCACGATTTGGCCAGCGATCCAACAAGCACCCACGGTGTCCACGTGCAGAGCGGTGGCGAATTCGTCACCATTCTCGCCGAGGCTATCGATGTAAGCGGCTTCCGTACCCGACGGGTTCAGAACCATGATGAAGGCGTCCGTGGAAGCCGGGAAGGCCGCCGGGTTGTTCGCCCAGTCCGGAGTGTTCGGCGGGAAGACCGCGTCATCGCCTCCCGTGTAGTTGTTGTCAATGGGTGGGATGCGCGATCGGCCGTAAGCAATCGAACCCGGGGTAGCCGGAGTCGGGTTGCCGTTGGCGTCGGGCGGGTTGGCGGTGAAGCCAAGCGTCCCAGCCACGTAGGCATAGCCGCGAGCGTCCACATCAATCTCAGTGGCCACAACGTTGCCCGTCGTGCTCAACAAAGTCGAGTAGGAGATGGCGCTCAGGTCGCCATTGAACTTGGAGAGGAACTGCTGCGAAGCGCTGCTGTTCTGGTCGAAGGCACCAATCGTTCGCGGGAAGTCAGGCGTGCCCGAGGTCCCCGTAATGTAGATGTTGCTGTTCGAGTCGAAAGCGGCGGCTTGCGCACCGTCGAGACCGGACGAACCGAACACCGCGCTGCGAAGAGCGGCACCGGCCGGGTCCAGCGTGACGATGAAGGCGTCGCTGTTACGAATGAGGCGACCGTTCGGGAAGACCCCAGCGGTCGTCGGGAAGGCCGGGTTCGCGGCCGTGGACGTATCTTGCGTGCCGGCAAAGCCCACACCACCGGTGAGGACCACGCGGCCACCCGCATTGACATCCATGCTGCCTACAGCTTCATCGCCCGGACCACCCACGATGGTTTGGTAGAGGACGTTGCCGTTCTCGTCGAAGCCAGCCACCCAGCCGTCGTCGCCGCCGCCCGCACCCGGAAGGAACGGAGTCATGGCGTTACCCGGATTGGCACCACCCACCAGGTTGCCGTTATCGGCTTGACCCGCGAGGTGGAGGGTATCAACTCCCGAGACCTCGAAGCCCTTGAAGTCATCAAGAGCGGTCGCGGCACCCGGTCGGTTGTAATAGCGCGAGAAGGCGCCCGTGATGGCACCATTCGAAGCGATATTAAAACGGCTGATGAAGTACGCGTTGCCGTTCACTCGCGTGTTGGCCTGGGCACCGGCGTCATTCGCGTCGGTGAACAGGTTGGCACCCGGGAGGTTCGGTGAAAGCGTGATCCCCGCGATGTAGACGGCCGTGGCATCGTTGTTGAGAGCAATGCCCAGAGCAAAGTCGTTGGCCGAACCACCGTAGTAGGTGGCGTAGTCCAGCGCGTAGGCGTCGCCGCGCAGGCGAAGCATGTACGCATCTCGACCACCCTGTTGGGATTCCTGATAAGCACCCGCAATGATCGGGAACGTGATGGACGAGGTGGAACCCGCCATGTAAACGTTGCCCGAGGCATCCGCCGTCAGGTCGTCAATTTGCTCGTCACCCGTGCTAAAGAACGGAATGGCGTCGGAGCCGACGTAGGTTCCGTAGACCAGCGGGTCGATGATGAGGGGCAGGCGCTTGTCGTAGCTACCGACCTGGAACGTGATGACGTCGCCGTTCACCACGAAGTTGGCCGGAATGCGTCGGACTTGATTGCCCACCGGTTGATAAACGTAGAGGTCATCCTGCTTGATGGCGCCGAGGCTGGTGCCAATGCGCAGGTTGCCGTTGTCGTCCAGCGTAACGCCGTCTGCACCTGATACGCGCATCTTGATGTCGCCGACATTCCCGCCGGGCATCACGATCAGGTCATAACGCAGACCGTTCTCGGTGCGATAGTGACGTGCGTGGACGTTCTCGTAGATGTTCTGCTGATACGCTTCCCCGAACGAGCGAACGTCCACGGCCCAATCTTCTTGGCCGCCCACGTAAAAGCTCTGTCGGAGGTCGGCCATTTCCACGCCCTGCGTGGTGGACCGGCGGTTTGCACCATCAAATGTCACCCGCACCACGTGACCGCTCTTTACCGTTTCGCTACCCTGTTTGATGTAGCGGTGAAGGTCAAAAACGATCCCGTTGCCGGTGACCCAATAATTCATGCCCGGCTGGGCGCTCAGGAACCTAGCCTGACCATCCCATTGCCCCCGGTTCTCCGTAAAGATCTGCGCACGCTTTTCTCTCAGGATCTTGCCGGCATCAGGTACCGGTTCAGGTTGCACAGACGGCGGCGCCGCCAGTGCCATCCCAAATCCTAAGGCAGCGAGACCGATCCACGGTCGCATCACCAATTGACTCATATTCATCGAAGCCACTCCAGCCTTTGTCCGGGATACCCCGGACGCCAAGGCGCTCTGGTGAAATCACCAGAATGTCTCAAGCGCCTCATTCTAACCGAAAAAGCGCGAGAAACGCACGTCTTGAGAGGCGATTACTCCAAAAGCAGGGACGCACCGATTTGCCCTAAGGGTTCATTGACCTCCGAATCCCGTGAAAATTGGTGACAGGCCGCCCAGAAACAGGCGGGAGTCGAGACGAAAAAACGCCCGCACTGACCAACGGTCAGCACGGGCGCATGGCTTGTCCGGAATATCTTAGACGTCGTAGGACGGCTTAGTCAGCCAGGCCTTCGGAATCGGGCGCAGACCGCAGAGGATGCTGGCGAATTCGGGGCTCTTGAGAACGGAGGTGCTTACCGTGAGGCGGACCTTGCCGTTCGGGGTCTTCACGGTCACCGTTTGCAGGTTGGCGTGCTGAAGGCGATTCTTCTTGGGGGCGCGGAACTTCCATTGACCGGAGTGCCGGTGCCGAATGTGCTTGGCGTTGTTGGCGCGCTTCCCGCTGACTTGACAGACTTTAGCCATGATAAATCCTCCGTTGCGAACGCCTATTATGGTCGGTCTTGAGACCGTTTATCCACATGACCCAGGACACCCGAGCCGGCCGAGGGCCGATGGTTGCGGCAACGCTGACTGCAGTATTGAACCTGATCCCACACCCGGGCCCACTTTTTGCGCCAGGCAAAGGGCCTGCCACAGGTTCGACAGATCCTTTGCGGAAGGTGCTGGTTGTTCCGCACGCCCCATTCTACGAGCAGATTGCAGGCCGATTTGCCATAATAGAGACTGCGCGGAGTGGTGTCCGAGTGGTCGAAGGAGCACGATTGGAAATCGTGTAAGGGGAAACTCTTCGTGGGTTCGAATCCCACCCGCTCCGCCAGCCTTTTCCTTTGACCCGTTCATGACGAGCTATGTCAAATCCCTCTCCGCTCTCGCCGACTCCCGAGGAGTTCGCCCAGCGCAACGAGGTAGTGGCCGCGATTGTGGATGCGGTCCGGGCCGGGAAGACCATTTTTCTGCCGCCCTATGACGCCAGT
>CAZVHE010000026.1:0-14153 GCA_964627705.1 uncultured Chthonomonas sp.
ATATCTACGCATTTCACTGCTACACCAGGAATTCCACTCACCTCTGCATTCCTCCAGCCTGCCAGTATGCGAAGCAGTTTCCGGGTTGAGCCCTGGAGATTTCACTTCACACTTAACAGGCCGCCTACGCGTTCTTTACGCCCAGTGAATCCGGACAACGCTCGCACCCTACGTCTTACCGCGGCTGCTGGCACGTAGTTAGCCGGTGCTTATTCATCGGGTACCGTCCTAAGTCTTTCCCGATAAAAGGAGTTTACAGACCTAGATCCTTCATCCTCCACGCGGCGTCGCTGCATCAGGGTTTCCCCCATTGTGCAAGATTCCCAACTGCTGCCACCCGTAGGTGTGTGGGCCGTGTCTCAGTCCCACTCGGGGGGATCATCCTCTCAGACCCCCTACACGTCGTAGACTTGGTAGGCCATTACCCCACCAACTATCTGATGTGTCATGAGCCGCTCCTTCAGCGAAAAACCATTTCATGACAAGGAGATGCCTCCTCGCCATCTCATCCGGTATTGCCCGGTCTTTCGACCGTATATCCCCGTCTGTAGGGCACGTTACTCATGTATTACTCCGCCGTTCGCCACTGACCCGAAGGTCCGTTCGACTTGCATGTTTTAGGCACACCGCCAGCGTTCGTCCTGAGCCATGATCAAACTCTCCGAAAAAATTGTTCGACGTCGATCCGAAGATCGGTTGTCGTCCATTTTGGAGTGTTTGGTTGAAACCAATGCGACGTATCTCTATCGTTGCACTGGCTCAAGAACTTTGGTCAACGCTTGACCAAGTTCTAGGCTGTGTCACATCCTGTATTCGGCTTTCAAACTGCGACCCCGTGTTTCAGGGGCAAGGGGAATTATAGGCATGCCTCTCTCTGAGAGTCAAGGCCCCCTGGGGCCAAACCGGAAAATGTAGGCCCCTGGTCCCGCGCTGAGCCACGCGCTCAGCCGCGCCTAATGGATGAAAACCGCCCTTCCGGACGATGAGAACGCCCACTTTGATGCGCCATCCCTCACAAATGAGGCAAAAAAGTGGTCCGGAGCAAAAAGGAGCCTCCGGGGTCCCGAAAAGAACACCGGAGGCGGAGGGAGGCGGAGGAATGGTCCCAAACCGGGGGACCTGGCCCGCCTTAGCGCGAAGTACCGAGAAATTGGGCGCTGCTGACCATACGCTGGAAGTGCTTTTCCCAGTCCTTGGCCACTTCCCGGTTCGGGATTTCGACCGAGAGCGCCAGCCGGCCCTGGGTCGGGTGCTTGATCATCACGTACCGGCGATCTTCAAAGCCCGCCTCATTCTTCACGCCGAAAATACACGCCTCCAGCTCCTCACCGTTGGCCACTTTCACCTTTTTCACCTCATAGGGGCTCGCGGTGCCCTTCTTCTCGCGCAGAACAAAGAAGAGAGCCGTGCGGTAGAGCTGATCCCAGTCCTGGTTGCTCGGCGGTGCGGTCATCACGCCCAAGTTGCCGCCCTCCGGCCCGTACGCCTTGCGCTGGCCAAAGTTTGTCTCCGGGCTTACCTTCCACCCGCGCGGCACATCAATCTGGTAGGTGGCGGAGGTGATCCGGTCGTATCCATCCGGCAATTCGGTCCGCTGAAAATCTGTCGTCTGCATTGCCAGTAGCAAAAGGCCCGTCAACATAAACCGGCGTACGAGATGAAGGGCGCCTTCATCACAATGGACCATGTGGCGACGGCCCCCACGGCCCCAACTCGGCTCGAAGCCCTCCGTACCCTTCGTTACGGAGTCCTCGATGTCGCCTTCAGCACCTCTTTTGTCACGCTCGTTGCGGGCACGTTCCTCGTCGGTTTTGTCAAGGCGTTAGGCGGCCAAGATCGTTGGGTCGGCCTCATCGCCGCCCTTCCCGCCCTCGCGGGCCTTTTGCAAATCATTGGGGGCACGCTGGGCCGGGCGCATCCGGGTTACCGCGGCTTTGTCCGTCCGGGCGGCCTCATGTGGCGCATCTTCCACATTCCGCTGGTCATCCTGCCCTTCTTGACGTGGCCCAACGAGGTGCGGCTCATGGTGCTCACCGCCTGCATTGGCCTGGCCGCCATCTCGGTGCAGCTCGTCAATCCTATCTATAGCGACTGGATTGCCGAGCTCCTGCCTGTCAACCAGCGCGGGGCCTATTTCAGCCAGCGCACGTTTGTCGCCACCATCGTCGGCTCCGTCATCGGGATGCTGGGCGGCATTGTCATGGACCAGATGAAGCGCATGGGCCGCGAGATGGAGGGCTTTGCGTTCATCTTCGGTGCGGGCCTGCTGTGCGCGCTCATCAGCCAGATCTTCTTAGACAAGATGCGGGACATCCCGCGCCCTGAGCCCGTGCCCGCCAACGTGCGCGAGACCATACGCGGCATGCGCGCGCCGTGGAAGGATGCCGCCTTCCGCCCCGTGCTCTTCTATCTCATTGTCTTTGTGATTGGGCAGAGCTTTGCGGGCAACCTCTTCACCACCTTCGCGCTCGAAACGCTGAAAATGGACTACTTGGTGCTGCAGGCGCTGGGGGTCAGCTCGGCCGTTGGCACCCTGGCCACGGTCAAGTTTTGGGGCTACATCGCCGATCGCTACGGCAACCGCCCGCTTCTCACCCTGCTCACCACGATTATTGTCTTCACGCCGGTGATGTGGCTGTTCTGCGTGCCGGGTAAGCCGGTGCAGAATGCCGTCATCCTGATCCTCGGTCACGTCTTTGTGGGGGCAGGGTGGAACGGGATTGCCGTCACCCAAATGGGGTTGATGACGAATATTGCCGACCCCAAGCTCCGCGCCAACTACTTGGGCATGGCCAGCGCCTTGCAGTCGGTGCTGGGCGGCATCGCCCCGCTGGTGGGCGCCCTGGTGATGGAGCGACTCCGCATCTCCATGCCCGCCGAGACCGCGTACAAGACGCTCTTTCTCAGTGTCGTCTTTATGCGAGCACTCAGTTTTATCTGGGTGGCGCGGATCCAGGAACCCGGGTCCAAGAGCATTGCCGGCACCATCGCCCACCTGCGCCGCTTTAGCCCGCAGGGGGCGCGCGCCCTGCGCCAGCTGACCTCCGGGGCCGCCGCCGAAACCCGTGCCGAAGCCATCCGCACGGTGGGCAGCCGTTCCTTTGGCATTGCCACCGGCGAACTGGCGGCCGCCCTGCGTGACCCGGCCCCGCACATCCGGCGGGCCGCAGCCGAATCGCTGGCCAAGATCGGGGACGCCGACGCGGCCGAGGCCCTCATCCAGCACATCCGCGAGAACCCTATGCTGGTAGATGAGGAAACCCTGGAAGCTTTGGGCACCGTCCGCCACCCCGAAAGCGTGGCGGCTCTCTTGCCATTCCTCGATGACCCGCGCTCGATCCTCCGCCGGACGGCTGCCCGGGCCCTCGGCCGGCTGAATGACCCCAGCGCCATCACCGCGCTGATGGATGCCAGCCGCGAAACCGGGGACAGCGATCTCCGCCGCGCGGCGATCCAAGCCCTCCGCAACCTGCAAGCCACTCAGGCCGCCGAGGCCATTGGCGAAGCGCTCTACGACCCGCACCCCAGCGTGCGCACCGCCGCTGCCGAGGCCGTGGCCGAACTCCAACTGGCGGAGCTTGCCCCCCAAGTCAGGCAAGCGTTGGAGTGGTTTGAACCCGACACCAGTAGCGAACTGGCCTACGCCCTGGGCTGCGTGGGCGAACTGGATGACTTGCCCACCGTGTTGCGCGTGGCCGAACTGAGCACCAACGAGACCACCCGCCGCCGTAGCCTCCTGGGGGCGGCCCGCCTGATGGACGTGGAGCACGAGGTCTACCGGCTCATGATGTCGCCCGAATTCACCCGCGTACGCGAGATCGAATCCATGCTCCGCCCCGTGATGCGCCAGAGCCAGCGCCTGCGCGAGGCCTTTGCTCTCTATTGCGAGGGCCAAGAGCGGGCCGCCATCAATCGCCTGGCCGATACGCGCCTATGCCCGGAACTCCATCGCTTCCGCGATTCGTCCGTGGAGGAAGCCTTCCTGGTGGTCGCGATGGCCTTTGTCCGGGCCACGCAGAGCGACTCCGGCAAGCCGCTGAACGACGAGCTCGATTAAGCGCTGAGGTCCAACCCCGGTTGGCCAGCTCGGGCCAGGGGTTCGCGTAGGGCTTCCAGCCGCATTTCCAGTCGCACCAAGCGGGCCTGGGCTTCATCGGCGGAGACAATCTCGTCCTGCCGAAGGGCATCCAGAGTGGGAACCACCCCGTCCGGTCCGGTCAGCAAAGTGCCGAGGCGGCGGATAAGCGGGCTCTCACTATCGCCCTTCACCATTCCGTAGACCTTCGCGGCGTTCTGCACGGCCGGGCCACTGGATTCCAGCCGGACCACCGGCTCTCCGTCGGCGCGGGTGTTCTCAATCAGGTCCAAGGCGGTGGCGTAGGCGCTCTGCAGCAATCGCTCGTCGGCCTTCAGGTCTGTGGTGCGAGTGGCGTTGGCCTCCAGGCCTTCGCGGACTCCGGCCACGAGGTCGGTCATTTGCACCACCAGTCGCTGGGCCGCCACGATGCGGGCCGACGGTTGGGCGACCTCGTTCGGACGGGCCTGCTCCATGCGCTCCACGGCTTCCGCCGCCGCGCGGACGACCGGACGCGCCGCCCCGCTGCGCGCCGCTTGGCTCGCGCTCGGGTTCAGATTCACATCATTCCGGATCACTCCGGGGGTCGGCCGCAGGGGGTCCATTTCGAGGTGGGAGGCAGGTCGTACCCAGCCCTACCCTCTATTGTCGGTACTTCTTATGCGAAGACTTACGTCAAACTTACCGGCCCCATCAAGGCAGTGCGGTTTCGGGCGAGGGCGCCCGCTCCATCAAGGCCCAGACCTCAGCCGGAATGGTAATGGCCCGCATCTCTTGGCCCACTAGCACGTGCCAGGTGTAGCCTTCGGTGGTCACCTGCCCGCTGGTTTCGTTGTAGATCTCGTAAGCGAACTTGACCGCGGAACGCTTCCACTCGGCCACGTGAATCCGCACCTGGATGAGGTCGTCGTACTTGACCTCGCCCCGGTACCGGGCCTGGACTTCCACCACCGGCAGCTTGTAGCCCATGTCCTCCAGGCTCTTGTAGGTAAAGCCACGGTCGCGGCACCAACGGCCACGAGCTTGCTCGAACCACAACATATAGTTGCCGTAGTAAGCGTGCCCCATCTGGTCGGTTTCGCCGTACCGGACCCGGATTTTCTCCACCGAGACGTCCTGATTCATGCCCGGGAGGTTACCGCCGCGCTTGGCTCAGGACTTCGTCCGCCACCCATTGCCCCAAGCGTCACCAGGGTTCTGCTTCATCCAGGTATCGCGCCAGTGGTGGATGTCTTGGTCAATGATGGGGGGCATGGGTTGCCGCTCGGCCACCGGCGGGATCACCGACCCCGAAGCCACCGGCGCTGACTGATACCAATACGCCACGCTACGCAGCATGAGGCTGAGGGTGTTGGCGTGGCCGTGTTCCAGGCTCGCCCGCAGGCTAGAGCGGAACCGCACCGGATCTTCCATGTGGAATCGGTAGCAATGCGTCCGGCCCAACCACCAAAAGTGGTAGTCGCGTTTGGTCCAGCCTTCCGCCAGGCCGGGCTCCCGCCCCGGCACCCGCGCCAACCCAAAGTAGGGGTGCTGGAACCCGTATTCCGGGCTCCACGCCGTATTGAAGTAATCCTCCGTGCCGGTGCCGTGCAGACTATACGGATACTCTTCGCCGTCAATCCGGAACATATCGTCCCCTTCTCCGTACCATAGTGGCGTCGGGCTCTCGACATAAAGGTTCACCCCCACGTAGTGGCCCTGCCCCGCCGCATCGAGGAACACGTAGTTGCCCGCATCGCTCTGGTTGGGGATGACGGGCGGCATCGCATCACCCTCCCCATCCGGCGCATGGCTGTTGGTCAGCTCCTGGCGATACTGGGCATGGAAGTAGCCTTCGTCCGCCGCCACTTCTCGCTCCTCGTAATCCACATAGAAGTACAACCGGTCCAGCGTGGCCTCGCTCTGGTTCACCACTTCCACCCGCGCCCCCTGGCGGAAGGCCATCGGCCAATAGCTCGTCATCGCCCGGCCATCGCGGGGGCCGCACACCAAAGGCAGGCTAGAAAACAGATAGTTCTCGCCCCAAGCATTGCCAAAGAACTCCCCGATGGGCGCTTCCACGCTCGGCTCATCCGCCCCGTCCCAATAGATGCGCAACAAGCAATGCGAGCGGATCAGAGTGTCCACCTCGCTCCACATCGTAAACCACATGTGGGTGATGCACCCACTGCCCGCGATTTCCGCTACCACGTGGGTGCCCCCCGGGGGCACGGTGACGCAATCCATGTTCGCGCCGGAGCGATCGTAACTACTGATGCGGCGCGTGCGAGCGTCCGTAATTCGAGAAATTCGCGCGAGGGGACCGTTCATGATGCCCCTTCATTATGCGGGGCTTACTTCACCGAAAACCGCGTTACGCCATCCCAATCTTCCGGTGGGGGCGTCGCCACGTACTGCTGTGCCCGCGCCCGCAGCACCCGCGAGGGGCCGTCATCGGGCCACAGTTGGAGCGTTTCGCTCAGGCAGTCCACCGCCTCGGCAAACTTGCGATCGCGGTAGAGTTGCAGCCCTTGTTCGTAACCCCGCACGGCCATAATCGCCGCCGCATCCAGGTCATCTCGGCGGCCCAGCAGCTCGCGGAGTTCAATCGGCTCCTCTCGCCCCGCCACTGCCACGTAGTCCACGCACCGGGTGAGGTACTCCGGCCCCGCCTCCTTGGCGGTGTTTACATCAATCAGGATTTCGGTCTGGTACGCCTTGTTTAGGCCCTGCAGGCGGCTGGCCAGGTTCACCGCGTCGCCAATGACGGTGTACTGCATCCGCTCCCGGCTACCGATGTTGCCCACAATCACATCGCCCGTCGCAATGCCGAACGACGCCCGCAGCGCCGGCCGCCCCTGTCGCCGCCACTCGGGGTGTTGCCCCAAAATCACCGCCCGCCCGGCCAGGGCCGCCTCGCACGCCAGTTGCCCGGGGTGCGCCACGGTGTTGGGTGCCCCCCAAAAGGCCATGACGTCGTCCCCGTTGAACTTATCCACCGTGCCTTGCCGCTGAATCACTTCATCACTCAATAGGTCAAGGTATTCAGCCAAGACCTTCACGAGTTCTTCGGCGGGCAAACGTTCGCTCAGGGCCGTGAACCCAATGATGTCGGCAAACGACGTGGCGATCCACCGGCGCTCACCGCCCAGTTTTGCCTCCTGCCCGGAGCTCATCAAATGGCGGGCGTAGTCGGTGGGGACAAGCTTCTCAAACGAGCGCAAGCCCGTCTTCATCTGCTCCACACTCACAGCCAAAGCGTCGATCTCCCGTATGCCCACGGCTTCCGTCGGGCGGGGAGCGAGATCCAGTTGGCGCACGCGCTCGGTTTCGGTCACAAGATTGCCGAGGGGTCGGCTTAGGCGCCGGGCAAACCAGAACGTCAGCACCACCCCCATCGCCAGGGCCACCAAACCCAGACCGATGACAAAGCTGGTGGTGCGCCGCACGCCGGACATAAAGTCGTCCTCCGGCACCACCACCCCAATCGTCCAGGGCGGTCCCGTGCCGCTGGCCGAAATCAATCCGACCAGGTGACTCACTCCATTCTGCCGGACCTTCCCGTTTGCCACCGTACCCGGCTCTTGTCGCGCCGAAACGAGCAAGAGATCCAAGCTTTTCGTCACCAAATCGTCTTGTAGTTCGTCCAGAGTGGCCAACCGCTCACGCCCCTGATCGGTCGTTAAGAGTCGGTCCAGATTGGGGTAGGCGACAATGCGCGCTTCTTGCCGTCCACGTTGCTCCACCAAGAAGGCGTAGCCATTCTGCGCCACCCGGATGCGGCTGATGTAGCGGCTCAGCTCACCCACGCTTAGGTCCACCATGACCACGCCCACCATGTTCTGGCGGTTGTCAAAGAGCGGCACCGCGTAGCTGATGCCCACCGTCGTCACGTCCACCGTCCCCTTGAGCAGGTCGGTGCCGCCCCACACGCTCCGCTTCTGTGCGCGGACCTCTTCGTAAACCAAGGTACGACGAGGGTCAAAGGTGGCTTGCGGATCCTCAAAGATCACCCGCATCTCATCGCCAAAGGGGACCAGGTCGCGCCGGCGATACGTGCTTGATTGCCAGCCGGTCCGGTCGGTGCGCTGCATCACCAGGGTGCCATTGGGGCGCCGGATGACGCTAATGGATTCGCCGGTGGCGTTCACCACGTAGCGGGCGGAGCTGAACTCCGGGTTGGCTCGCATCACCTCAAAGAGTTGTCGGCCCAGTACCGGAAACTGGTCCGTAGATAGCCGCGCCGTGCGCACCCCTAGCCCGGTTTGGGCAAAGCCGGCCAGGAGATTGGCCTGGGCTTCGGCATTGGCCAGCAGGGCCTTCACCCGGTCGTCTACCTGCTGGGCGGTTTGCCGCACAATGCGCTCGCCCAAATCGGCCACGGTGGCCCGGCCATTCCAAAAGGCCAGCAAAGTGGTGACCACGAGTGTGAACAGCAAGAGCAGGCTCACACGAATGGTCAATATCCGCCGCAGAGAAGGCGGGCGAGAGAAAATCCTCTGCCACATGCAGACCCGCCAAGGGTACCTAGCCTCTCTCCTTTCGCGAACTCAGTTGCATCGCAGGTGACCAAAAAGTCGTAAGCTTGCGTAACACGTGCCCATCGAACCTTTGCAGACCGATGAACGCCGCGAAGGCCCTGTAGCCAAAAAGGCGGATTACGAAACCAAGCTCTTGCTGGGGTGCGGGTTCACCGGCTTTCTGGCGCTCTTTGGCTACTTCATGGGGATGTGGCCGTTCCTGGTCTTCCCCGAATACACCGTGGTGGGCATGCGCAACATCCTTCTGTTGGGGCCCTGCATTGCGGCCGTGCTGGGCATCATTGCCATCCGCAAGACCGGCCCCCCGGCCGTGAGTGGCTACATCGGCGGGCAGATGGCGGTGGCGGTTTTCGCCTACTTGCGACTGAAAGAGACCATGCTCGGCAAGCTCAACGTGGACATTCCCCGCCCCGAGTGGCCCGATGAGGTGGCGTGGCTGGTGCCGCTCCTCATTGCCCTTGTGCCGTTCTTGTTGGCCGCCGCCGCTTATCCGTACGGACGCGAACCTAAAGAGGAGTAGCTTCTTGCCCGAAGATACGGGAGAGACCAAGCCATGGCGACGCCGTATTCGAACGTAAACGCTTACCGTCAAAACTCCGTGGCCAGCGCCACCCCGCTTCAACTCGTCATCATGCTTTACGATGGCGCCCTGCGGTTCATCCGGGCGGGCAAGCAAGCCGTTCTGCAAGAAAGCCGATTTGTGCAAAACGAGCAGATCACCAAAGCTCAGCGCATCGTCACCGAGCTCATGTCTTGCCTCGATATGGAAAAGGGCGGCGAGATTGCCAAGAACCTGATGGCGCTTTACAGCTACGTTTACGACCAGCTGGTGCAGGCGAACATCAACGACGACGCGACCGCTCTGGATCGCTGCGAAAAAGTGCTGTGCGACCTCCGCGAGAGCTGGAGCGAACTGGACAAGCAGCAACGCGCCACGGCGCAAGCCAATGCCACCACTCCTGGATTCGGCGATGCCAAAGCCGCTTGATCTGCAGCAGGCCGAACGCCTCCTCCACCTCACCCGCGCTCTGGGCGAATGCCTGTGCGCGGGCCAGGTGACCGATTTAGACTATCTATTGACTGAACGCCAAAGCGTGCTGGATTCGATAGCGAACCCCAATGCGCCCTCGGTCAAAGCGATCTTGCGGCAAGTGCAAGGACTGGAAGCCAGCATCATGCAGCAGATGGAGGCCGCCCACGCTGAGATCTCGCAAGAGATGGCTGGCGAACGCAAGCAGCGAGCCGCCCACCACCATTACCGTCCCAAAACCACTTTGCACAGCCTCGACCGCGCCGGCTAGGGACCCGTATCCCACCTCAAAATGAGGTACCTTCCGCTTCGTGCTGACATACGAACAGCAGGAATCTTTGTCCAAGGCCCGAGAACGGCTGGACGCGATTGGAGGCCATCTTTGACCTCAAAACGCTTGAATCCCTAATCGTTCAAATCGAAGAACGACAACAAGAACCGGAATTCTGGAACGACCCGGACACCGCCCAGGCCGAACTGAAGCGCCTTTCGCGCCTCAAGGGCCGGGTGAACCCGTACCGGGAGCTTGACCGGCGCCTCAACGACATCCTTGAGATGCGCGAGATGTTGCGCACCGAGCCCGATGCCGAAATGCAGGAGTTGAATGACCAGGAGGCCCTGCAGTTCATGGCCGATATGGAGGCATATGAGCTCCAAACCCTGCTCAATGGCGAATACGACGACCGCGATGCTATCGTGGAAGTCAACGCCGGAGCCGGGGGCAGCGAAGCCTGCGACTGGGCTAGCATCCTCTTCCGCATGTACCAACGCTGGTGCGAAAACAAAGGCTACAAGTGCGAGGTCATCAGCGAGACCCCGGGCGACGTGACCGGCTACCGTAGCGTGCAATTCTCGGTCAGCGGCCCCAACGCCTACGGCTACCTCAAAGCCGAGAATGGGGTGCACCGCCTGGTGCGCATCAGCCCGTTTGACGCCGCCGCACGCCGCCACACCTCCTTTTGTAAGGTCGAAGTTCTTCCCGAAATGGAAGAAACCGAAATCGACATCAACATGGATGAGGTGAAGGAAGAGACCCTGCGGGCCGGCGGAGCGGGTGGCCAGAAGGGATCCTCGCTGCCCACCCGCTTCGGCGGTGCGCCTCACGCACATCCCCACCGGCATCACCGTGCTTTGCCAAAACGAGCGGAGCCAGCACAAGAACCGGGCCAGTGCTCTCAAGGTTTTGGCCGCGCGCCTGCAAGAAGTCCAGCGCCTACAGGAAAAGGACAAGATGAACGAACTGAAGGGCGACATCGGACCAGCCGAATGGGGCCGCCAGATTCGCTCTTACGTTTTGCAGCCTTACACCATGGTGAAGGACCCCCGCACCGGGCACGAAACCGGCAATGCTTCCGGCGTGCTGGAAGGCAATTTGGATGGGTTCATTGAAGCCTTCCTCAAACGGCCCAAAGACGCAGGCGAAGAATTCTTCGAGTAACTTGACCGGTCTGAACCCGTCGTACGAACAGATATGACTCTGGCCACCCTTGCCCTGTGGGGCGCGCTCGCCGCGACCCCGGTTGCTGAAATCGGCCCGGTGCCCCCGGCGGGCACCAACGCCGAGGTGCTGGCGTGGACCCAAGAGATTTATTCTGCGATGGAGGCGGGAGACTTTCCGCTCGCCCGCCAGATTTCGGCCCGCCTCCCGCGTAAGAAACTGACGATTCAGTACGATGACTCCGGTTTGGCGGCGGAGTATCGCCCCAAGTACCGCAAAGCCGTCGAAGCCGGCCTGGATGCCTGGCGACGGGTTCTGCCCGAGCTCGAGTTGAGCTTTGGCACTCGCGGCGACATCCTCATCAATTACACCGAGTCGCTGCCGGCGGATGCGGGCACCGGCGTGCCTCAGGGGGCGGCCTTCTTCCTTTCCAACGACCCCTCCGAGCCCCAAGTTGAGGCCGTGCTGGCGCACTACCGGCTCTCCCCGCCCCAGCCCAGCGAAGCGGAGATGATCACCTTCGAAACCGCCCATGCGATCGGGCGAGCGTTGGGTTTGGCCCGGTCAGCCCGCCCCGGCGGCGCCATGGGCCGCAGCGACCTGAATACGCGGGTGCGAGTGCAGGTGCTCTCGCAAGAGTGGCAAACCGTGCGACGGCTCATCGCGCTGAGCGACCAGTTGCGCGCGGCGGCGGCGGAAGGCAAGGTGCTGGTGGCACCGCGCCCCGTGTTGCGGGCGGACACAATGGAGGTGAACTTTGACCCCCAAATGCAAGGGGCGCTCGTGCCGTTCTCGTTCCAACTCAGCAACCCTGGCAACGCCCCGCTTTCGGTGGTGATTAGCCCCGATTGCGGGTGCTTTACCCTTGGGGATGGCCTTGCTCAACGCGGCCTTGAAATCGCCCCCGGCCAAACCTCTCTCATCCAAGGGCAGATTGACACCACCAATTTCCCGGGGCCGTTCCGCAAAGCGATTTACCTTTACTCCAACGATCCCGACGCGCCGCTACGCCGCATCCCGTTCACCTCGTTTGTGCGCCCGGCCGTGCGATTTATCCATGCCAAGCCTCAAGACGTGACCGTATTGAACGGCCCCAACGAAGAGGTCGAGATCTTTATGGCCATTGACCCCGAGGCCAAGCTCACAGTCACCAAGATCGAGGCGCTGGGGGCGGGCTTGTCGGTGAAGTACGAACCCTGGCGCGGCAAGATCGCCGATCCGACCCTGGGCGAATCCGAACCCGTTGAGCGCGCGGGCTACCGTATCCGCCTCAATACAGGGGCGATGCTCCCAGCCGGACGCTCGCCTATCGGGCTCAACGTCACCACGACATCAGAGGCTTTCCGGATCATTCCCTACACGTTTTACGTACAGCAGGGCATTGCGCCCAGCCCGGTCGCGGTGGTCTTCGGCGCGATTCCTTCGGGGTTGCCCGCCCAAGGTTGGGTAATTCTCACCCGCCCCGGCCAGCCATTTAAGGTGACCTCGGTGCGCACGGACACGGAGTTCTTTGAGGCCAAACTCGGCCCCAGCAATGAGCGCGGCGATATCCGCATTGACGTCCGCTATAAGGGTGGCGCGCCCGCCGGGGCCGTGCGGGGTTCAGTCATTGCCAGCACCGATGACCCCAAGCAACCCGAAGTTCGCATCCCGATTCAGGCTGTCATCCAGTAGGATTCGGTCATGAGGGTCTTCTGGGGACTGTCCGCGCTGCTCATGCTCATCGCGGGCATGGTGCGCCCGGCTGACACCCCGGTCGCGCCCGACACCTGGACCCTCCTCATTAGCGGGGATACGCAGGGCTATCTCAGTCCCTGCGGCTGCACCAAGCCCATGATCGGCGGGATTCGCCGTCGTGCCGCATTGGTGCGCCAACTCACCGTGCCGGGGCGCACCGTGGTGCTGGAGGCCGGACGCGCCAGCGGGGGGCTCGGGCGGCAGGATGTCCTGAAGACCGAAACCCTCGCCCAATTGTGGCAAGCCTTGGGGGTGGATGCGGTGGCTCTTTCAGGCGCCGAAGCCCGCCTGGGCAGCGCCCAGCTGGCCCAGGTACAGCGCCTCAGCGGCGACCGAATGACCACCCTGGCCGTGCAGCCCGGCGCCGATGTGACCTGGGAAAGATGGATAGAACGCGGCCCCTTCTTGATTGGATCGCTCGATCCCGCGGCCGCGCAGGCCGCGACGTTGCTAGGCGGCACGCCCGTGCCGGAGGCCACCGCTGTGGGTGAGCTCCTGGCTGAAGCCGAAGCCCTCGGCAAGTCCCCGATCCTAATGATGGATGGCAACGCCGAATCCGCCCGACTGATGGCAAAGCGTTGGCCCGCCCTGGCGCTCGTGATCTATCGGAGCGACGAGCAGGCCGCCGCCGAGCCGCTCCGGGAAGGCAAGACCTGGCTCGTGAGCCCCGGCCCCAAGGGCAAAGCGGTGCTGCAACTCAACTTCCGTCAGGGCGAATGGCTCCGATACCAAGCCTTGCCGCTTGGCCCCGAAATCGAGGACGACCCCGAAGCCGCCGCCCTCTTCCGCCAATACGTGGACCAAGTGCGTGAGGAGCAGCTCCTGGAGCAAGTCCCTCGGGGGACGGCCGCTGGATTGGCGGGCTCGGATGCGTGCATGTCTTGCCACAACGACGCCTACAATACGTGGCACGCCAGCGCCCACGCCAAGGCGCTGCGGACGCTGGAACAGGAGCACCAAGACCGCGACCCCGACTGCGTGGGCTGCCACGTAGTGGGCCTGGACCGCGCCGACGGATTCAACCCGCCCGAACGCGTCACGGGCCTGGACGCCGTGGGGTGCGAAAGCTGCCACGGGGGCGGCAAAGCGCACGTTACCGCGCCATTTGAGAACCCCATGCCCAAGGTGGGCAAGGAGTCGTGCATGACCTGCCACGTGCCGGACCACTCGCCCACGTTCGACTACGAGTCGTACTGGGAGAAGATCAAGCACTAATCCCCGCGTGGGCAGGAGTGAATGGGGATAACTTGGGGAAAGCGGGAAAACTCCCTGTCACTTTTCTGATTTGCTACTTTCTCCGCAAGAACTCGCTCACAACCCGTTGATTTAGGTTCAATCGGCACCCCGGAAGGC
>CAZVHE010000026.1:14168-24879 GCA_964627705.1 uncultured Chthonomonas sp.
CTGTATCTTCTGGCAGATTTTCCCCGGAAATGCCGGGCAAAATCCTAATCGGTCTCCCGGCCACTATGTCTGTTTTCGAACTCTCTGAGTTGCGTATCGGCACCCCCGTACGTGACGAACTGCGCGGTCTTACGCCCCTGCCGAGCAACTCGGCGGCCATCGCGGCGGCCGAAGCGTTTGTCACGGGTGAGTCGCGCTTTGTGTGCCTCCGCGGCCCCTCGGGATGGGGCAAGTCCGTCATCCTGGGCTCGGTCGCGGGTCTGATGAGCACCGAGGCCCGTCAGGTCGTTCACGAATCTGCCCCGCACTGGCAGTTCGACCGATTCTCGCGCGCTCCCGATGTTCTCATCCTCGATGACGTCTCGCTGCACGATCAAATGGCCCGCGCTCAACACCAACTCTCGCAGGCACTGACCCAACGGGTACGGCGGGGTTTGCCCACGATGATCAGCCTGGCTTCGGGCACCAAGCTCCCCCTCGCTAGCCGCTGGCTGGATGTCACGGTACCGCGCCCCGATCGGCGCGAGCGCATCGTCCTCACCTCTCAGCTCGCCCAGATTGCCGGCCTACGCCTGCACCCCACCCTGGCCGCCATGATGGCCCGCTACGCCGCCCCCAGCGGCCTGTGCCTGCACGGTGCCATGCAACGCCTGCGGCTGATCGGCCGGGATTGGAGCCACCGCGATGCGGTCCTCCGCGCGTGCCCCTTGCTAGAACCCCTGATGCCGCAGGGCATGGCTTGGGACATCCGAGACGCCTTTGCGGATGGGGTCGCCGATGTGCTCCAAGATGCCAAAGAGCAGCAGATTGCCAGCTACACCAGCCACTTGATGCTGCGGGTGGCCGGTTTCCGCGAAGATGTGGTCGCCGCCTATATGCAGCGCTCGCCCGGCGAAATCTATCTGCTGAGCGAGAGCCTCCGCCGTCAGTCCCGGCGCGCCGGTGCAAGTACCAGATTGGCCCTGTGCAAAGACCGGGTTTTCCTGAGGATTCACCGCCATGTGTACGACCTGGAGTAGTTCTTGCGCGTCTGAACCCTCACTAGGCTCCGGTCATGGCATCCAATCTTGAAAAGCTCACGCGCATTGAAGCGCCGCTCAACGCCCAGTTGACGGTGGCGGAATCGCGGGAACTGGTCGGCCACGATGTTCCCCGTATCCTGGCCCTGGTGGATAACGGCCGCATCATCGGCACGTTGCACTCCCCGCTCTTGGTGCACGCCCCGGCGGACTCCAAGCTCCTCAGCCTGGCGGAGCCCATCCGCGTAGTGCTGGATGTCTCCACCCCGCTCAGCGAGGCAGCCCGCCGCATGTCGGCCCTGCAAACGCAAGCCGCCATCGTCACCAAAGAGGGCAAGTACCTGGGCGTATTGAGCCCCAACGACTTCTTGGGTGAGGTGGGGCGCACTTTCGACCCGCTGACGGGTCTCGAGTTCAGCGATCGCCTCCGGGAGTGGGGTCAAGCCTGCCTCGAAGATGGCCAGGAGATCACCGTCATCTTCATTGACCTCAACGATTTCGGGCTGTACAACAAGCGGTACGGCCATGTGGTGGGCGACCACGTGCTGCAAGCGCTGGCCCAGGTGCTCAAGGACCACACCCCGGCGGATGCCGTTCTGGTGCGGTTTGGGGGCGATGAGTTCGCCATTGGCATGCCCTGCGAGCGTGCCCGGGCCGAAGCCCTGGCCGAAACCCTCCGGGGCTTGCAGGTCACGGTGGAAGGCGTGCCCGAACCCGTGGGCTACAGCGTCGGTTTGGCCGGCGGGCGACGCGCGGGTCGCGCCGCCGAGCACGGGGCCGCCAACGTGGACGACCTCATCAACGCCGCCAGCCGCGATGCCCTGGCCCGCAAGCGCGAAAGCAAAGCCAAGCGCCCGCGCACCCTGCACGAGGCGCTAGCCGCCGTCATGCAGCGCGATGATCTCGGCGAAGGCATCATCCGGGACGCCATGATCTTAGACCGAGGCACCGAAGGACAACTGGTTGAAGTGATCGTCAGCCGGCCCAACCACCCCGAGCCGCGCATCGTCCGCCGCCCGGTGAAGGGCGACCTGATGGCCGCATTGGAAACCGCCCTTCGCGACGCTATCCGCTAACAAGCAAGAACCCCCACTCCCGCTTGGGAATGGGGGTTCTTTGCGCCTGAACCGAAGGGGCTTAAGCTTCTCCTGCCACCATGCGCCGCAGCACGTATGGCAGCACCCCGCCGTGGCGGTAGTACTCCATTTCCGTGAGCGTATCGAGGCGCACGACAACGTTGAAGGTCTTGACCGAGCCGTCCTCGCTGGTGGCGCGCATGGGTAGCACCTTGCCGTCCTTGAACTGGTGCACCAGCGCCTCGCTCATGCCCACCAGGCTGAACTCTTCCTGACCCGTGAGGCCAAGGCTGGCGGCGTTTTCGCCTTCCATGAACTGGAGCGGCATCACGCCCATGCCAATGAGGTTGCTGCGGTGGATGCGCTCGAACGATTCGGCCAGCACCGCCTTCACACCCAGAAGCAGCGTGCCCTTGGCCGCCCAGTCGCGGCTGGAGCCCGTGCCGTATTCACGCCCGGCAATTACGATGAGGCCCGTGTTGCTGGCGGCGTACTTTTCGGCGGCATCGTAGATGCTCATCACGTCGCCCGTCGGCAGGTAGGTCGTCCACCCGCCTTCGGTGCCCGGGGCCAGTTGGTTGCGCAGGCGCACGTTGGCAAACGTGCCCCGAATCATCACCTCGTGGTTGCCGCGTCGCGATCCGTAGCTGTTGAACAAGTGCAGAGGGACGTTGTTCTCCTGTAAGTAGCGGCCCGCCGGGGAATCCGCCTTAATCGATCCCGCCGGGCTGATGTGGTCGGTGGTGATACTATCGGCCAGCAAAGCCAGCACCTTCATTCCGTTCAGGTCTTGCACCCGGGCCGGCGCGGAGGCTTCCATGCCGTCGAAGTATGGGGCCCGGCGCACATAGGTGCTGTCGGGCTGCCATTCGTAGCGTTCGCCAGTCGGCACGGCCAGGTTCTTCCAAGCCTCGTCGCCATCAAACACGTTGGCGTAGGTCTTGCTGTACATTTCGCGGGTGATGTAGGTTTCCACCGTCTCCGCGATCTCCTGCTGCGTCGGCCAGATATCCCGGAGGAACACCGGCTGCTCGTTGGCATCCAACCCAATCGGATCCTTGGTCAGGTCGATATCAATCGCACCGGCGAGGGCGTAGGCCACCACCAGCGGCGGCGACATCAGGTAGTTCGCTTTCACGTCCTGGTTCACGCGGCCTTCAAAGTTGCGGTTGCCGCTCAGCACGCTCACCACGGCCAGGTCGCGCTCCTTCACTTGGGCGCTAATGGCTTCCGGCAGGGGACCACTGTTGCCGATGCAGGTGGTGCAGCCGTAGCCCACCACGTTGAATCCGACGGACTCGAGATCAGAGAGCAGACCGGAGTGTGCCAGGTACTCGGTGACCACGCGGCTGCCGGGGGCAAGGCTCGTTTTCACCCAGGCCTTGGGCTTAAGGCCCTTGGCCACCGCTTTGCGCGCCACGATGCCCGCCGCCACCATCACGCTCGGGTTGCTGGTGTTGGTGCAACTGGTGATGGCCGCAATGACCACGTCGCCATCGTTCAGCACGCCCGGGGTCTTCTCGCGGTGCGGGAAGACGTTGCGGAAGCTGGCCTGCGCTTGGCTGAGCGGGCTGCGGTCTTGCGGTCGCTTCGGCCCCGCCACGCTCGGCTGCACGTCACCGAGGTCCAGGGACAGCGTGCTGCTGTATTCCGCTTCCGGCATATCCGCCGTGTGGAACAGGTTTTGCGCGCGGTAGTACGCCTCCACCCGGGCAATGTGGGTTTCGTCGCGGCCGCTGGTGCGCAGGTAGCGGATCGTCTCGGCGTCCACCGGGAACAGGCCACAGGTGGCCCCGTATTCGGGGGCCATGTTGGCGATGGTGGCGCGGTCGGCCAGCGGCAGGGTGCTCACCCCCGGGCCGTAGAACTCCACAAACTTGCCCACCACGCCGTGCTTGCGCAACATTTCGGTCACGGTCAGCACCAGGTCGGTGGCCGTCGCGCCTTCGCGCAGGCTGCCGGTCAGGCGGAAGCCCACCACTTGCGGGATGAGCATGGAAACCGGCTGGCCCAGCATAGCGGCTTCGGCTTCGATGCCCCCGACGCCCCATCCCAGAACGCCCAGACCGTTGATCATCGTCGTGTGGCTGTCCGTGCCCACCAGCGTATCGAGGAAGGCGGTGTCACCATCGGTGAAGACCACGCGGGCCAGGTATTCCAGGTTCACCTGGTGGCAAATGCCGGTGTTGGGCGGCACCACCTTAAAGTTATCAAACGCCCCTTGCCCCCACTTGAGGAACTGGTAGCGCTCGGTGTTGCGCTCGTATTCCAGGTCCAAGTTAATCTGCAGCGCGGCATTGGTGCCGTATTGGTCCACCTGCACGCTGTGGTCAATCACGAGCTCCACCGGCTGCAGCGGGTTGATGCGCTGCGGGTCGCCGCCCAGCTCGGCCATTGCGTCGCGCATGCTGGCCAGGTCCACCACGCAGGGCACCCCGGTGAAGTCTTGCAGCAGCACGCGAGCGGGGGTGAAAGCGATTTCGTGGTTCGGCTCCGCCTTCGGGTCCCAGTTTAACAGGGCTTCAATATCAGCGGCGCGGGTGTTGACACCGTCCTCTAGGCGCAGGAGATTTTCGAGGAGAATCTTGTGCGAATACGGAAGCCGATCGAGGTTGCGCCCTTGCTCGGCGAGGCGGGGAAGGGAGTAAATCGTGTAGTCCTTACCGGCAAGGCTGGTGGTGACGCGAGTCTGAAAGCTGTCACTCATGAGGTCACTTAGATGTTACCTAGCGGCCTCGGCGCGGCCCGGACGCGCGGCCAGGCCGTGATTATGGAGGCGTCTCCGGCGGCAAGCGCATCGATAGCGAGCAGGAAACTTCGGAAATCCTGCAACGCGCGGCGAAGCTGCAATAAGAAGATCGCGAGTCCGACCCCGCTTTCACCCCCGGCATTACGGCCGAAGAGCGGGAGCGCAGCGCCGGCGAGGATTGATCCCCAACTTTTTGCGGCGGGTGCTGGAGAAGGCGAAGCCGGTGGAGAGCACCAAGCGCCGCGTGCAACTGGAGCGAGTGAACGAGCGCGTGGTGGAGGGCGAGATCGAGCCGGAGAATTTTGATATCGTCATTGAAGACGTCAAGGCCATCCAGCGCCAGTACGAGGGCAACCACCAGGGCGGCATTCAACAGATTGGGTGCCGCATTTTTGGCAATGTGATGTGTGGGCCGGCCATTGGCAAGATGAACATCACTTCGCGCAACGGGCGGACTCGCATTGAGATTCGCACCGGTGCGTTCTTCCCGCTGTTCCTTTCGCTTTATCCCACGTTCATCATTTCCCTCGTCTCGATTGCCATCACCGCAGAAAAAGGTGCACCGTTGATTGGGGCGGCAATCGCCGCGGCACTGTTGACCGGTGCCTTTCCCTTGGCAAAGTACTTACTCAAACGTGGGCACAAGGCCGGCGAAGAACTGGCCGACAACCTGAGTGCGAAAGCCCAGGAGGCCGTGGACCTCCAGAACTCCGAACTGCAAAAGAGGCTGGCGAACTCCACCCCGGCCCCGGTGAGCGAAGACGCCCCCGCCGAAGTGCGCCCGCACACCCCCGGCTTGGCTTTACTCCACATCCACCGCGCCCACATCGGCTCCCTTGGCTTCCAAGATTTCCTTGGGCAGCAACAAGATGGTGAGCAAACACGGGATGGTGAAGCCCAGCACGATCCAGAACACGGGACCGTAGTCTAGGTTGTCGATCAGCGCCCCGCTCAGGATGCCCGCCAGGGCAATGAACGTTGCCCCCAGGCCCGTGCCGATGGCGTAGTGCGCCGTACGGTAGTTAGGGTTCTGCTGGGCGATGTACATGAGCGCCACCAAGTAGCCCGCGAAGCCAAACCCGTAGCCGAACTGGTCCACAAACATCACCACCGACATCGGTTCGGGGCCGGGGCGCGCCGAGGCCGCCCAAATGTAGAGCAGGTTCGGCAGGTTCATCGCGGCGGCCAGGGGCCAGAAGCTCTTGCGGATCCCCACTCGGCTGATGAACATACCTCCAATAATGCCACCTAATAGAATTCCTACGACGCCGTAAACACCGTTAACATAACCGAAAGTTTCAACATCGAATCCCAGTCCATGAGTGATATCCCCGGGACCAGTGTACTTATCTTGTAGGAAGACTGGAACTAGCTTTCCGATAATTGCTTCACCAAACCTGTAGAATAGTAGGAACGCTAAAATCCTCCCTATGGCAGGTTGCCCAAAGAACGTGACTAGTGCCGTCTTGATCTCAGTGTTCTCGAGTTTCCTCTTTGCAAGCCGACCAAAAATTGCCGTGCCCAAAAAGGCGATCACAAGGTTAATGAGTTCTGCCTGAATACCGGGCACCTTCTCCGCAAACTTGACGAAGAGAAAGTAAAGGTCAGTTGCAACGGGCTTCCATTTCTCAGCTTGAATGCCCAGGGCGCTCAAGCCCGCACCAAGCAACCGAAAAATAGCTCCAGCCCCGAAGTAGATGAAACCTCCCGTCGCAACCAACGAACCTAACCGGACGGTGTTTTGGCCAGATTCTCCTTCCGGCAATCGCCTTTCGATATCGCCGTCGGGTTTGGGTAGTAGGAATGGGCCAAGTACACGCCCAAGCGTGTAAACACCCGCCAACAAGAATAGTCCGATTCCCCACGCTTGATTTGCTTGCATTGGGGAGCCAGTGATTTCGCCATTGATGAGCTTGCCCGTAAGAAGAACGATCAAGGCTGTCGCGAAAAGCTTTCCTAATCTTGAAGACGTAGGAATAAGACCAACATACTTACTCTGCTCATCACGGGGCATTGATAGAAGGTAATAGCCGTCCGTGGCAATATCGCACGTTGCGCTGAAAATTGCGATCGTGGCAAAAATGGCGAGTGTGATCCCGAAGAAGTTAGGCGTCTGTATCGCTACGGCCGTAGCAAGCATGCCAACCACAATCAATGCCTGCATGAGGAGCAACCATTTTCGCTTCGTACTACTGAGCTCCACGAGCGGCCCCCACAGGAACTTAATGCTCCAAGGCAATGCCAACAAGCTCGTCCAGCGCAAGATATCACCGTCAGGCAAGCCGAGGCTCTTATAAACGACCACACTTAGGTCCTGCACCAATGCTATCGGCAGGGCCTGCATGAAATACAGCACCGGCACGAAGCGCAGCGGATTGACGCGAACTTGAGGCTCCAAGATAGGTTTAGCATGACGCCGGGGGCGCCCGCTTGTCTAGTCTCCGAGCCTAGCGCACGCGGATTTCGAGGTCGGCGGGCTTCACTTCGTCCACCCTCTCCCCATCGGCCATCAGGTGCCAGGCGTTGGGGAGCATGAGTTTCACGCCATCCCGCTCGTAGTTGCCCCAGCCGTCAATCACCAGGTTCAAATTGCCCCAGGTCGCATTCGGACGCCGCCCCCGGTACGCCACCGACTTCGGTAGTTTGGTGGCGGGATCGAAGGTCACCGTGATCAACGTCCCCGCGCGGTGAATTTGCACCGTCCCGTCCGGGTTGAGGGCAAACTTGTTTTGTAACGAGAACGGCCACGCCACTAGGAAACTGATCGGGTTTGACGCCCAAACATTGCTCAATTCGCGCTCCGCGGCGGCCACGCCGCCCATGATCTTGCCTTCGGTATCGCGCTGGAAGACGTTGGGCAGGTCGTACTCGGCCCGGGGTCGCCGGGCACCCTCGGGCACCCATCGCCACTCAAAGGTCTTGCCATCCCAGCTCGCCAAATCTTGGTAGCCCAGCGGTGAAAACACCTGGGTAGTGCGGTAGGAGTTCGGGTTGCTGGGGTCCGCGCGGAACCGCGTGACCTCAATGGTGAGGTCGGTGGTGCTCGCCGGGGTCACGGTGGCTTCGCGCGCCGCGACAATCATGTCCATGGCCTTGGCGTAGTTCTCCGCGTCGTAGACCGGCTCCGGGTCGACCGTGGGCAGAAACTGCGCGGGCTTGGCCATAAAGGTATCTCGGCAAGCATCGCTGGCAAAAATAAACAATTGGCCGTCAAACCGGGCCATACGCGAGGTGTCTCCCCGCCCGCTCAGCGGCCCCATGCGGCCACAGGCACCGCCCCATTGCACCGCGTAGCGCCCCGGGTCGGCGAGGAAGAGGTTCAGGTTGCGCTCGCTGGAGAACCAGTAGGTGTAGTCTTCGTAGACCGTAGACCAACGGGAGTCACCCTTCAACTCCTGCCCCGATTGGCCATAAACCACCACGTCCATCGCGAACGTGCCCAGTCCATCCGTTGCATCCCAATTCATGCTCATCGAGCCCAACCACGCCAGCGCCAGGGCACCCACCATCGCCTGATGTTACCGATTGCGAGGGTCCAGCGGGGTGTAGTGGGCGATGTATGTAGCGGGTGTCACCTGAGCAATCAGGTCGGCCAAGGGGTCAATCCGCACGTGGTCCGGCCGTTTGAATTTGATGCAACTCTTGCCCATATCGGCTTTGCGGCTCGCTTTCGCTTCGTATGCCGCCCGATAGTCATCCGCAATCATTGGCAACATATACATCCCAAAATTGTAAACACTGAGTCCACTTTTCGTGACCGTTAGGGAGAGATAAGGCAGGGCACTCTTAGGGTCGCAGTGGTAGCCCGCCGGATACAGGGAGTGCGGAATCACCCAGTGGATCATCTTGCCGTCGCACCGCTCCTCGTAGCCTGCGGGCATGCTTTGGCGCAGCGAAGCCACCAGGCTGCGCACCGTTTCCTGCCACTCTTCGGGCCAGGTCTGGATCAGTTCATCGCTCGTCATGGAGGGAAAGCGTACCAACATCTTGTAGCGGAATTGACAGGCGAAACGGTACTCCGTTCGGATAGGATGGACGGGTGAAACCCGTCAACTGCGCCCTCCCTCTGGGCCTCGCCCTGCTCGCCTCGGTGTCTCGGTCGCAAGGGACGGCCGCTGACTACGAACGCGCCCTCGCTTACCGGCAGGCCGTTTCAGGCAAGGTTCTCAACGCCAACCTCAGCATCAATTGGCACCCCAAAGGCGGGGTGTGGTACCGCGCGGACCGAACGGATCAGCAATCCGAGTACATCTATGTGAACGGCGAGGGCCGCCGGGCACCCCTCTTTGACCACCAAGACCTGGCGCGCAAGCTCACCGAGCGCTTGGGCCGCCCCATCGAGGCCACCCGCCTCCCGGTGCAGCAGCCTCGCCTGGATCCCGCGGGAACCACGCTCACCTTCCGCGCCGGCGATGCCTCACTAGCCTACAATCTCGGCACCAAGCAGCTCGCCCCAGCTCCGGCTTCTAACGACCCCGGTCTGCTCCGCCACCCCGAAGATTTGCCCCGCGTGAGTGCCAGCGGCGAGGCCACCAGCATCACCTTTGTCAACCAGATGTCCGAACCCATCCAAGTGGCGTGGGTCACGCTCGAAGGCCAGCGCATGCGCTACCACACCCTCGCCCCCGGGGCGCGGGTTTCGCAAAACACTTACGTCGACCACGTGTGGATGCTGCTGCGCGCGAATGGTGACCCCATCGCGGGCACCGTCGCCATCGCGGAGGGCAGCGTGGTGGATGTCACGGGCACGCCCGCCCGTGCTCCCCGCCCCGGACGACCAGGCGGTGGCCAGGGAGGTGGCCAAGGCGCGCCGCAGAACGCCAACCGCCCGTTCCGCGTGGAGTTTGCCGAGTACCAGGCGTTCTTGGTGCCAACAGGAGGTGGCCAACGCGTGGCCATGACCACCGACGGCAATGCGCAGGATTTCTACGGCCCGCAAGCCTGGTGGAGCCCCGACAACCGCTACGTGGTAGTGCCCAAGATCACCCGGCCCCCCACGCGGCAGATTCCGATCTTCACCAGCCGCCCGGCGGACCAACTGCAGCCCAAATATCGGCTGATTGACTACGTGAAGCCCGGCGACGAACTCCCCCAAACCCGCTACTGGGTGTGGGATGTCACCGCCCAGCGCGGCCACTGGATTCAGCCCGACCTTTATCGCGACCACTTCCACCTGCTGATGCCCGGCTGGTCGCCAGATGGCAAGGAGTTCCGGTTCCTCTTCAACGAGCGTGGGCACCAAACCCTGCGCTGGATCGGTCACCGGCCCGAAACCCAGCAAACCCGCACGATCATTGAAGAAACGAGCAAAACCTTCGTGGATTACTCTCAAAAGCTCTACTTAAACGTGACCGGTGGCGGGGCGCAAGAAGAAGCGATCTGGATGAGTGAGCGTAGTGGCTACAACCACCTTTATCTCATTGACGTGGCCACCGGCCGGGTGAAGAACCCCATCACCACCGGCAACTACGTGGTGCGCGAAGTGGTGAACAACGACCAAGCCCGCCGCCAACTCACCCTGCGCGTGATGGGCATGGACACTGACCAAGATCCGTACCACGTTCACTTCATCCGAGTGGGTTACGACGGCAAAAACATGGTCCGGCTGACCGAGGCCAACGGTACCCACAACCTGGAGTTCAGCCCGGACGGCCAAACCTACGTGGACACCTACAGCCGCGTCGACCAGCCGCCCATGCGCGAACTGCGTCGCACCACAGACGGCAAGAAGATTGCTGACCTGGAGGCCGCCGATGATGCCCCGCTACGGGCCACGGGCTGGCGTCGGCCGATTGTCATCTCAGCCAAGGGTCGGGACGGCGTCACCGACATCTGGGGCTATGTGAACCTGCCCACCAACTTCGACC
>CAZVHE010000027.1:0-10909 GCA_964627705.1 uncultured Chthonomonas sp.
GCGCCGGGCTGGCAAAGGTGTTCTCGAACACCACCGTCAGGCCGGGGCGTTTGGCCTCGGCCACTACCGCCGCAATGTCGCACACGCGTAGGGTCGGGTTGGCCGGAGTTTCGAAGATCAGCATCCGGCTGGCGGGGGTCACGGCCGCCGCGATGGTCTCGGGGCGGTGCGCGTCGAACACGCTGTGCGAGATGCCCTGCTGGGGCAGGTATTGCTCCACCATGCGGAAGGTGCCGCCGTAAATGTCGGTCGCCATCAGCAGGTGGTCGCCCTGCTTCAGCAGCGAGAAGCACGCGGCGATGGCCGCCATGCCGCTGCTGGTGAGAGTGCATCCCGCGCCGCCTTCCAGGCTGGCGATAACTTCCTCCAGCATTTGCCGGTTGGGGTTTTGGCAGCGGGTGTAGTCAATCTTAGGGATGTCGTCCAGGCTCGCCCACGCAAAGGTGGTGGATTGATAGAGCGGGGGCACCACGGCCCGGAAGGTGGCGTCGGGTTCTTGCCCCACCCGCAGGGCCTTGGTTGCAAATCGCATGACCGGAATTATATAAGAATCAGAGGCATGACCCATGATAAAGGAACCACTGCCTCCGAATCTTAGGCTAAGGGGCTAGTGCGCCCTAAAGCATGCAGCCGCGCACCATGGATTGCGGCCATTTGCTCCAGTTTACGGTGGGGATGGAGTGGCCGTAGCCCCGGATGATGTTCAGGATTTCGGTGGCGCTTTGGCGGCTGGTGCCCTCCCAAATCTTGGTGAACACGGCCTGGCGCTTGGAGCCGACCCCGGTGAGGTCGAAGCTGCGCTTGGCGCCGAAGCCCTTGATGATGGTCTTCTGCGGGTCGGGGATGATGGGGAACTGGATGGAGTGCTCGGCCACCTGCTTGCGCACGCTGGCGAGGTCTGAATCCATGATTCCCACCACGTCCACCTTGCCCTTGAGCTGGGCGGCGAGGTCATTCACCAGCGGCACGCCCGCTTTGTTGCTCGGGCAGCCATCCATCAGGAAGACGATGATCGTCGGCCGCTGGATAAAGGACTGGGCGGTGTAGGTTTTGCCGTCCGTGGCGGTCGCGCTAAAAGTGGGCACCGTGCCGGCTTGGCTGGTGGCGGCCAGGCCGAGGGCGGACAAGGGGATGGCGAACTTAGAGAAGGCTCGAATCATGGGGTTCCTGCGGATGAGTGACCTCACTCCTCCTGATGTCCCGAGACTACTTCAAAGAATGTGCCTGCCAGCCCAAACGAATCAGGGTTTCCACCTTGCGGCGGCGGCTGGTGCGGGCACGGCCCTGGAACACATCGTAGCCTTGGCGCTCGATCTCATCCAAGATGGCGGCGTAAAGATCGCGGGCGAGGCGGATGGCGAGGCGGCCCTGCGGCGGGATGAGGTGCATGCCGGCATCGGCCTGGCGGTAGAGCTCCCGGGTCCGCTCGATCTCAAACTTCATCAGGTCCACAAAGGCGGGGCTCGGGCGGCGCTGGGCGATGTCTTCGGTGGTCACGCCAAAGCGGCCCATGTCTTCCAGGGGCAAGTACAGGCGCCCACGCTCCCAGTCTTCGGCTACATCGCGCAAGAAGTTGGTCATCTGCATCGCGTTGCCCAGGGCCACGGCGGCGCGGTTGGCTTCTTCGCTGGGTGGCATGCCCAGGATGCGGCACATCATCAGCCCGACAGCGGCGGCGCTGCCGCGCATGTAGCGTTCCAGGTCGGCGTAGGTGCGGTATCGAGTCTGGCTCAGGTCCATCTCCATGGCGTCCAGGAACAAGAGCGCCTCATCCAGCGGCACATGCCCGGACCGTACAGAGTCCACAAACGGCCTCAAAACGGGGTGCGAAGGGCACTCCCCTTCGACTCCTCTCAGCAACTGCTGCCGATAGTCTTGCAGGCGGCGCGCAATCTCGGGCCGGGGCGCATCGGGGTTATCCACCCACTCGTCGGGTACGCGCACAAAGCCGTAGAGCGCGTCCACGCGGTCGCGAATCTCGCGCGGGAAACGGCGGCTGGCAAAGAAATACGTGGTGCCGAACTTGCGGTGAAGCGCCCGGCAAATGGCCAAATCGCCCGGTTGCACGAACGCCCCTTTCGGTGCGCACGGGGCTAACCAGCCCGGCCAGTAAGGTCCACGAATTGCCATCCCGCTTTAGACTAGCGTTCGATATGACCAATCGTCGGCACTAGCGGCCAACTTTGCCGAACTTTGCACGAAAATCCCATCGTTCATTCACATCTGGGGTGCCGCGCACCAGCAAGTGGCTCTGTTCCGGGCGGCGCAGAAAGAGGTGGGCTTCGCGGGCCAAGATCTCGACGGCGGTGTGGGTGCGGCCGCGCAGGTGGGCGCCGGGGGTCATGGGCTCGCCGGTCCAGATGGCGGCCACGGGCCGCTCGTGCACGCCCATCCGATAGACAATGGCCACGGGCACCACGGTCACGTTGGGCACCTTCTTAAGAATAAGATCGAGGGCTTCGCCGACCTCCCAGGCGTCACCTTCCGGGCGAAGAATGCCATCGGCAAACAGGACGAGGGAACAGGATTCGGCTCGCATACGCCGAATAGTCTCGCGGATGGTGGTCACGCGGCGGTGAGGTTCTCCAGGCGGGAAGGGCATCGCCCCGATCTTGCGGAACAACGGGAACGCGTCGAATTCGGCGACCCAATCGAGGCTGGGGATGCCGAGCCGGGTGACGAGGTGAAACATCAGGTAGCCATCGTGCCAGCCGGTGTGGTTGCACGCCCACACCACGGGGCCCTGCAGCGGCGTGTGCGGCAGGCGCGCATAAACCGAGTGGAAGGACTTGCGCACGGACCGCCGGATCATGCCGCCGACCAGCCGCCCCGCGATGCCTTCTTCTTGCCTCACGCGTGCAGTCTATCCGGCTTGGGGTAACACGCTCGGATGCGTAGCGCATTGGTGCTGGCCGGTTTGGTCTTGAGCGGGGTGGCGGTAGCCCGCGACCCGAACGTCATTTTGATCCTGGCGGATGACCTGGGCTACGGAGAACTAGGCTCTTACGGCCAAACGAAGATCAAGACCCCGCACCTGGACAAGATGGCCGACCAGGGCATGCGGTTTACGCAGTTCTATTCCAGCAGCCCGGTGTGCGCGCCCACGCGGGCCTCGCTGCTGACGGGCAAACATCAAGGGCACGCGGCGATCCGGGGGAACTCGGAAGTCGGGGGCTGGGGCCTGAACGAAGGGGAAGGGCAGATGCCGCTCCCCGCCCGGGAGGAAACGTTGGCCGAAGCGCTGAAGGCCAGGGGTTATGCCACTGGCGCCTTCGGCAAATGGGGGCTAGGCGGCCCTGGCAGCGAAGGCCACCCGCTCAACCAGGGGTTCGACACCTTTGTGGGCTACCTGTGCCAGCGCTGGGCGCACAACTTCTATCCCACGCACTTATGGAACGGGCATCAGGTGCACATATTGGAGCAGAACACCTACTTCAACCCCCACACCCGATTGACCCCCGACACCACCGACCCGGCGGCGTTCGATCGGTTCATTGGCAAGCAGCATTCGCCGCAAGTGATGCGCGACGAGGCGCTAAAGTTTATTGACAAGAACAAGGACAAGCCGTTCTTCTTGTATTTCCCCACGCCCATCCCGCATGCGTCTTTGCAAGCTCCGGCGGAGTGGGTGGACCGCTACCCGCGCGATTGGGATCCGGTGCCGTACTTCGGGCAGAACGGCTACACGCCCAACCTGCGCCCCCGGGCCACCTACGCCGCGATGATCTCCTATATGGATGACAGCATCGGGCAGATGCTGGACCGCGTGCAAGCGCTGGGGCTGGAAGACGACACGATTGTCATCTTCACCAGCGACAACGGCACGACCTTTAATGGCGGAGTGGACCGCGAGTTCTTTAACTCTCTGCCGGGCTTGCGCGGATACAAAACGCAGATGTGGGAGGGGGGCATTCGGGTGCCGACGATCGTGAAGTTCCCCGGGCGGGTGCCGGCGGGCACGGTCTCCAAGCAAGTGGGGGTGACGCACGACCTGTTCAATACGGTGCTGGCGGCTACCGGCGGGCGGACGCGGCGCGTGGACAGCGTGAACCTGTGGCCGGCCTTTATGGATGCCAGCCGGGTGGTGGCGCGGCCCCACATCTATTGGGAGTTCCCCGAGGGGCCGGGGTGGCAGGCGGTACTGCTGGAGGGGCGATACAAAGGCATCCGCCCGAACTTACGGAACCGGGGCTTGGCGCTGGAGCTTTATGACCTGCAAACCGACCCGATGGAGACGACGAACATTGCGGCGCAGCGGCCCGATTTGGTGCGTAAGATTGAGGGGCTAATGCGGAGTGAGCGGGTGCCGAATCCGCAGTTTCCGCTGTGGGTGATTGACCGGCCGGTGCCGCCCCCGGCGAACTAGGTTATTGTGGGTCTAAAGACCTATAACTAGCTGGGGGGGGTATGGCAATATGAGAGATATGGGCAAGTTCTTGGCGGTTATTGCCACCTGGCTGATGGTCCTTGTGGCCGTGGCTCAGGGCGTGCCGGGAGGACCTGGAGGGTCGGGGGGATCAGGAGGTCCGGGTGGGCAACCCACCCTCTCGGCGCAATTCAATCTGAACGATTGGATGACGAACGAACCTGCGACCGATAAGAACCACTTCCCGGATCAACTGCCCACGGTTGAGGGCAACACCATCACCGTTGTCTATGACAAGGGCGGATCAGCTCAAGTTCAGATCTTCTTTAGGAACAACAATCCGCAGCAGGCCTTTGTAGGACAATTGATCGTTGAGGATGCGCGGTACGTCCATGACACCGCTCCGTTGCCGGTGCCTTGGGGTTCGCCGCCCCCGGTGACAATTCCAGACACCATCCTGAGTGCCCCCACTGTCTCCCTGAACATTGCAAGTCTAGCAACGGCCCCGGCGACGCTCACGATTTCGGGATTGCCCGCCTTCGTCACCAAGGGCCATATCCAGTTGCAGATGAGGGCGGAGGGCAACTTTGGTGCGCAAGTTGCGGGAAGCCAAAGTCTAGTGCCTTGGAGTGGAGGGCTAACGTCGCAGAAGGTACTGATCACTTATGCCCCGCCGACGGGTGCCATGACTCCAGTCTGGACAGAACTAGCAGAAATGTCATGCGCGATGGCACAAGGCGAATCTGTCATTTCGGATATTAACCGAGAGCTTACGAAAGGTCTGTTCTTCGGAAACATATTTACGTATGACCTGCCTGATGGGCCATCCTTTTACTGCTACGACGTCGGCGCAAATGGAGTTATTTTCAATTTAAAGCTGTTCCTTGCCCATTTGACCGCGGCACCCAACCAAGGTGGTTGCAAGACGATCAACACATTCTTAGGATTGTTGCATCATTCTCAGGGATTGGACGTTGTAGGTCGTAGAGTCCAATGCAGCGACATTACAAAGTCCTTTGTCACTAACAAAGTGGTGCCCATTGGTTCAGATGCTTCCGATGACCTCAATTACATCAGATTGAAGTTTGCCTGGCACTTTCAACTCATCTCTAATGGCCAAGTCGCAGATGCATCACTGGCCTATCGATACGACATTCAAGGGCTGTCATACATGAACCCAGCTTATCTGTGGAACTACACAGGGTCATGGCAGACCATGATAAACTCGGTCATTT
The DNA here is from genome assembly GCA_964627705.1 of uncultured Chthonomonas sp. Classification (GTDB taxonomy): domain Bacteria; phylum Armatimonadota; class Fimbriimonadia; order Fimbriimonadales; family Fimbriimonadaceae; genus JAHBTC01. The sequence goes on from CAZVHE010000027.1 coordinate 5,602, forward strand.
TCGGTCTAGCATATCGGTATCACTTGCCGAGCGAAGATTCAACTGAGCATCATCCGACTTACAGCTTTGACCCTGTGAAAATTGGAACTTCTCCGGGTCAACTAATTGATGAGACGTATGACGAATACTTTTTCGTGGGGGTTTTCTAACAATGCTCATTTGCCTTGCACTCATGGCCGAGAGCCTAAGCCCAGTTGAATCTATCTGCGAATCTAACCGATTCAAAATCGAGGATTCAGGTATCCGCGCGAACATTGACGAGATGTTCTTTACGGCACGGCACGATTTAGACCATTCCGGATTTACGGTTTTCTCGAGTAAAACCGTTGTTGAACCGCGTAGTGAATTCTTCCAAATCGTTGATAGTCCAGGCTTCGACGTGGATAACTACGGCGGAAGCGACCGCTTGTTTAAGTCTAGCGACAATGCACCAGCAGGAATACTATCGGACATTCCGCAGGAATTGTTCATTGTAAGGAGCCGTAAAATAGATAGCTCAAAGCCGGTGCAAACGTGCCAGGTAGCTGTAGGCGCGCTGCCAAGGGTCTGGTTAGTTGGAAACTATGTGAGTACCAGAACAAAGTGGGATGTCATAGGATACAACGGAAGAAGTGCTCATTTCGGTAAAAAAGACAAGGAGGAGTTTGCTGGATGTATCATGGCTATTGCACGCTGGCACAACAGTGAGGCCACTGCTATGTTCGCATTTGTTGACAACATCCAGCGCGTGGCCGGGCGAGAGATGGTCACCAAGGTGGACAAGAACCAGAACGTCTACGTAGACATGAACGAGCTCAGCCGTCACCGGGGTTGGAACTTCAGCATCAGTCTGGAGCCCGCCCGCGCGGACGTCCGCATTGGCAATGATCACATCAAGATCTACCCCGGCGCGGACCGCATTCACATCAACGACGAACTCGTGACCCTACCGGGCACCGTCCCCACCCAGGGCTACGGCGTCTACCTCCCGCTCCGGCTGTTGCAAGAACGGGGCTACTTGCCCGCCGAGGGCTGAGAAGCCCCCGGCTCGGGCCGCTTGATACACCGGAACCCGATGTGGGCCGACCCCGTATCGGGGGAGGTCTTCATCCGGGCGGTGGGGCGGTACCCCTCGCAGTACCCCCGCGCGCAGAGGAAGCTCCCCCCGCGCACCACCCGCTTGCCGACCTCGGGTTCGCTGGGGTCCCAGGGTTCGGTGGGCGGGGCGGGCCGCAGGCGCCGCAAACTCACGTAGGCATCCGCGCGGTACCAATCCTCGCACCACTCCCACACGTTGCCCTCCATGTCGTAAAGGCCGTTGGCCGCCACCGGGAAGCTCTTGACCGGGGCCACCCCGCCAAAGCCGTCTTCTAACAGATCCTGAGCGGGGAAGTCGCCATTCCAGACGTTGGCGTGGGGGCCTTTCGCATCGGGAAGAGGGTCGCCCAGGGCGCGCGACCCCACGCTGCCGCGCCGGGCGGCGAGCTCCCATTCCACTTCGGTAGGCAGGGATTTTCCCGCCCAACGGCAATAGGCCAGGGCGTCTTCGTAAGCCACGTGCACCACGGGGTCATCGCCGGGGGTGATTTCGCTGGTGGTGCCGCCCCGGGGTCGCCGCCAGTTGGCGCCCTCGACGTACTTCCATTGGTTGGTGCCCTCGTGCTTCACCCACACCAGGCTGCCCGGGGGGACGGCCGCTCCGGTCGGGCTCTCAGCGGCGGGGATGCCACGCTCGGCCACCGTCACGTACTGGGTGGCGGCCACGAACTCGGCAAACTGGCGCGTGGTGACCTCGGTGGTGTCCATCCAAAACCCGTCGAGGTAGACCAACCGCACCGGTTGCTCATCCATCTGGCCGTCTCTGTTGCCGATGAACGTTTGCCCGCCGGGCACCCAGGCCATGCCGGGGGGTGTAGGGGATGGCTCCTTGATAATGAGCGCAGCGGTGACGAGCGGATGCCGTTCGGCCTCGGCTTTCGGACTGGGTTGGCAGGCGGCCGCCAGCGCCAAGACCCCCAGGTAGCCCAAAGTCGCCGCCCGCATAGCGGGATTATGGCCTCAAACCTATCCGAGATAGCCCGCGTCGCCGATGCGTTGTTCCACCAGTTCCGCGCCGATCAGCACCATGGGCAGGCCGTTGCCCGGTGTGGTGCTGGCCCCCACGTAGAACAAGTGCGGGTTCGTCTTACTGCGGTTGGAGGGCCGAAAGCACACGCTCTGCATGAAGTCGTGGCTCAGCCCGAACGCCGCGCCCTTGTCCAGGTTCAGGTCGCCCGCCCAATCCTGCGGGCCGTAAGTGCGTTGCGCCTGGATGTTGGCGGGGTCGAAGCCCGCCACTTCGCACAGTCGCTCGGCCACCAGGCTCTGCATCTGTTGCTCATCTTGCGCCGTCATCTTGTAATCAAGATTAGGGCAAGGAACCAGCACAAAAACGTTTTCGTGACCGGCCGGAGCGCGGTCCGGCTGGGTGCGGTTGCTCAGAGCGACGTAAAAGGCAGGATCTTGCGGCATTCTTAACGGATGCTGGAAGATGGCGTCAAGATTCGAGCGGAAATCTGCACCAAAGAAGACGTTGTGATGAAGCAGGTTCGGCAAGGCGCCCTGGTAGTCGATGTACATCAGGTAGGCCGAGCACGAGGTGCGCCGATCCTTGGCCGGGCGCTTCTCGAGCTCCCGTTCCACGTAAGGGAGGTCGGCATTGGCAATGATGAGGTCGGCGGTGCGCTCGGTTCCGTCCTGCATCCGCACCCGGTTGCCTTCGATGCTGGCCACGCTCTGCCCCAGTTCAATCGTCGCGCCCCGGGCGGTGGCGAGGTCGGCCACCACTTCGCTCACGCGCGGCAAGCCACCCTGCGGATACCAAATGCCTTCGCCGTATTCCATGTAGGTCAGCACGCCGTACACCCAGGGAGCGTCGTAGGGGCTCAGCCCGAGGTACATGGTCTGGAAGGTGAAGAGCATCCGCAGGCGGGGGTCGTCGACGTACTTCTCCATCCGCTTCGCGAGATTGCTGAGCATGTGGTGCTTGAACACCGCCTGGATATCTTTGGGCCGGGCGAGATCCAGCACGCTGCGGTAGTTGCGCCGGACGAACTGCGGCACGGAGACGCGGTAAAGCTCGGCGAGGTCGCCCAACAGCTTGCCGTAGCGTTCGGCTTCGCGGCGGCCGGCGATGTCCTCGATCTGCTTCACCATCCGGGCCACGTTGGGCGTGCCATCCAGCGTGGTGCCATCGCGGTAGAACACGCGGTACGAGGGGTCGCAAAGGGTGATGGGGAGGTGATCCTCCATGCGTTCGCCGAGGTCGTTGAACAGTCGCTCGAAGGGCTCGCGCATCATCAGCAGGGTGGGGCCGCCGTCGAAATCGCACTCACCCACCCGCACCCGGCGATTGCGCCCGCCGATTTGGTCGGTTTTTTCCAGCACCGTGACTTGCACCCCGCGATGGGCCAGGCGCGCGGCGGTGGCTAATCCCCCCAGGCCGGCCCCAATGACAATCGCGGTCTTTGCTTTCACTCTCTCGCCTACGAGATGGGGCGGGCGTTGGTTCGACTCGGCCTAAACGCCACCGCGCAGGGCCCCCACCACCCACAGGAACACACCGAATGTAATCAGCACCACCCAGCCCACCTGGCCGCGCTGGTGGATGCGCTCGTCTTCGTAGGTGCGTGGCACCCACAGGGCCGCCGCCACCGTGGCAGTGATCCACCAGCCAAAGAAGTTGAAAATCGGAGCGCCCCCAGGGAGCGGGCCGGGTTCTAGCCACTTCCAGTAGCCCAGCGGCCCCGCCAGCACGGGCTCCATCCCAAGATCGAAAACGGCGGCCAGCAGGCCGGCCAATGGAGCCAGCATCGTGCGATTCCAGCGCCCCGAGCGCACCACCACAAAGCACGCGCCCGCCAGCATCAGCCAGGCGAAGGGCAACGGCACGGGGAAGGGCGAGCCCCCCGGCCCCGGCACACTGGGCCACCACCGGCCGGTGTATTCATAGCGCCCGAAGGGCAACCCCGTGGCCAGCCCCACCCACTCGGCGGCAAACCCCACCCCCAGCGCGGCCAGCCATCGCCAGGGGGCCACACTCAGGGCCTGCAGCACGGCCGCCACCCCGCACGCCACCATGACCAGGCTTACGCTTCGTTCAATCCACACCGGAGCCGGGCCGACGAAGCGTTCGGCAAACGTGCCGAGCACACCAAAAATCGCCAGCCCGACGTACACCTTGAGCGCCGCTGGCCAGTCTAGTTTTTTGAGCGCCTGCCGGGCCCGAAAGACCATCAGTCCGTCCTTACATGCTGATGATGACATTCTTGCGGGCCAACAATGCTAGAATGAAGGCTCGCGGACAGATGGCCGAGCGGCTTAAGGCGCCCGCCTGCTAAGCGGGTTGAGGTAATCACCTCTCCCGGGTTCGAATCCCGGTCTGTCCGCCACCCGGTTTTGAGGTGGAAATGAAAATTGGCATCGTCATGGGATGGATAGCCCTGGTGGCCTTGGCCCCGGCGGCACCCTCGTTCGATGACTATCTCATTCTGCGCCGCCAGCACGGCGTCACGATTTCCGCCAGTCAAGAAGCCCTCGAGACCTTTGTGGGTTCGCGCGTAATGGAAGTCCGCGGGATCGTGAAGGGTTCCATTGGCTCCGGGGACACGCGCTCGCTCTTGTTGGAAACCAAAGAAGGCCGCACGCTCAACATCAAAGCCGCCGGGGCTCCGGATTGGGTGACCTATCCCAACACCACCGCCCGCCTGCTGGTGAAAGCCGAGCGCCGCACCGAATTGGGCTTGCTGCGGGCTGAACTCCTCGGGGCCGCCTCGGAAGATCAGATGCTGAAGTTCGAGGCCGCCGAGAATGCCCGCCTGGAACAACAGCGCCAAGCCGAACTGGCGCGCCAACAAGCCGCCGAACGCAACCAGCGAGGGAGCACCACGAGCCGAGGAGGCCGTCCGCCCGCGCTGCCGGGGAACATCCCTTCGCTCAGCGTGGCGACACGTACGAACCTCGCGCCGGAGCTGAATTCCGTTCTGGGGGCTTACGCTGGGTTCATCCGCTCGCGCAACAGCCGCCTGAGCGTCGCCCAAGCCACCGATATTGCCGCCAAGATTCTGGAGCACAGCGCCCGCTTTGGCGTGGATGCCCGCCTCATCATGGCGATCGTCTTGGTGGAAAGCAATTTCAACCCCAACGCGGTGAGCCATGCCGGCGCCCGTGGCCTGGGGCAACTGATGCCGGGCACCGCGCGCGGGCTGGGCGTCAGCAACGTGTTTGACACGGACCAGAACCTGATGGGGACGACCAAGCTGATTACGCAGCACCTCAGCACCTACAGCCG
>CAZVHE010000027.1:10931-19551 GCA_964627705.1 uncultured Chthonomonas sp.
GCTGGTGCTGTCGCTGGCGGCCTACAACGCCGGGCCGGGGGCCGTGCGCCGATTCGGGGGCGTGCCGCCGTACCGCGAAACCCAGAACTACGTAAAGAAAGTGATGAGCACCTACCGCCAGTTGTGCGGTCAGCCGGGCTAACTTTCGTCAGTCGAAAAGACTCGCCTGCCCGGTGCGCAGGAGTTCGGCTCCGGCCAATGAATCCGCCACGCGCCCATCCGGCGTGATGTGCCGCACCAGCAGCCCGCGCGCCTCCAGGGCCGGGGTCAGCAGCCGCCCTCTGTGGCAGCCCTGCGGCCAGCCGCACCCGCACATGAACGCGGTGGGGGCTTCTTGCGCCCACTGGATGAGCGCCGTGAGTTCGGCCTCAAAACGCGGATCGTCCAGGATCTTCCCGTCGTCGGGGCGGCCCTCGGTCAGGCGTTCCTCATCGTCCGGTTTGCCCCCCAGCCCCTCGCCAAAGAAGCGGTACGCCACCCCTGCATCCCGGAAGAGTGACTCAATGGTGCCGCGCCGGAAGTCGGTTTGGTAACGGCTCCAGGCGTTGGTGCGGATGTCCGCAACCTGCACGATGCCGTGGGCGGCCAAGCGGCGCAGAAAACCGGGGGCCTCGTCGGCGGCGTAGCCAATGGACCAAATTATCGAGCCGCCGGGGATGGGATCGTACTGCGCCATGCGAGGGAAAGAGTAGCCTAAACGGGATGACACCTTTTGAGGCATTTGCAAGCGTGGATATGCGGGTGGGCACGGTGGTGGAAGTGCTGCCGTTCCCGGAGGCGCGCAAGCCCGCCTACAAGGTGCGCGTGGACCTGGGGCCGGAGCTGGGCCACAAGTGGAGTAGCGCGCAGCTGACCGTGCACTATCAACCCGAGGACCTGGTGGGGCGGCAAGTGCTGTGCGTGGTGAATCTGGGATCGCGGCAAATCGGGCCGTTCTTGAGCGAAGTGTTGATTACGGGCGCGGATGCCGAGGGGGGCGTGGTGGTGTTCACGACCGAGCGCCCCGTACCCAACGGGGCTCGCTTGTATTAGGGGTGCACCTCGGTTTGCGCACGTTGAGTGGCAACTGGTGGGTATAATGGCACATAACACTACGGGGGGCAAGTTATCGTCACTGATATGAACAGGTTTCTGGCGGTTGTTGCCACCTGGCTGATGGTCCTTGTGGCCCTGGCCCAGGGCGGTCCGGGTGGACCTGGGGGGCCAGGTGGTGGAGGCTCGCCGACAATTTCGTTCGTTGCCTGGAAAACGGACTGGTTGGGAAATGCTCCTGCGACGAACGCTTTCTACCATCCTAGCCACCTACCGCCAGTTGAGGGCCTACTCTACGAAGTTGTCTACCAGAAGGGAGGCAGCGCCCAGGTCCAATTGTTCTTCCAGAACAACAATCCGCAACAAGCCTTTACTGGCCAGCTGATCGTTGAGGACGCACGGTACATCCATGACTCCGAGCCTTTGTCGGTGCCGTGGGGTGCCCCGCCCCCGATTACAATTCCGGACACCATTCTAAGTGCCCCCACGGCGTCGCTCAACATTGGGATTGGTCAGACGGCCCCGGCAACACTCACAATCTCGGGTCTACCAGCATTTGTCACCAAGGGTCACATCCAATTGCAACTGAAAGCAGAAGGGAATTTTGGTGCTCAACCAGCCGGGGGCGGCAATCCTTCACCTTGGAATGGCAACATTTCCTCGCAACAAGTATTGATCACCTTTGGATTGCCTACAGGCGCAATGCAACCGGTTTGGATTGAGCTTGCCCAACTGTCTTGTACGATGGCCCAAGGTGGTGTGACTGCAAGCCAGCTAAGCACTAGCCTTACCCAGGGACTCTACTTCTCCAGTATTTTCTGGTACTGGCTGCCCGACGGTGATATGAGCTATACTGTCTTCACTTCGACATCAGATGTGCATTTCAACCTTACCGAGTTTCTGTGTGACATGCAAGAAGCGGGTTCGGAACCAGGGGGTTGCGTCGATATCAACTCATTTCTCGGTCTGCTTCACCACTCCCAGGGAATATCCGCAATTGGTAGGAAGGCTGGGATTGCGACGGAACCTGTTAGATTTGTGACGAATGAGTTTGTTCCCATTGGATGGGATGCATCTCAAGCAAGCATGTACATTCGTGTCGATTTTGGCTGGCATTTTCAGATCGTGTCTGGTGATCAGGTCTGTGATGCAGCGATGGCGTACCGCTATGATCTTCAAGGGGCAAACTACATGAACCCTGCCGTACTGTGGGATTTTAATGGTTCATGGCAATCCTTCGTAGGTGCCTCAGTCTTTGGTTTAGCTTACCGGAGAGAGTTAAATGCTGAGGACGGATCTTACGATCACTCAGCATACTACTTCGATCCTGTTTTGCCTGGTCCGACCACTGGGCAGTCAGAGATTCCATACTTTAACCCTGTAATGATTTCTGGAGTATATTAGAAATGATCCCCTTGCTACTTGCGATTCCGTCTGCTACTGGGCCAATCGAAGCCGTATGCCAGGAGCATGGTTTTGAGATTGCACGCTCCCTGCGAGCAGAGAGAGCGGAATACCTACGAATGGACGCAAAGCACGCTAGCCGAAGGCTTTCATTTGCCTTGAAATCGTCAAAGCTGACATTTGAGCCCAGCACTACATTCTTTGGTCGACTGGATAGCCCTGGATTTTCTCTAGAAAATTACGGAGGCGCGAATAGGTTGTTTATGGCTAGCGATTCAGCACCAGTTGGGGTCATGCTGCCAGTTCCTGAGCATCTCTCAATCGTTCGATTTCAAGTCGTTGAAGGTGGAAGTATCGTGCAAACATGCGCAGTTGGCTACAGCCCATTTCCCTATGTAAAGCTTGTTGGATCAAGTTCTTCTACAACCTTCCAATGGAATCCAGTTGGTTATGCGGGGCGAAGTGTTGACCTTGGCGATGAAGGTAAATCGGATTACATTGGATGCATGATGTCCATCACGAGGTGGCATAACAGCGAATCTTCGACCAAGTTTACATACGTAGACAACATCCAGCGCGTGGCCGGGAGAGAGATGGTCACCAAGGTGGACAAGAACCAGAACGTCTACGTGGACATGAACGAGCTCAGCCGTCACCGGGGTTGGAACTTCACCATCAGCCTGGAGCCCGCCCGAGCGGATGTTCGCATTGGCAATGACCACATCAAGATCTACCCCGGCGCAGACCGCATCCACATCAACGACGAACTGGTCACCCTGCCCGGCACCGTGCCCACCCAGGGCTACGGCGTGTACCTCCCGCTCCGGTTGCTACAGGAGCGTGGCTATCTGCCCAGCGCAGGATAGATGCGAGTGAGTGGGCGTGAAGAGAGCAGTTCCTACAGTGGGCGATTGACCGCCCGGTGCCACCCTCAGCGAGTTGGTAGGTTATCGGTTTAAAGCCCTAGATTGACACGGGGGGGCAAGTTATCATCAAAGATATGAACAGGTTTCTGGCGGTTGTTGCCACCTGGCTGATGGTCCTTGTGGCCCTGGCTCAAGGCGGGCCGGGTGGGCCTGGCGGTGGAGGGCAGCCAACCCTCTCTCTCGTCGGATCCAGTACGAACTGGACGGGCAACTCACCTGCGACGAATCGGTTCCTCTTTCCAGCACAATTGCCATCAATAGAAGGCTTCACCCACCCGGTCGTATACACGAAAGGCGGTAGTGCCCAACTTCAAGTCTTCTTCCAGAACAACAATCCTCAGCAGGATTTCGTTGGAAACTTGATCGTCCAAGATGCCCGATTCATACATAGCACTCCTCCCGCTGTAGGCACCCCTGGTTCACCTCCACCCGTTACCATCCCCGACACGATCTTATCGGCGCCCACGGTGTCGCTTTCGGTACCTATTGGTCAGACCTCACCGGCAAGTTTGAGTTTGGGCGGTCTACCAAGCTTCGTCACCCATGGCTACATTCAGCTGACTATGAGGGTCGAAGGCAACTTCGGGGCGCAAGTTCCAGGTGGGAACCCGAGTCCATGGTCAGGAACTGTTAATACCCAGAAAGTCTACATCACGTTGTCGAACCCGGTTGGCGTCATGAATCCAATTTGGACGGAAGTGGCTGAAATCAGTTGCTCTTTTGCGCAGCAGTCGTCAACTCTGGCGAGCGTAAACCAAAAACTTTCACAGGGGCTATTCGATAGTAACTTAATGCTATATAATCTTTCCTCAGGGGCGCAGGGCCAGTTCCTTATGCTCTCAAGTGGTAATCCCGCAGAATCTGTGTACTTGCTGAAGAACTTTCTAAACCAGTATGTGGCGGCTGGAAGACAGATGGTCAACTGCTATGATATTAACGGTTTTTTGATTATCCTTCATGAATGTCAAGGGATTGACTCTGTTGGGCAAAAAGTCAATGAAGTTGGGGAGCCCTTGTTTGTTACGAATCCCGTTTGTCCTATTGGATACAACAGGGCTGATGCGTCGTACTACTTCAGATTGCCATTCAGCAATCACTTTCAGTGCATCGTGTCTGGGACTCTCAGTGATTCAGCCCTCGCATATTCCCATGACCTTTCGGGAGTAGTCAGAATGGATGTTGCATGGGCCTGGTCAGTGACTGGTGCATGGCAAACCTTTTCGATCCCGAACGTTTACGGCCTCACATACCGTCTAAAGCTAGCAGAAGATACGATCGCAGCTGTTCAGGGTATGCCTTTGACGGTAGTTATTGTCGGTCCCACACCAGCTCAATCAGTAGGGCGTCAGGCCACTACGATCGACGTAACTAGTGTCAACTGACAGAGTTTCTCGAGACAAACCAACACGTAGTTTTGCAGGAGAATCAACAATGATCACAGCAATGTTCATACTAATGGCGAATGAGCCCAGTTCACCATTCGATCAACTTGTGCGTCAGAGGGACTTTGTCGTTACTAACCGCATGTCTAGTAATGCCTCAGTCGCATCACGCGAGTACTTGGGAAGTGAGACCGAATACCTGGATTCGCAAGATAAGCTGCATCGAATTCAGCTGAGTTCGAGGTTCTCAATTATGGACGCCCAGTCCAGTTTCGACAACCTACTCTCAACCTCCGCTTCTTTGTTGCCTAGCCTGCAGATTGGGTTGGCAGACAAAAATCCATCTGGGGCTTTGGTTGTGTTGAGAGAGAGTTCACCGCTAGCGAGGCTGGGTGTACGTAAGGCGGGTGAAAGAGTGGAGACATCCCTTGATGGCCTTTTGGTTAGCCATGCTTGTGTCACTCGGTTCTACTGGATGCCCTTGGTTACCGCCGGCCGAAACCCCGATTTTGGGGGTGAAAAGGAGTCCTTATCAGGATTTAAGGATGCCCTTTTGAGGTGGCGACACAGTGAAGCCGTACTAGGAGCCAACTTTGTCGACAACATCCAGCGCGTTGCCGGGCGGGAGATGGTCACCAAGGTGGACAAAGACCAGAACGTCTACGTGGACATGAACGAGCTGAGCCGTCACCGGGGTTGGAACTTCACCATCAGCTTGGAGCCCGCCCGCGCGGACGTCCGTATCGGCAACGACCACATCAAGATCTACCCCGGCGCGGACCGCATCCACATCAACGACGAACTGGTCACCCTGCCCGGCACCGTGCCCACCCAGGGCTACGGCGTCTACCTCCCGCTCCGGCTGCTGCAAAAGCGCGGCTATCTCCCTGCGGAAGGATAACAAAAAGCCCTCACACTCGGCAAAAGTGTGAGGGCATGATCAGGCGGCTATCTTACTTTCGGCGGCGGCGCAAGGCGAGCAGGCCAGCACCGAGAGCCACCATCGAGAACGGCTCGGGCACGGCCGTCAGGATCGCATTGTCAATGCGTGGGTCGTTGTCCGCAAAGTCTTCCCCGGCAAAGAGCAGTGTGGCGGTAGTGCTGGTGGCCGTGAAGTTGTGCGTATAGGTCACAAACACGGTCTGCGAACTCGGAATGTTGTGGTTCCAATCGTTGCCGTCAATGCTAATGCGGAAGTCGTTGTTGTTGCCGTTCGAGACGTTGCCCCGGGCGACATCAATGGACACCTGGTATTGCTGGCCGATGACGAGCGTCACATCCTGCTGGATCGTCGGGTCGTCCGAGCCACCATTGTCGTTGAGGATGAACATCCCGCCCGGGTTGCCTCCCGTGCTGCGCCAGCCCCCTGAGCCATCATTTTCGGCGGCCGTCCAACCGTTGCCCGTGCCGTTATTCGGCACCGACAAGCTGAAATCTCCATTGATAAGCAGGTTCGCCTGGGCGGAAGCCACCGCGCCAAGGGCCAGAACCAAAACAAGAGGTTTGTACATATTAGGTACTCCTTTGGTGATGCTACTCCACGTCTACGTGGCCTGTCAAAGCATGTCATACAGACCCGTATTTTTGCGGGGCCGCCCGCGCACGTTCAGTTGGTGGGCAATGCCGACGGCGAACGCTTCCGGAACGGGTCACTCAGCACCACGGCGGTGATCAGCCCCTTCATGGTGCCGCCGCGCCGCTTGGCCTCATCCCGGATGGCATCCAGGTGGCAGTGGTCGCTGGGGCGCATCCCCCGCCCGATGGCATAGGTCAGCATCCGCTCGCCCAGGTAGCGCACCAGTTCGTCCTCGCGCTTCAGCAACACGTTCTTGAGCCCGTTCACGCCCGAAAATTTCGTCCCGTCCGGGAACTCGCCGCTCGGGTCAATCGGGTGCGGGCCATCGGTTTCGCGCCACCGGCCAATGCCGTCGTAGTTCTCCATCGCGAACCCGATCGGGTCCATCACGCTGTGGCAACTGGCGCAGGCCGGGTTGCGGCGGTGGATTTCCATGCGCTCGCGTACGCTGGCCTCGGTCATCGCCTTGGCGTCCTCCGCAATCGCCCCGACATTCGGCGGCGGGGGCGGCAGGGGCGTGCCCAGCAAGTTGTCCAGCACAAAGCGCCCGCGCTTGACCGGGGAGGTGCGGTTGGGGTTGCTGGTGACGGTGAGAAACGCCGCCCGTGTGAGCAAGCCGCCACTCCCCTTGGGCAGCGTGACGGCCTGCCAGGATTCGCCGGTGACCCGGAGCCCGTAGTGCCGGGCGAGTTCGCCGTTGACCATGGTCTCGTCGCTGGTGAGGATTTCTCGCACGGGCCGGTCGGTGGCCACCAGGCGGTTGAAGAATCGTTCGATCTCTTCGATCATGGCCGTGCGCAGGCTGGGCGTAAACGAGGGGAAGGCGTTGGGGTCCACTTCGTGTTCCGAGAGCTTGCGGAGCTGCAGCCACTGCCCGGCAAAGCCGGTGCCGAGGCGGGCAGCGCGGGGGTCCTTCAGCATCCGGTCCACTTGCGCGGTCAGGCCGGCATCCGTCAGCAGCGAGCCATCCTGGGCCGCCCGACGGAGCGCGTCATCGGGGAACGAACCCCACAAGAAGTAGCTCAGCCGGCTGGCCAGTTCGTACGCGCCGATGGCGGTATTGGGTTCGCCTTGCTCATCCAATTCCGCGCGGAACAGGAAATGTGGCGACACGAGCACGCCCGTCACCGCCACCTGCAGGGCTTCTTCGCTGCCCGCGCCGTCGCGGGCGGCCTGGTCATAACGCGCCACGATGCGCTGAATCTCGCCGGGTTGCAACGGGCGGCGGTAGGCGCGTTCGGCAAAGCGCTGGAGGGCGGATTCGGCCAGCGTGCGGCCGGTGCCGGTGAGCCCCACCAGCAGGCGGGTGCGCCCAGGGGTGGTGATGGGGGCGGCATTCTTCGGCCCCGTCAGGCTCATGCTGTAGACGAGGAGGTTCCGGTCGCGCTGGTTCTGGTCGGGGTGGTTGGGGTTGTAGTAGTCGTTGACGAAGTCCACCCGAATCTCCAGCTCCATCGGGCGCAGGTCCACCGGGATTTCGACCTCGTAGCGAGCGCCCCGGGCACTCTTGACGCTGATGGGAGCCAGGGCACGGCCATTGAGTTTGACAACGGCCTGCGGGGGCTCCGGCCCGGCGGGGTGGGCACCCAGGCTGAGGGCCAAGGTGTACGCTCCTGCTGTCTCGATCTTGGCCCGGAACGGCACGCTCCCATTGGCAAAGTAGAGCATGGCGTCTTCTTCCACCACACGCACGGATTCGGGCAGGATCGCCTTGCTAAAGTCGAACGCAATGGTGCGTGGTTGCGAAACTGGTAGCACCTCGGCGGCGATCTTCTCGGCGGCAGCCAAATACTTCTCCAGGTGCAGCGTACTCATCGTCAGCACGTCGCCGTTGTTGTCAAACCCGTAGCCCACGTCGTCGTTGGGGAAGTCGTCGCTCACGTTGAACGTCATCCCAAAGAGGTCGTTGACGGTGTTGGTGTATTCAAACCGGTTGAGGCGGCGGATGGTAACGCGCCCGGCGTCGGCCAGTTGGCAGTTGGCGGCAAAGAATCGTTCCAAACCTTCCACCAGGGCCTTGCGTTCGGCCTCGGTGGGCTGGGGCATGTTGGCGGGGGGCATGCTGCGGCCCCGCAGGTACTGGATCATCTTTTCCAGCAAGGGTGCGTTGGCCACCAACGCCTCGGGTTCCTGGATCTCGTCGAGGTCAAAGTCCCCGGCGGCGGCCGCACCACTGTGGCAGTCCAGGCAGTACTTTTCCAGGCCGGGCAGGAGCTTCGCGGTGAACTCCTTGCGGGTCTCGGGGGTCAGGGTCACGGGCGGGGCCGCGGTGCTCTGGGCCTGGGTCCGGGTGCTGGGCC
>CAZVHE010000027.1:19561-23047 GCA_964627705.1 uncultured Chthonomonas sp.
AAGGCCTGCTCCCCCCAGCACCAAAAGGGCCGCCGCCCACGTGAGCGATCCCGCGCCGCGCATACCCCTAGTTTACAGCCGAACTAGGAGTTGCGCGCTTGCTTTTGAACGTTGCGCACCGCATTCACGATGTCGTCTACGCTCAGGCCGTTCTCGTCCAGCAGTTTGTCTTGGTCGCCGTGCTCAATAAAGCGGTCCGGCAGGGACAAAACGGAGTGTGGCAGGGCGGCGAGGTCGGCATCTACCAGGGCTTCGCGCACCAACTCGCCAAAGCCGCCGGTGCGGGCGTTTTCTTCCACCGTCACCAGGCCGCCGTGCTCGCGGGCGGCTTGCGTGATCATGGCGGCATCGAGCGGCTTGGCAAAGCGGGCGTTGATGACCGCCGTGGGGGTGCCCGTGGCGGTGAGCTTGGTCGCGGCCTGCCAGGCGCGGTCCACCATGCTGCCGTAGGCCACGATCACGGCCACCGAGCTGGCCTCACCACCCGGGACGCCCAGGTTCTCGGCGCGGCCGAGTTGGATGGGTGAACGACCTTCGGGCAAGCCCTCGGGCACGCTGCCGCGAGGGTAGCGCAGGGCGGTGGGGGCATCCTGGTAGCCTGCCATCCAGTCCACCATCGCGCGGAGTTCGGTGCCGTCGCGGGGGGCGAGCTGCACCAGTCCAGGGATGAACGAAAGGTAGCTGATATCAAAGGCGCCGTGGTGCGTGGGGCCGTCCGCGCCCACCAGTCCGGCCCGGTCCATGATGAACCGCACGGGCAGGTGCTGCAGGGCGCAGTCGTGCACGATCTGGTCAAAGGCCCGTTGCATAAACGTGCTGTAGATGGCCACGAACGGCTTGACGCCCCCGGCGGCCAGGCCGGCGGCAAAAGTGACCGCGTGCGGTTCGGCAATGCCAACGTCGTAGTAGCGATCCGGGAACTCGTTGGCAAACTCCGTCAGACCCGTACCGTCGGGCATGGCGGCGGTAATGGCCACCACCCGCTCATCACGCCGGGCAAGTTCGCTCAGGGCATCGCCGAAGACCGAGGTGTACGCCGGGCGGCCGCCGCTCTTTGCGGCGAACTCGCACTTTTGCAAATCGAACGGGCCGACCCCGTGCCAGGTACGGGCGTCCGCTTCGGCCTTCTCGTACCCCTTGCCCTTCACCGTGAGGGCGTGGACAAAGACGGGCCCCGGCAGTTGCCGCACGTTGCGGAAGATCTCCAGCAGCATCGGCAGGTCGTGGCCGTCCACCGGGCCGATGTATTCGAACCCGATTTCTTCAAAGATGGTGCCGGTTTCTTCCGGCGCAAAGTAGTGGGTCAGGCCGTGGCGCATCCCGGCGGCCAGGCGCGGGGCGGGGCCGGGCAAGCGTTGCACCAGGTCCTTGGCGCGGCGAGCGGCCGCTTGCAGGTCGGGGCGGGAACGCAGCCGGTTGAAGTAGCGGTTCAGGGCCCCCACGTTGGGGGCAATGGACATGCGGTTGTCGTTTAGCACCACCGTGATGTCGGTGCCCGCAATGCCGGCGTGGTTGAGGGCTTCCCAGCTCATGCCGCTGGCAATGGCCGCGTCGCCGGTAATGGCCACCACGCGGTGGTCTTGCTTCAGCGTATCCCGAGCCCGGGCGAAGCCGAGGGCAGCGCTGATGGCGGTGCCGGCGTGGCCCGCACCGAAGTGATCGAGTTCGTGTTCGTCCCGCTTGAGGAAGCCGCTCAGCCCCTTGTGCTTGCGCAGGGTTGGGAAGCGGGGCAGGCGCCCGGTCAGCAGCTTGTGCGGGTATGCCTGGTGGCCGGTATCCCACACCACCACGTCCGGCGGGAGGCTGTGGGTGGCGTAGAGCGCCACTGTGAGTTCGACCGTGCCGAGGTTACTGCTGAAGTGGCCTCCGGTTTGGCTGACTTGATCGAGGATGGCTTGCCGCACCTCGTTCGCGACTTGTTGGAGCTCGGCCTCCGTCATGCCGTGCAGTTCGGTGGGGGCTACCAGCCGCGAGAGGATGGGATACACATCCATATCTCATTCTACGCCGGGCTTGGGGCGATGGTTGTGGGGGGCTCAGTCGTCCCAGCGTTCAGCCAGGATTTCGGCCATGGCTTCCAGCAGGGCGACGTCCTCCTGTTGGAATCGGTTGGTGGTGTGGCTGTCAATGTCAATCTGCCCCAGGATTTGGCCGTCCCGGCGGATGAGGACCACAAGTTCGGCGCGGGTTTCCAGGCTGCAGGCCAGGTAGTTACTCAGCTCGCGCACGTCGGGAATGACTTGGTTCTGGTTCTCGGCCACGGCGGTGCCGCACACTCCGCGCCCGACCGGGATTTCGGTGTGGTCGGTGGGGGTGCCCACGTAGGCGTCCAGGTGCAGCAGGTCGCCGTGGAGGACGTAGATGCCGGACCAATCGTAGCCGTCGAGCTTGTTCAGCCAGTTCATGGCGTCCAGGCGCAGGGCCAGGCCCCGGCGGGGGCTGCGGCGGAGGTGATCCAGGATCGCGTCGGGGGTCATGGGTTCATTTTGACGCGGGCAGCGCGGGGGCGCGGCTCGTTACGCCCAGCGCTTAGCCAAACGATCCCGCATCCACTGCGCCACGGCGAACGGGTCGGCCAGGCGGTGGCCCGTCGCCGGGTCGGTCCACTGGTAGTGCGCCGGCCCGAATTCCGGGTCCACCCCCAGTTCTGCCTGCCCCCGGGCACTGGCCGCTTCCTTGATCTTGTCCCACCACCCCTCGTGCAGGGTCACATAATCCGCCCACATTGGCACGCGGGGGTCGGGCACCTGGGGGCCTTCTTCGAACCCCACCCGCGCATGAATGTGCCTCGTGCGGCCGATGGCCAGGTTCAGCGCCTCCACGTAGCCGCTCAGGCGGCTCTCGGTCACCACCGTCCAGTGGCTGAAGTCCGCGCATAGCCACAAATCGGGGAGCGCCCGCAGCAAATCCGCCGTGCTCAGCGGTTCAAAGAGCAAGCGGCCCCGGTGCGTCTCAAAGTCCAACGGGAAGGGGTAGGGCGTGGCGATCTCCACCAACTGACCGAGGAAATCCACCGCCTCTTGCCCGCGCATCCAGGGGCGTCCCGCGTGGACGGTGACGCCCGTGCACTGGCAGTCAAACGCTTCATCCAGCCCGCGCCGGAAGGCGTCCGGCTCGTCCCCGCCCACCGTCGCACGGTAGGCCAGGCCGTGCTTTTCGGCTACGGGGCGGAGTTCGGC
The DNA here is from genome assembly GCA_964627705.1 of uncultured Chthonomonas sp. Taxonomy (GTDB): domain Bacteria; phylum Armatimonadota; class Fimbriimonadia; order Fimbriimonadales; family Fimbriimonadaceae; genus JAHBTC01. Next base: position 22,741 of record CAZVHE010000027.1, read on the forward strand.
GTGCGGGCGCACCCAGTCTTCGAACCCCTCAAAACCGGCGGCCTTTACGGCGGCCAGGCGGGCATCCAGGTCGCCGCCCAGGGGCCACAGCGTGGCGTAAAACCGAACGCGCATAACGCCCCGCACGTTACCTCGCCCCTGCCCACCCCGCAAAAAGCACAAAACCAAGAACGAAAACGCGCAAAAACCCGATAGACTAGAGGTATGCGCGAAGTTAGCCGCCGCACGGTATTGCGAGGGATGGGGGTGGCAATGGCCGTCCCGTTCCTGGAAGGTCTTGCCCCTCGGAGTGTGCTGGCGGTGAGCG
>CAZVHE010000027.1:23161-24172 GCA_964627705.1 uncultured Chthonomonas sp.
GAAGCAGCACATGAACGTGGTGACCGGCCTGGCCCAGCACAACGCCAACGCCCTGGGTGACGGCCCCGGCGACCACGCCCGTAGCACCGCCACCTGGCTGACCGGCGTGCACATCAAGAAAACCGACGGGAGCGATATCCGCGCCGGGATCAGCGCCGACCAAGTGGCCGCCCAGTTCATTGGCAAGCAGACGCGCTTTGCCTCGCTCGAAATCGGGTGCGAGCGCGGGGCGATGGCAGGCAACTGCGATAGTGGCTATTCCTGCGCGTATTCCAGCAGCGTCTCGTGGTCCAGCGAAAGCACCCCCGTGGCCAAAGAAGTGAACCCGCGCGCGGTGTTCGAGCGGCTGTTTGGCACCGGCGATGAAGTGGCCGATGCGGTGAGCCGCGAGCGGCGTATGGCGCACCGGCGCAGCATCCTCGACTTTGTGATGGAGGACGCCGATGCCCTGCGGGCGCGGCTGGGCACCCGCGACCAGCAGAAGCTGGACGAATATCTGGATGGGGTGCGCGACATCGAGCGGCGCATTGCCCGCGCGGAAACCGAAAACCGCTCGCTGATGGGCGAAGGCATTCCCGCGCCGGCCCCTGGCATCCCCCGCGACCGGGGCGAGCACATCCGCCTGCTGGGTGACATGATGGTGCTGGCGTTCCAAAGCGACCTCACCCGCATTTGCACCTTTATGCTGGCCAACGATGGCAGCAACCGGCCGTTCCCGGAGCTGAACATCGGCGACGGGCACCACGACGTGAGCCACCACGGCAACGACCCGGACAAGGTGCGGAAGAAGCAGCTGATCGACATCTTCCACACCCAGCAACTGGCGTACATCCTGGAGCGCATGGCCGCCACCGAGGATGGCGACGGCACCCTGCTGGACAACACCATGCTGGTTTACGGGGCGGGGATCAGCAACGGTGACCGCCATAACCACGACGACCTGCCGACGATTGTGGCGGGGCGCGCCGGGGGGACACTGCGCACCGGGCGGCACCTGGTGTATCAGCAGGG
>CAZVHE010000028.1:0-2728 GCA_964627705.1 uncultured Chthonomonas sp.
GGGGCACATCGATACGGTCTGGGCCGGCGTGACAGACATGGATCGTTCCGTAACTTTCTATACGGCGTTGCTTGGGCAGGAGCCCGCTTACGCCAGCCCGCATTGGACGGCGTTCCGCTTGGGCGCGGTGACCCTGGGCTTGCACGCGGGTATGCCGGGTGGCGCGACGGGATTTGTGGTGTCGATTGAAGTGGCAGACCTGGAGACTGCCGCCGCTGCTTGCCGGGAAGCCGGCGGCGAAGTGGACCCGGAAATCCACGAGACCCCCCGGGGCCACGTGCAGATGGTGTTTGACCCCGACCGCAACCGGATTCAGCTCTTCCGAGCGGCGACGGGCTAGCCGAGAACAACGGTGTGCTGGGCAGTGGTGTGGGCGGTTTCCCGCACCACCACCGTGAGTTGGACCAAACCGGACGGGAGTTGCGGGGCCAGTGCCTCCGCTAGCCAGCGGGCTAGGTTCTCCGCCGTGGGCGGATAGGGCAATTCGAAGATCCGGAAGCCGTTCTCGCGCAGAAACTCACCCATCAGAGCATCGGCTTGGTCCACCGCAAAGGCGTGGTCGAGCTGGGCCACCAAGGGCTTCATCAGGGCACTCAGGTCGCCGTAATCCATCACCATGCCGTTGGGTTGCACCGGCCCCTTGAGGTAGATGTCGGCGGCGTAGCTGTGCCCGTGAGGGTTGCCACACAAAGGGTGCCCCGCCAGTCGGTGCCCCATTTCCCACCGGAATGTCTTACTGATTTCGGAGACAAACATGCTCATAAAATTTGAATAAACTGAGGTTTGCAGGATTTACCCGGCAAAGTTACCGGGCATCCTCTCGGGTCCTTATCAACCCAGCCGTCGAAGCCAAAAGCAGTGCCCGATCCTGGTAAGAATACGGGGCCGTCTTTACTCCCATTCGATGGTCCCCGGAGGCTTGCCCGTCAAGTCGTAAACCACGCGATTGACCCCATCCACTTCGTTCACGATGCGCAGCGCGACATGCTGCAAAAACTCAAACGGCAGGGCGGCCGCTTCGGCCGTCATGGCATCTTCGCTCGTCACCGCTCGCAGCACAATCGGCTGCTCGTAGGTGCGCTCGTCGCCCATCACCCCCACACTCCTCACGTCCAGGAGGGCGGCGTAGCTCTGCCAGATGCCTGGCTTGTGGCCCTGCACCCGCAGTTCGTGCCGGAAGATCGCATCCGCCTCCTGCGTCATCCGCACTCGCTCGCGGGTCACTTCGCCCAGCACGCGCACGGCCAGGCCCGGCCCCGGGAAGGGTTCGCGGTCCACCACGTGCTCCGGCAAGCCCAGCGCGCGCCCCACGGCCCGCACTTCGTCCTTAAACAGCCAGCGCAGCGGCTCGATGACTTTGAGCTTCATCCAGTCCGGCAGGCCGCCCACGTTGTGGTGGGTTTTGATGGTGCTGGCAGTGGAAGAACCACTCTCAATCACGTCCGGGTAGAGCGTGCCCTGGGCCAACCACTGGCAGTCGCTGAACTCGTCGCTGTGCGCTTCAAAGCACCGCACAAACTCTGCGCCCACGATCTTGCGCTTGGTTTCGGGGTCGGTCACGCCCGCCAGCTTGCCAAAGAACTGATCAGCGGCCCGGATGACCACCAGGTGCGGGTGGAAGGTCTCGGTGAACATATGCACCACCTCCTCCGCTTCGTTTTTGCGCAGCAGGCCGTGATCCACAAAGACACAGGTCACTTGGTCGCCCAGCGCTTTGGTCAGCAGCGCCGCCGCCACCGAGCTATCCACGCCGCCGCTTACGGCGCATAGCACGCGTTCGGTGCCGACTTGCGCGCGAATGGACTCGACGGTCTCTTCAATGAACTGCCCCGGTGTCCAGTCGCGGGTGAGACCCTCAATCTGGTTCAAAAAGGCATCCAGCAGCGCCTTTCCGTCGGGCGTGTGGCTGACTTCCGGGTGGAACTGCACGCCAAAACGCTTGGCCTTCGCGTTCTCCATGGCCGCCACTGGGCAGGTCGCGGTTTGCGCGGTCACCGCGTAGCCCGCCGGGATATCTTCAATGCGGTCGCCGTGGCTCATCCAAATTTGCGGGTTGTGCATCACGCCCACCAGCGCGTCGGATTCTCGTGATGAGAAACTCTGCCGACCGTATTCCCGGTCGGTAGCTCGTTCCACGCGCCCGCCCAGACGGTGCGCCATCAGCTGCATGCCGTAGCAAATGCCCAACAGAGGCTTCCCTTCGGCCAACGAGAAATCGAAGTCCGGTGCGTTCTCTTCGCGCACACTACGCGGCCCGCCGCTGAGGATGATCGCGATTGGATTCTTCTCGCGGATGTGGTCGGCCGCATGCATCCACGGCACCATTTCGCTATACACCCCCAGTTCGCGAATTCGGCGGACAATCAGCTGCGAGTACTGCCCACCAAAGTCAATGACGCTCACGAGGGAATGCTGCATAGAAGGTTGAAGTCTATCCCTCTCGCTCACCCCGAGTTGGGGCTGTCAAGCGTCTTCGTCGTCTTCCAGTTCCGGCGGGACCGGGGGAAGCTCTTGCCCGCTTACGATCACGTCGTAGAGGTCGGGCTGACGGGCGGCAAAGACCTCGGTGACGTAGCCGGTCACCGGGTTCACGTTCCGCTTGTCGCGGGCGGCGGGCAGGTTGAGGTTCGCCACGATCACCTCGGGCTCGGACCCGGCCTTGGCCAGGGGCTCGCCATTCAATCCAAAGATGCCGCTCTTGCCGATGAACCGGAAGCCGCCTTCCTCA
>CAZVHE010000028.1:2751-8670 GCA_964627705.1 uncultured Chthonomonas sp.
AGTGGCCAGGAACACCTTGTTCTCCATGGCGCGCACGGGGGCGACGGAATCCGCGCTAAAGTCCGCCCCTTCCGGCCAGTTGGTGGGCAGGATCACGAGATCGGCACCCTTCAGGGCTAGCACGCGCAGGGTCTCTGGGATGCGCAGGTCGTAGCAAATCGCCATGCCGATGCGGCCGTAGCGCGTTTCGAAAACCGGCAAATCGTCTCCCGTAAGGGCAAAATTATCGAAGCCGAGGCAAGGCAGGTGCGTCTTCCGGTACACGGCCGGGAATTGGCCGGGCTCCAGCAAAACGCACTCATTCACCAGTTCACCAAGGGCGGTTTCGGCGGCGTAGCCCACCACACACACGATGTCGAGCTCTTCGCACAGCGCATCCAGCTGCGCGATCTCATCGGACATGTAATAGGCGTCTTCTTCCACGTCCTCGTACTCCGAGGCGGGTTCCGTGGCCGTGAGGGCGATGCGCCGGGCTTCCTCTTCGGTGCTCACCACATAGCCCGTTAAGAAGCACTCCGGAAAGACGACAATATCCACGCCGTCCTCGGCAAGCGCCTGCAGATACTCCTTCACCGTCTCGAGGTTGGCGGCGGGGTCGCCCAAGATGGCCGGGGCCTGCACGCACGCCACGCGGGTCACTTCGTCACCTCCACGGCGCGGATCCAATTGCCCACGCCGTAGACCACGTCCAGTTGCTCGACGGCTTCCAGCGCCGCCACAAACTGCGCTTCCCGCACCGGGTGGGTGAGGAACGCGATTTCGCCGTGGTTGGTATCGGTGGTACGCATTTCCATCGCCGCCAGGCCCACGTTGTGGTCGCCAAAGGCGGTGCTGATGCGGCCCAGCGTGTTGGGCTTATCCAGCACGTCCAGCCGCACATAGATGCGCGAAACCAGGTCATCCATCCCCGCGGCGGGGCGGGGCGGATCGAACGGCAAAGCGCTGCCCGTGCCCTTCGCGGCAAAGTTCCGGGCCACGTCAATCACGTCGCCCACTACGGCACTGGCGGTCGGGTCGCCCCCGGCCCCCCGGCCGCTAAACATGAGGTCACCCACGAAGTCGCCGTGGAACCACACCGCATTGAACACGTCGTTCACGCTCGCCAGCGAATGCGCCTTGGGCACAAACGCCGGGTGCACGCGCACCCGCACCGAGCCGTCGGCCAGTTCTTCGGCCACGCCCAGCAGCTTAATGGTGTAGCCCAGCACGTCGGCATATTCAAAATCAATTGCGTCTAGGTTGGTGATCCCTTCACGGTGCACCGACTCCAGCGGCACCGGCCCCCCGTAGACGATGCTCGCCAGGATGCTGATTTTGTACATCGTGTCGAAGCCCTCCACGTCGTTGGTGGGGTCGGCTTCGGCGTAGCCCTTCAGTTGGGCCTCGGCCAGCACTTCGTCAAAGGGTCGCCCCTCTTGGCTCATCGCCGTGAGGATGTAATTGCTAGTGCCGTTAAGAATGCCCATCATCATCGGCACATCGTTGCCAGCCAGCTGGTGCTTTAGCACTTGCACGATGGGGATACCCCCGCCCACGGCGGCTTCGAAGTGGAGGTCAATCTGCTTGGCGCGGGCCTTCTCCAGCAGGCGAGCCCCGTGCTTGGCCATCATCTCCTTATTGGCCGTCACCACGCTCTTGCCCTGGTCCAGTGCGGCTTCCACCAGGCTTAAGGCCGGGTCAATCCCGCCAATCGCTTCGACCACGAGATCGATGCTGGGATCGGTGACGATGCCCATGTTGTCGGCGGTGAAAAGCTCACGGGGGGCGCGGCGAGACTTTTTCTCATCCCGAATGCCGATGCGGACCACCGAGAGATCGGCGCCGGTTTTGCGTCGAATGCTGGCCAGGTTGTCCTCCAGCATCCGGTAGGTGCCTTCACCCACCGTGCCGAATCCCAGGAGCCCAATCCGGAGTTGCGGGAGCCTATTCAATGAGGACCGTTCCGGGTTCAACAAGTTGGCCATTGGTGACTTCCACCGACGTGATCACCCCGCTCTGCGGCGCCAGGATTTCGTTGAAGGTCTTCATGGCTTCCACCAGGCCCACCACTTGCCCCTCGGTCACTTCTTGCCCCACGGACACGAAGTTGGGCGCGCCCGGACTCGGGGCCGCGTAGTAGATGCCCATCATGGGCGTGGTAACGGGGATGCCACGGGCGACTTCGGCAGCGCGGCGCGCAGCCTTCTTCGGCTTCGCGGCCGGCGTGGCCGGGGCAGCGGCTTCGGCGGGTGCGGCGGCCATCATCGGCACGCCCCCGCTCACCGGGACCGTCTTGCTCAGCTCCAGGCTCCAGCCTTCCCCGCTTTGCCGGGCGCGCTCAAGCCCAAAATCGTTCATCAGTTCGACTAAGTTGTCGACACGGTGGCGCCAGTCGCTCACCCGTTCATTATGCCTCTCCCAGAACCCTCGCGGGAGGGGCCGGTATCATTCTCCTTCTTATGGCCGCTCAGTTACCCACTTTGGTGATCGTCGGGCGACCGAATGTCGGGAAGTCCACCCTCTTTAACCGGTTTGCGGGGCGGCGCATTGCCGTGGTGCAAGACCAACCCGGCGTGACCCGGGATCGCCTGTACGCCGAGTTCGATTACAAGGACCGCAAATTCCGCGTGGTGGACACGGGCGGGATTCTGTTTGGTGACGATGACCCGCTGGTGGAGCAGATTCGGGTGCAAGCCGAGGTGGCTTTGGCCGAGGCCAGCGTGATCCTCTTTATGGTGGATGCCGACGAGGGGCTGAACCCGGCGGACGAAGACCTAGCCCAGCGTTTGCGGAGCATTAACGTGCCGGTGCTGGTGCTGGCCAACAAGGTGGACAACGAGATCCGTGAACCCCAGGCGGCGGAGTTCTACGCCTTGGGCTTTGGCGAAGTGTTCCCGGTGTCGGGCCTCCACGGACGTGGCCTCAGCGACCTGATGGATAAGGTCGTTGATCTTCTGCCCAAGACCACCAACGAAGTGGGCGAAGGCGATGACGAATTGCGCCTTGCCATCATCGGTCGACCGAACGTGGGCAAGAGCTCGATGCTGAATGCCTTTAGCGGCGAGGAGCGCTCGATTGTGAGTGATATCCCCGGCACCACTCGCGACGCCATAGACAGCCAGGTGAGTTGGAAGGGCCGCAAGGTCCGGCTCATTGACACCGCCGGGATTCGGCGGCGCGGCAAGATTCAGGGCAGCATTGAGTACTACATGGTGCTCCGCGCTGCCCGCGCCCTTGAACGCGCGGAGTGCGCATTGCTCGTGATTGACGGCAACGAAGGCCTGACCGACGGGGACAAGCGGGTGGCCAAGGCGAGTTTTGAACTTGGGAAGCCGCTGGTGATTGCGGTGAACAAGTGGGACCTGGTGGAGCCGCCCGATGGCAACCTGGGTCGCACCAGCCCGGCCAAAAAGGAGTTTGTGCGGGCGCTGAAGGCCGAGATTCCCGAGTGTGCCTACGCCATCGTGCGCTTCACCAGCGCCAAGATGAGCACGGGGATGGACGGGGCGATCAACGCCGCATTCTCGGCCGTAGACGCGGGCAACACGCGCATCCCCACGGGCCAGCTGAACCGCTTGATCCAAAACGCCACCTTGGACCGACCGCTCAGCCGCAAGGGCCGCGCGTTCCGGGTGTATTACGTCACCCAACCGGTGAGCAATCCGCCGACCTTCATCTTCTTCTGCAACGACCCGCAGCTGATGCACTTCTCTTATGAGAGGTACTTGGCCAACCGGATTCGCGCCGAATTCCCGATGGAAGGCACGCCGATTCGCATCTTTGCCCGCAAGAGCGGCGAACGCGAAGAAGAAGACTAGGCCTCGCCTGCCCCCAGGAATTGAGAAACCCCGGCCCTTTGTGGACCGGGGTTTCTCATTAGGGTCGAGGGCGCTTAGCCCGCGCCGACGGCCGGTCGCTCCATCTCCGGCGTGATGACGATCATTGGGAAGGCGATTTGGTATCCACCTCGTCGTCCGCCCAAGTTCACTTGAAACCCGCCCTGCGTCTTGACGTAACGGAATTCCATGCCAAACGGTGCCTCCCCCTCGGTCTTAAACTCCGCCGGGAACGCCTTCGTCTTCTGATATTCTTCCATCACGCGCAGGACTTGGCGGCCCAAGTAGCGCCGTCCGTCCATCTCCATCATGGATTCGAAATCGGCGAGGTTGAGCGAGTAGATGCGCGGGGTGATGCCGGTGATGTCCTCTTTCGGCTCCTTGGGCAGGGCTTCCTCGAATTCGCGAGCGACCCGGCGTATTTCAACCGGATTGTTGTTCGCAGCCTTCAACTTGTCGGCGAGCGGCTGCAAATCTTTGATCACCTGCATCTCCACGATGTCGGCCAAAGCCACGCCCGAAGGCAGGCTTCGCCAAATGTTGACTTCCGCTTCATCCAGGTCACTGTAGGCTTCGTTTTCGGCCGCGTCATCCCGCACCCAGTTCAGCACGTTCATGTGGTAGAGACTGGCATCACGACCCACGTCGCGGGCCTTGATGCGCACCCGGAAGAGCTCCGTCAACGCGAGTTCGGTGTAAGTGATCACCGGAACCTCCTTACCGAAGGTCTCCTGAGCGAATTTCAGCGCCTCGGGGTCATCGCGCTTCTTGTCCAGCATCTCAAGCGTATAGCGGTAGGTGGTGTTCAACCCATTGGCCTGCACGCTCGCCGAACCCCGCCAAGTTTCTTGAGACAGCTTGCCAAAGATGTCGAGGGCCAGATCGCGGTACTTGCGCGCTTCATCCCAATTGCCGTCTAGCGCGGCTTTCTTGGAAGCATGGGCGCTGGTTTGGCCCAAGTAGTAAATCGCGCCCTGGTGCGCGCCGAGGCCAAACTCGAAGTCGTCGAGATTGAGACCGTAGTCCTGGGGCGGCGCCTTGGCCACAATCTCCGCCCAACTGGCAAAGTCCTGACGCTCGGTCATGATGGACCAGGCCAGGTTCGCGTCGTACCGCGCCCTCTGGAGGTCGGAGCCGTAGTTCGGCTCGAGCTCGATCTTCTTTGCGAGTTCTGCGATGGCCTTTTGGGCATTGTCATCCTTGCGGAATCGCTCCTTGATCGTCGCGGCGTTGCGGGGCATCCCGGTGGCCGCGATCTGCTCTTCGAGCTTGGCGAGGCCGCGAGCTTCCATGATTTGGCCCGAAAGCCGCGCTCCTACGACGCCCGCCCCGACGAGCAGGCCGCCGAGCAGCACATAGTTGACAATTCTTCGTTTCTTGGAGACTTGAGCCATGTTGGTTCTATTCGAGAGCTTGAGTGAGGACCGCGCGAGCGACTTCCTCGGGAGTCGTTATCCCTTGCAAGACCTTCTGCTTGCCGTCTTCCATCATGCTGCGGAAGCCTTGCTCGCGGGCAATTTGAAGAAGTTCTTCGTAAGGGGCGCGGCGGGCCACGGCCTGCTTGAAGGCGCGGTCACCAACCACCAATTCGTAGAGGCCAACACGACCTTTGAAGCCCGTGCCGTTATTGCTTTCACCCGGTTCCCCTTTCACAAGGCGCGCGCCTTGCATATCGGCGGCGGTAATGCCGATGGCTTCGAGTTCTTCCCGGCTGTAGGCAAAGGGTTTGGCCGTGGTTTGGTCAATGCGGCGCACCAGGCGTTGCGCCATGATGCCGACGATGACCCCGCTAATGAGGTAGTCCTCGGCACCCATGTCAATCATGCGGCCGATGGCCTCGATGGCGTTGTTGGTGTGGATGGTGGCCAACACCAAGTGACCGGTGAGAGCGGCCTGAATCCCAATCTTGAGGGATTCTGAGTCGCGGATTTCACCGACCATCATCACGTCCGGGTCTTGGCGGAGGAAGGCTCGCATGACGCGGGGGAAGCCCATTTTCTCGGTGACTTGCACCTGCGCGATGTTCTTGTCGAATTCGTATTCGATGGGATCCTCGACCGTGAGGATGTTGCGGGTCTTGCTGTCCAGCACGTTGAGGCTAGCG
>CAZVHE010000028.1:8682-24030 GCA_964627705.1 uncultured Chthonomonas sp.
CTCCCCGTCGGACCGGTGACCAGGATCAGCCCGTACGGCACGCTCACCGCGCGCATCCACTTCTCGCGGATGTCATCGGGCATCCCCAGATCGGCCAGATTGACCTTCATCGAGGCCGGATCGAGAAGACGCATAACGAACTTCTCGCCGTTGAGACAAGGCACACAAGAAGCACGAGCGGAGAGGCGGCGACCGTCGTATTCCATGTCGATACGGCCGTCTTGAGGTTCGCGCATTTCGTCAATGCGCATGCCCGAGGCCAGCTTGAGACGAGCTAATACGTTGGTGGCCTGCTCGGGCGGGAGGAAGCCGTTTTCGTGCAGGATGCCGTCCACGCGGAAGCGGATCTTGAGCTGATCCCGCTCCGGTTGCATGTGGATGTCGCTGGCTTTGGCGTCCAGGGCCTGCATCATGATGTTGTCCACGATGCTGACGGCAAGCGACATTTCACTGCCGCCCATTTCTCGGGCTTGGCCTTGTTCGCGCAGGATCAACCGGAAGCGCTTGGCCGCCCCGTAGTTGCCCGTGTTCTGCAGACCGTAACCGCTACTCATGACCTTGCATCATACAACCCCGGGCAGGCCGGTTGCATGATTTACCGCGCTTCCGAGGAGAAGTGACGCCCGAATCCTACTGAAGTAACCAGGTGAGGGCGCCGGCCAGGTGCTTACGCATGTCCGGTTCGCTGTAGGATTCCTTGGTGTGGCCACGGCCGGTGTAGAACGCCTTCCCGCCGTCAAACCGCTGGCTCCAGGCAATCGGGTGGGAGTCTCCCTGCATCTTCCAGCCCGTGTAGGAACTGTGATCGAGGGAAAGCAACACCTGAGCGCGGGCCGGCGGCTGGCTCTTGTAGCAGTACCACTCATCGGTTGCGATCCAAGTCTCGCCGAGGTGGGCCGTTGCCGGATGATCGTGGGTGTGCACGTGCATACAGGCCTCCTGAATGTGAGGGTGGCTCATAAAGTAGGCCCCCACCAGTTGCCCGAACCAAGGCCAGTCGTACTCCGTGTCGGCGGCGGCGTGAATGCCAAGGAAGCGGCCCCCGTTTTGGATGTAGCCCTCAAAGGCTTGCTCTTCCGGGCGGTCCAGAATGTCGCCGGTGGTACTCAGGAAGACCACCACGCGGTACCGGGCGAGGTTGGCGGGGTTGAAGTCCGCCGGATTCTCGGTTTGATCGACGACCCAACCCCGGGCCGTGCCAATGGCCTTGAGACACTCGACGCCCGTGGGGATGCTGTCGTGACGGTACCCCTCCGTGCGCGTCATCACCAGGATGCGCGTGGGTTCGGTGGCCGAAATCGCCGCGAGGAGGGCGAGGGTCATCATGGTTCTATCTTACACGTCGGTTTGAAGGAGGTAGCCGATGACTTGCGCCAGCACCTGGCCGCGATGGCTAATGGCGTGCTTCTGCTCGGCGGTGAGATCGGCCATGGTGCAGCGCTGGCTTTCTAGCCAAAAGATGGGGTCGTAGCCAAACCCGCCGCCGCCACTGGGGGCCTCCGCGATGCGGCCTTCGCAGGTGGCATGGAACGTTTTGGGTTCCTGCCCAGGCGCGGCGAGCGCCACCCAGCAGTTGAATCTCGCCCCGCGCTCGGCTGCCGGCAGACCCGCCATGCGCGTGAGGATGCCCTGCATCTTCTCCGTGAAGGGCGTCTCTTCGCCCATAAATCGCTTGCTCCACGGGCCGAGCTCACCGGGGAGAGCGTCAATTTCCAGTCCCGCATCGTCGGCCAAGCAAAGCTCACCCGTGAACTGCGCGGCACTGACCGCCTTGATGACGGCGTTCTCTTCGTAGGTGGTGCCGGTTTCTTCGGGCTCCGGTGCGCCGGGGAAATCGGCCAGCGTGAGAATCTCCCACCCCGGCAGTCCGGCGTTCAGAATCGTTACCATCTCGCCCGATTTCTTGCGGTTGTGGCTGGCAATCACCAGCCGCCGCGGGGCGCTCACAGCCCGAGGGCCTCGTTCTGCATTGCCAGCAGTTCGGTGACGCCCTTCTGCCCCAACTTGAGCATGCGACCGAGAGCATCGGCACCGAATGGATCGGCCTCCGCCGTGCCTTGAATCTCCACAAACCGGCCCGAAGAGGTCATCACCACGTTCATATCGGTAGCGGCACGGCTATCTTCTTCATAGCACAGGTCCAGGCGTTCTTCGTTGTTCAAAATGCCGACGCTAATGGCGGCCAGCCCCTCGCGGAGAGGCCACTTCTTGATCATCCGACAATCCTTCATCCATGTAAGGGCGTCGTAGAGGGCGACGTAGGCGGCGGTGATGCTGGCGCAGCGGGTCCCCCCGTCGGCTTGGATGGCGTCGCAGTCCAGGGTGATGGTGCGCTCGCCCAAAACGTCCAGATCCACCACACTTCGCAGCGCCCGGCCAATGAGGCGCTGAATCTCAAGACTCCGGCCGTTGGGGCCACGCGTGCCATCGCGCTGGTTGCGCTGGCGGCCCGAGCGCGGGAGCATAGAGTATTCGGCCGTCACCCAGCCCTGGCCGGTGCCCTTCAGCCACGGGGCGACGCGGTCTTCTACCGTCGCGCACACCAGCACGTGGGTGTCGCCCTGCTTGATGAGGCACGAGCCTTCAGCAAACTTGATGACGTTGCGTTCGAGCGTAGTGGGACGGAGTTCGTCGGCGGCGCGACCATCGGGTCTCATAACTAGGGGGCAGAATACCGGGCTAGACCCCGTGCAACGCGAGACCGCAAGCGACGGCCACCGCCGTATCCACCCGGAATACGCGCGGCCCGAGCGTTACGGCCCGATCCCCGATGAGCGCGACCTCGCGGGGCGACCAACCGCCTTCGGGCCCGATGACCAAGGTGACCGGCCCGGCGGGCGGGGTGAAAAGTTGGCTGAGCCCCTCCGTTTCACTGAGCACCACCGCCGTCGGGTCTTGTAGCACTTGGGCGAGATCCTTGGCGAAGCTGATCTCGGGCAAGCGAGTGCGGAAACAAACCTCGGCCGCCTCTTGGGCAATGCGGCGCAGGCGCACCAGCTTGGCATCTCGCTTCCCTTCGTCCCAGCGGGTCACGCTCCGGTCGCTGGAGAAAAGCCGTATGGCACTCACCCCAATCTCGGTGGCCATGCGGATGCTCTCTTCGATCTTCTCGGGCTTGGCGAGGCCGAGGGCCAAGGTGACGGACCGCGTGGCATCGGTAGCGGGCGTGTGGACGGACTGCACGGCCATCTCGTGGCCCTCGAAGGTGCCCACCAGCACCCGCCCGTCACCAGGGAGGATGGCAATCGCGCTACCCCGAGGCAAACGCAACACGCCGTGGAGCTTTTTGTATTCGTCGTCGGGGATGGGTACGGTTTCCGGGGCCGGGTCAGGCACGCCGGCGACAAAGAAGCGCGGCAGCGCCCTTATCGAACGAACCGCGCCGTCACCCATTCGCCTTCCTCACGAGTTTCGTCCAGTCGGAATCCGTATCGCTCGGCGGCCGTGCGGACATCCGGCCAATTCGCCTGGATAATGCCGCTCACGATCCACACGCCGGGAGTGCGGAGGCGGCGAGACACTTCGGGGGCCAAAGCAATTAGTGCAGCGCTGAGGATGTTGCTGACGACCACGTCGTAGGTTTGCTCGGCGGGTAGCGGGTCGAACCCCAAGCCCCGTTCCACCACCAGCGTCACGCCGTTGCGTTCGGCATTCTCGGCGGTGGCGGCCACGCTCGGTCCTTCCACGTCTACGGCGTGAATGAGCGACGCACCGAGTTGCCCGGCGGCAATGGCCAGGATGCCGGAACCGCAGCCGATATCGGCAACCTCTTTGCCTTTAAGCGGTGTGCCTTCAAGCAAAACGAGGCAGTTGCGGGTGGTCGGGTGGTCACCGGTGCCAAAGGCTTGGCCGGGGTCCAGCACCAGCACGATGTCGTCCGGTTGGCTCTCGTACTCCTCCCACGTCGGGCGCACCACAATGCGCTCGCCCAGGCGTCGCGGGATAAAGAACTGCTTCCAACTCTCGGCCCAGTTGTCCTCGGGGATGAGATCGGTAAAGACTTCCGAAGCCCCGGCAGCCAGCAACGCGGCGCGGAGGGGTTCGAGTTTGTCCTCATCGCCCGGGGCGAGGTAGCCGGTGAGGCCAGGAACACTCTCGTTCTCGATGGTGCCGTTGACGCCATGGTGCTCAAAAATGCAGTGCCAGGCCGAGGTATCGGGCACGGTCTCTGGCCACACCGCGGTGACTTGAGTCCACATGCCGACGCTCATTTCTTCTTCTTTTTCCCGAACAATCCGCCCAGGAATCCGCCGCCGTCCTGGCCGTCCCCTTCAGGGATCCGTTCATCGCCCAGCTCGGCAAACTTGCGGAGCAACTCGGCGCGTTCTTGGCTCAAATCCTTCGGCACCTCCACCCGGAGGACGTAAATCAAGTCTCCCCGGGCCCCGCCCCGCAACCGGGGCAAGCCGCGCCCCTTGATGCGGACCTCCGCCTGCGGCTGGCTGCCACGGGGGATGGAAATCTTTACCGGGCCGTCCAAGGATTCGGCTTCGATCTGGTCGCCTAAGGCCGCCTGGGCAAAGGTAACGTCCAGCGGCGCGTAGAGGTGGATGTCGTCCCGCTCAAACCGCGCATCGCGGGCCACCGCCACAACTACGTAGAGGTCGCCCGGTTGCCCCCCATCAATGCCCGCGCCGCCTTGCCCGGAGACCCGCAGCGTGGTGCCGTGCTGCACCCCGGCCGGGATATTGACCGTCAGGTCGGCCGTCTCCACCGTCACCTTCTTGCCTTGGCACTTGGAGCAAGGCTTTTCAATCTTCTTGCCGGTGCCTCGGCAGGTCGGGCACGTGGTCGTCGTGGTTACGCTGCCCAAAAAGGTGTTGGCAATGCGCCGCACCGCGCCTTGGCCGTTACAGGTGTCGCAGGTCTTGATTTCGGAACCTGGCTCCCCTCCGGTGCCATTGCAGTGCGTACAAAGCGTGGTGCGCTTGACCTTGATCGGCTTCTCGCAACCAGTAAGGACATCGCGAAGGGTGATGGTGACGTCGGCGCGGAGGTCATCGCCATCGCGGGAAAAGGTCGCGCCGCCCCCCCCCATGCCTCCCATACCACCGAAAAAGGCTTCGAAGAGGTCACCAAAGTCCGCCGCGCCCGGTCCGGGACCGTAGCCTCCGCCACCGCCCATTCCGTTGTCATCGGTGACGCCGTACTGATCAAATCTTTGGCGTCGTTCGGGGTCGCCAAGGATGCTGTAGGCTTCACCGACTTCCTTGAACTTCTCTTCCGCCGTGGGGTCGTCGGGATTGACGTCCGGGTGATACTTGCGTGCAAGGCGACGGAACGCCGACTTGATGTCGTCGGCGCTCGCATCTCTGGAGACTCCCAAGACGGCGTAAGGATCCGTCACTGGCATGTTCGCTTACAGATCGTCGGCGACTTCTTCGCCTTCTTCCTTTTCGGCCAGATCGTCCAGCGAGAGATCGTCCGAGGGTTCGACGGCGTCGTCTTCGATCAGGCCGCCAAGAGCGGCATCTTCGTCAACTTCGTCCGCTTCATCGGCTTCCAGAACGTCCTCGTCGTCTTCCAACTCCTCGTCGTCATCCACCAGCGAACCGAGCGAGAGACCATCGTCGTCTTCCTCGTCGTCCTCCAGGGAGGGCAGCAGGAAGTCTTCGTCCGAAAGATCGAGGGTCGGGATTTCGATGGTCTCCTCGATGGCGCTTTGCTCGCTGTCCAGCAACGGCTTGATCTTGCCTTGGGCAATCTCGGCCAGCGCAATACTGAGCGGGTGGTTCGACTCGATGCGCACCAGCGGGGGCGCACCCTCCTTAATCTGCTTCGCACGCTTGGCGGCGAGGTTAGCAAGCAAGAACTTGCCGTACTCAACTTGGTTCAGCGTATCCGGATCGGGCAGAATGAGGTTCTTCGGAGTCGGCATGGGCGAATCTTCAGGATGACACATCGTCTCCCGGAAAACCCAACTCTTATGACACTCACAGGACCATTGCCAATCTCAACGCGCACGTGAACGTGCAAAAATGGCCCCATGGACCCGCGCAACGAAGCGCATATCGAAACCCTATTGCAACACCTGGGTGAAGACGAACTGCCCTACGGCGCCGTCGCCCCTCCGCTGGTCCAGACCTCCACCTTTGCCTTCCAATGCCTCGATCAGTTCGATGCCGCGATGAAGGACTACGAGAGCAAGGAGTGCCTCTACACCCGGTGGAACAACCCCACCACACGCCTGGCCGAGATGAAGATCGCGGCGGTGGAAGGGAGCGAAGCCTGTCTGCTGACCGGCAGTGGGATGGCAGCAATTAGCCAAGCCATCATGAGTGTGGTGAAGGCCGGGGACCACGTGGTGGTGGTGGATGGCGTTTACGGCCCCACGTACCAGTTCATCACGCAGTACCTGCAACGGTTCAACATCACGAGCACGGTAGTGGATGGCCGATGCAAAGAAGCGGTGGCGGATGCCCTACGCCCCGAAACCAGTCTGATTTACCTAGAAAGCCCGACCAGTGGCATGTTCCGCCTGCAGGATGTGCCGGCCATTACGGCCATGGCGCGATCGCGCGGCATTTCGACGATCATGGATAACACCTACGGCGCGGGCCTGCTGCAGAGCGGGATTGCCTTGGGCGTGGACCTCGTGTGCCACAGCGTCACCAAGTACTTCGCGGGTCACAGCGACGTGGTGGCCGGCGCGATTTGTGGGAGCAAGGAACGCATCCGCACATTGCACGACTGGGAAGGCGCCCTGCTCGGCGGCATCATCGCTCCCTTCAACGCGTGGCTCATTCTGCGCGGCCTGCGCACCCTCAAGCTGCGTCTCGACGCGACTGAGGTGCGCGCCCGAGCCGTGCATGCTTTCCTGAAGGATCGCCCCGAAGTGGCAGAAGTTTTCTACTGCGGCGCGGACGACTTCGCCCAGAGGGATCTGTTTGAGAAGCAGTTTAAGGGCACGGGCGGCCTCATCTCCTTCTTGCCCAAGGTGCAAGACCGGGCCAAGCTCAACGCCTTTTTGCAAAGCCTCAAGGTTTTCCGCATGGGCGTGAGTTGGGGCGGCCACGAAAGCCTAGCCGTGCACTACCCCGCCTGCTGCCTGGATATGCCGGAACCGAAATCAGTGATCCGGCTCTATTGCGGCCTGGAAGAGCCCACGGACCTCACCGCCGACCTCGAGCAGGCGATGGTGCACCTCCGCTAAGGCATCAAGAGCGGACTCAATACCAAAGCGAAACGCCAAAGCGGCGCATGGATTCCCACGGGAAACCCAGCGGGTCGTTCTTGCGCCCGGCAGGTACGGCAATCTTCTCGTGGCTCACAATCTGGCGAATCGGGAAGCGGCGCATCATCGCCGCCACGAGGTGTTGCGTGGCCTCCACTTGCTCTTTGGTCCAGGGGTCCGAACCGTCGCCCTTATTCACCATCTCGATGCCCACGCTGAAGTCGTTGACGTTCTCCCGGCCGTATTGGTCAATGCTTTTGCCGGCGTGCCACGCACGCTTATAGGTGCTGACGTGCTGGACAATGGTGCCATCTTTGCCCACGGTGAAGTGCGCGCTCACCTGGCTTTCCGGCATTTGGAACCACTTGATCACGCCATCGAGTCCGCTGCTGGCGGTGTGGTGGAGCACGATAGTGTCAATCACGACGCCTTCCGGGCGGTCGCCAAAGTTAGGGGATTCAAACAGGACGAACGAGCCGGGCACGTATTCGTAGGCCGGAGGCGGCGTGTCTTGGGCATGGGCCATCACGGCCATGCAAGCCACCAGCGGGACGGCAGTTCTCATGTCCTTATGATACGGCGTCGGGGGTCCAATTTGCTCCGCTGGTAACCTTGAGGCGTATGGTGACGTTGCAGGAGATTCTGCGGAAACTCAGTGATTTTTGGGCGGCGCAAGGTTGCGCCATCCTGCAACCATGGGATATGGAAGTGGGCGCGGGGACTTCGCACCCTGCTACGGCCCTCAAGTGTCTGGGGCCGACCCCGTACAGTTTTGCCTACGCCCAGCCGAGCCGCCGCCCGGCGGATGGCCGCTACACCCGCAACCCCATGCGCAACCAGCGGTACGTGCAGTTCCAGGTGATGCTGAAACCTAGCCCGGAGAACGTGGTGGACCTTTACATGGAAAGCCTGAATGCCGTGGGATTCAACGTCCACCGCGATGACATCCGACTGGTGGAGGACGACTGGGAGAACCCGAGCCTGGGCGCCAGCGGCGTGGGTTGGGAAGTGTGGCTGAACGGCACCGAGATCAGCCAGTTCACGTACTTCCAACAGATGGGGGGGATTGAGGTGAACCCGGTGTGTGCCGAACTCACTTACGGACCGGAACGACTGACCCTGATGCTGAACGGACAGGCCTCGATTTGGGAAGACCTGCAGTGGAACGAGCACCTGACGTACCGGGATATCGAGTTCGACCAGGAGATGCAGAACAACGTCTTCAACTTCGAAGTGGCCAGCACCGAGATGCTTTTCCAGCTGTTTGAGATGTACGAGGCCGAGAGCAAGCGTGTCCTGGGGACGCCGGTGCGCTGGGATGCCACCGATGGCGTGCTGACCACCCGCGAGGCCGATGTGAAGGAGAGCGACCCGGGCTGCCCGACCAGTCTGGCCCTGGTGTATCCCGCGTTTGAACTGGCCCTGAAATGCTCGCACGCCTTTAACCTTTTGGATGCGCGTGGTGCGGTGGCGGTGACCGAACGGGGCCGCTACATCAACCGCGTGCGCGCCCTGGTGCGAGCTTGCTGCCTTAAATACATGGAGCAATTCGAGGTCGCCAAGGCCTGAACCCATCGTTCGTTGCCCGAACGAGAATGCCTCATCGCTGAGGGGTATTGATCTTTAGGCTGCCAAAGAAATCATTGGTGGCCTTCGTATCGGCGTCCTGCTTGTCGCCGATGTAGAGCGCGTGGATCAGCCACGGGCGCTTCACCACGAGCAAGTGCCGCATCAGGGGGCCCTTGTCCACTTGCACATCCCACCGGCGGGCTTGCAAACCATCCACGCGGGTGGGAGTTACGCGCAGGGGCCGGAATTGCTTCAGCGTCTCCGTCCCCTTCATCCCCGTGTCCAGCAGTTGCAGGTCCGTGCGGTTGGCCATGGCACTGTCCTTCAGTTCCATCAGGTCCACGCGGTACACCGCCGCTCCCAACACCAGTTCGTAGGCGTACCGCTGGCTAAAGCTGGTGCCGAGGGCAAGCTCGCGTGCCTGCGGGGGTTGCGGCCATTGCACCGTCACCCCCACCGGGTTTTCGTTCCACGCTGGCACGGTGGCCAGACCGATCAGCAGAGCGGTCATAGGTTGTAGATGGCGCGGTACTTGGCCGTGATGCCATTCAGGTAGTGGCTGGCATCCATCGGCTTGCCCGTGGCCTGCGTAATCAGCTCCTGTGGCGTGTAGCGGCTACCGTGCTGATAGATCTTGCTGCGTAGCCATTCCAGAATCTCGGCGAAGTGGCCGTTGGCCATCAGTTCGTCGGCGTTCGGGAGGTCAGCTTTCAAGGCATCCCAGATTTGGTAGCTGAGGATGTTGCCCATGCTGTAGGTCGGGAAGTAGCCCAGGGCCCCCATGCTCCAGTGCACGTCTTGCAGACAGCCATCGGCATCCGTCGGCGGGGTCAGGCCGAGATAAGCCTCGTACTTGGCGTTCCAGGCTTCCGGCAAGTCCTTCACCGCCAATTCGCCGGTCAGCATCGCGCATTCCAGTTCGTACCGAATCATAATGTGGAGGTTGTAGGTCACCTCGTCGGCTTCCACGCGGATGAGGCTACGCTCCACCTTGTTGATGGCGCGATAGAAGTCGTTGACGTGGCCCGCGCGGAGTTCGGGGAAGAAGGCCTCCAGGCGCGGCAGGAAGTGTTGCCAGAACGGCAAGCTACGACCCACGATGTTTTCCCACAGGCGGCTTTGGCTCTCGTGGACACCCAGCGAAACCCCGCCCGCGATCGGCAAGCGATCCCATTCCATCGGCGAACCCTGCTCGTACATCCCGTGGCCGGCCTCGTGCAGGCTACCAAAGATGCTCGCGCCCAGATAATCCTGGTAGCGCGTGGTCAGGCGCACGTCGCCGATGCTGAAGTTGGTGCAGAACGGGTGCGGGGCCGTATCTTGGCGCCCGCGCTTGAAGTCGAAGCCAATGGCTTGCACTAGCTCTTCCGTGAACTTCGATTGTTCGGCGGGGCTCCATTCGCCGTACATGAAGCCATTGTCCGGGTGGTTGGGTGCGCTCTGGATTTCTTTGACCAGGTTCACCAGCGGCTCGCGGATGCTATCGAACATGGCATCCCAGCTGGCCTTAGTGGCACCCTCTTCGAATTGGTCCGTCAGCGCATCGTAGACGTGGTCGGTGTAGCCGATGCATTCGGCGGTTTCGCGAGCGATGTCCACCATCTGGGTCAGGATCGGCGAGAACGTCTTGAAATCGTTGGCCTTGCGAGCCTTCACCCAATCTTCGTGGGCCTGCGTACTGAGCTTGGATCGGCGCGCCACCAGTTCCGCCGGGAGCTTGGTGGCCAAGTCCAGGTTGCGCTGCGTCACGCGGCACACGGCGGCTTCCACGGTTCCCGGGGCAGCGGCGGCGGTGGCCTTTTCCAACAGCGTCCGAGTTTCGTCGCTGACAAATAGCTCGTGTGCCATGCGGGTGAGGCGGCTCGCGTGCTCGCCCCGGGCTTCGGCCCCTCCGGCGGGCATGTACGTCTGCTGGTCCCAATCCAGAACCGATACGGCCGCATTGAGGGCGTTGATGTCGAATAACCGCTCGTGCAAGGCCTGTTGGGCGTTCATATTGTTCAGTCTACGCCATCCGGGCGCGGAACGAACTAGGCTTGCCCGAGAGGCTGAATAAGCGGTTGCACCGAGAGGAACGCGGCCACCACGTTGGGGTCGAACTGCGTGCCACTGCAATCGCGGATTTCCATGCAGGCATCCTCGGGGTCGAGCGGGCGTCGCCAGGCCGAACCCGACACCATCACGTCAAAGGCTTCGGCCACCGCCAAGATGCGCCCACCCAGAGGGATTTCATCCCCTTCTAATCCGCGCGGATAGCCCATGCCATCCCAGCGTTCGTGGTGAGAGCGGATCATCGGCACGCTGGGGGATAGCCAGGGGAAAGCGCTCAGCACGTCCACGGCGGCATCGGCGTGCTTCTTCAGGTCTTCAAAATCTTCCTCAGTGAGGGTGCCCATCTTGCGGAGGATCACCCGATCCACAGCGATTTTGCCCACATCGTGGAGTTGCCCGGCCCGGCGCAGGTGGATGAGGTCTTCATCCGTCATGCCCAGCTTTTCGCCGGTCGCCACCGCGTAAACGGCCACCCGCTCGGCGTGTTCGCGTGCGCCCGGCTCGTGCCGTTCGAGCGCGAGCTGTAGGGCGCGGATGGCGTCTTCCATGATGTTCCAGACGCTACCCGACCCCGGAGAGGTGCGGGATGCCTGCAGGACCGCGAACCTACCTGGTACCTAGGCTTGCAACCGAAGGCCCGTTATCCCGTATCCTCGGTTTATGGCGAACGTGCCTCCTCCGTTTAATCCGCCCCCGATGGCTCCGCCCAGCAAGAGCGGCGTCAGTCCGATTGTGTGGATCCTATTGCTTGTGGTGGCCCTGTGCCTCGTCATGGGCGTGGGGGGGCTCGTCATGTGTCGCTCGGTGGTGGGCCAAGCCACGGAGACGGCGGGGTGTGCCATCACGGGTTCGATGATCCAGAAGGCCACGCTGGCCTACGCTCAAGAAAAAGGGCAACTCCCGCCCGCGGCCACCTGGCAGGATGAAATCCGCCCCTACTACGCCCGCTTGCACAGCAAGATGACGAAGGAGATGGACACCGAGATGGAAGGCGCCCCGGGCTTTGCCACCGATATGGTGAAGGGGATGATCCCCCCGGGACCGGAAGCCGAATGGGTGTGCAAAACGAGCGGACGCCTGACCGGCCTGTTCTACAACGCGGATGTGGCGGGTAAGAAGCTGGACCAGATTTCGGACAAGGCTGGCACTCCGCTGGTGTTTGAGGCGGATTTGCCGACGGACGGCAACCGCAAGAATCTGAACATGGCCTACACCAAGCAAGATCCGAAGAAGGCCCCGAAGATCCTGAACGAACGCAGAGAATGGTTCGTTATTCACTTTGAAGGCGATCCGGACTTCGGCAAGAGTTCTTCTTCGTCTAGCATGGACATTGACTTTGACATCGAAGATGCACTGGAACCCAAGCCGGGAGAGACGCCCTCCCCGGTCGGAGAAACCCAGTAGGGCTCTGTTTGAGCCCCAAACGGCGTATACTTAAGAAAGGCCTCCCATGACAAATCTCCTTGCACTCAGCCTCCCTGGTGGATCTGAACTCATCATCATCGTCTTTGTGGTCCTGCTCCTGTTCGGGGGCACCAAGATTCCGCAGCTCATGCGCGGGATGGGCCGGGGCGTGAGTGAGTTCCAAGAGGGCATCAAGGAAGGCAGGAAGAACTTTGAAAAGGGTCTGCGCGGCGACGACGAACCGACCCCAGAAGAGTCTCGCAAGAGCTGAGCGATGACGGCCGACCTGGTCTTGAAGGCCCTCGAGGAATTCTTGGCCCAGGCGGCCGCCCGCTTTCCCGGCGACACCACGGCTCGTCGTCCGGGCGACCGCGTTCCCTTCCATTGGCCGCCGCATCCCGTTAGCCGGGAGTACCACGTCACTCCCGATGCCTGGCGCGAAGAAGCCTGGATTGAACTAGGGGGCGAGCGAACCAAAGTGCAGATTGCCCGCACGCCCTCCGGCGTTTTTGGGCGCAGCGAGCGCTACTGGAACGAAGCCAAAGGCGACACGGTGGATGAAGTGCTGGCGGGGATCCAGCAGGGGCTGGGCGAGCTCTTTGATCGCCAAACGGCGATTTCCGAGACATTGGGATGGTCCGGGAGATTCACGGCCAGCATCCGCGATCTCGGCCCTCAAGAATGGGTCTGCCTGCTCTACTGCCCCGTGCGAGACATTGGGCACGAGTGCATTCAGCACATCGAATCTCACGCCAGCGCGGGCATCTTTGGTCCGGCCATGGTGCGTATCCTGCGCGATAAGGTCCATCCCTGGCGCCGGTGCGCCCAGTGGGCGGTGTTGGATATGTTCGAGGACTTGCCCTCGTTCTTCCCGGATCCGCGTGACCAGGATGAGGCCGTGGCCGCCATCCGTGATTTTATCGCCGAGAACGAAGACGACTACGCCCGGGCCGTGTACAAGGCCGGGGTCGTGCTGGGCGGGCACATCTGCACGGATGCGGCGGCCGATGCCCTCCTCAGCCTGCTCTCCGCACCGCACCGAATTGGCCGTCGCAGTGCCATCCACGCCGCCTTCCACCTGGTGGAGTGGCGCGACCACGATCGAGAGCGGATCCTTAAGGCGGTCCAGGCAGCCGCTGCCACGGAAACGGACCCGCAATTGAAGGCCTTTGCCATGGGGATTGCCGCCGACATTGAAGCTCAGCGTTTTGACCACGTGAGTGAGCCGGTGTTTGCCGACGAACTCCAGACCACCTCGTCTGTCTGAATACCATGACTACGCTGCTCCTGGCGGCGGCCATGTTGCCGCCCATTGCACCCCTTCTCGAACACGCTTCCCTCAGTGGCGCTCTTACCGGAGTGAGTGTGCGCAATGCCGCCGGCGAGGTGGTGTTTGAACAGTTGGGCGACACCCGACTCGTTCCCGCCAGCAACCAAAAGATTCTCTCCGTGCTCTACGCACTGGAGGTCCTCGGCCCGGATTCCCGAGGCGAAATTCGAGTTTGGGACACGGAGTACGGCCCGTACGTCCACGCCAAGGGCACGCCCGGGGTGACCTTTGAAGAACTCCGCGCCCTGGGGGCGGGCGGCAAAGGGGGAACGGTTCGTGTGTTTCAAGACTTCGCACCTTCCATTCCGCCCACTTGGGAATGGGATGACCTGCCATTTGCCTATGCCGGGCGCATTTCCGCGTGGGGGGTCAACAACCAGCGCTTTGAAGTCTTTGCCGAGAAGGGCGCGATTCTGCCCCTAGACCCGGCCCTCAGCCAAATCCGCATCGTGCGCGGAGCCCCGGTGGGCACGCTCACCACGCGCCTCGACATCTTCACCCGGCGCCTTTACGTGAATGGCGTTCTGCCGCAAGCCCGCACTTCGATTGGACGGTTCGCAATCCCTGACCCGCAGTTGGCGGCCACGGAGGCTTTCCGCCCCGGCGCGGTGTTCGTCCCCACCCATGTCGGCCCCCCAGCTCGGGAGCCGGATCGAGTCTTTAAAACGCCGCCCCTCAGTGAGCTCGCCAAGCTCTGCCTGGAAGACAGCGACAACATTTACGCGGAGCAGCTCCTGCTAATGGCCGCCGGCCACGAGAAACGTCTTACCCCCGGCGCGGAGTATGAAGAAGCCACCGCGCGGATGCAGGAGTTCTATGCCAAGGAAGTCGGGCTGACCCCCGACGGTATGAAGCCCATGGACGGCAGCGGCATGAGCCGCCGCAACTTTGTGACGCCCAACGCCCTGACCAAGGTGCTGCACTGGGCGCGGAGCCGCCCGAATTTCCCTGTATTTGAACGGGCTTTAGCAAACTCTGGTGAGGGAACCCTGGCTAACCGTTTACAATCCGTGCCCTTTACGGGGAAAACTGGCACACTAACTGCGGTCACTTGCCTCAGCGGTTATGTGAAACGACCTAACGGCGAGACGTGGACGGTGAGTTTGATGACGAACCACAACATCCGGCCCGCCAGCGAGGTGAGACAGGTGCATGACCAAATCATAAGGAGCCTTAGCAATGAGCCATAACACCCCGGGCGACAACATCAACGAAGTGAAGAACTGGATGGATGACCCCTGTGCGGACGAGGTGGAAACCACCGAGGTGACGGAGGAAGTTGCCCCCGCTCCTCGCAGTTGGTACGTCCGCATGGGCTTCCCGACGCGGGCTCTGCTTCTGCTCCTCGGCATCGGGTTTGTGGACCTGGTGATGACGGCCGTGCTACATGCCGGCGGGCATATCATCGAACTCAACCCACTCATGAAGCCGGTGATCGAGACCAGTGAGTGGCTCTTTGCCTTCGTCAAAGGGATGACGCTGGTCGGAGCTTGGCTGGTGATGCTCAAGTACTCCGAGACGCACCTTTCCTTCATCCGCCGCGCCTGCCTCGCCGGTTCGGCCGCTTACGTTGTGATTTGGACGGGCTGGTTTGTCTCGTCGCTTTGAATCCCGTCTTCGCCGAGGACTCCGTTCTCCAGTGCCCCCGTCTCTTCGGCGCGCCGTGCCGCCTCGAGGGCGGCGATGGCTACTTCGGAGTGAGCGTCGTTCGGTTCAGCGGTCGTAATCAACTGCGTCGCCAGCCCCGGGGCAAGGGCAATCTTGACCCAGGCGGCATTCTTCATCTTGCCCGCCAGGCGAATGAGCTCGTAGCTCACTC
>CAZVHE010000029.1:0-14688 GCA_964627705.1 uncultured Chthonomonas sp.
CCGTACGCCTTGGGGTGCGTGAGTCGTAAATCACAGGACTGAAGTCAACGACGACATGAACCGAGCCGGCAATGCCGTGCCGTGGCAACTGTGCGGGTTGCGAGAAACAGAAGAGGAATGCTCTGACTGTTGCTTGGCAAGATCGAATAATGGATTGGTGCTAAACCATTGTATAAACCAATGTTCAGGCAAGTTTTTCTAGCCACATCCACATGCTTGTTACTACAGGCATGTGTGTGGAAAGATGATGCAATCAGGAGCGGCAAGGCACCGCTTGCTGAGAAAGTGCCTTTATTGCGCACTGCCCCTGTAGTCGTACATGAGGAAAAGGGATCTAGAGTTGCCTACTATCGGCTTGAGAAGGGGTCCTTGAGAACGGAAACCCAAGTCTTGATCGATGAGCTTAAGAACTTAGGCTTTATATGGAGTCTTGATCGCACTACCGAAGATGGAATCAACGTCCTTAAGCCGAAGAATGTTGCATTGAAAGATCAGCCGTATATGATAGCAGTTTATCCCGGTCAAGTCGGCGTGCCAAAAGACCAGCAATGGAATTCAAAAGCAAGTGGGGTTACGATTTGCTTCCTTTACAATGTCAGATAAGGTCTGATTCAGATACCAGCCCCAGAAAGTGGGGTCAACTTCTAACTGATTTCTAGATACATCAAGCTGACAAGAACCGTCAAGTGGCCGTCACCTCGCCGCTCGGCCGCCGGTCCACCACCGTCTATGACCTTGCCGGTCAAGTGACCGCCTCGGTGGACCCCCTGGGTAACCGCACGAGCTACGCCTATGACAACGCCGGGAACCAAACCAGCGTCACCAATCCGCTGGGCTTCATCACCACCTCGGTGTATTCGGCCAACTCCAATCGCATGTCGGCGAGCGTGGACCCGCTGGGCAACCGCACCTCGTACTCCTATGACCTCGCGGGGCAGCAAACCAGCCGCCAGGACGCCCGCGGCAACCGGATCACCTATTCCTATGACCTCGCCGGGCGGCAAATTGCCCTGCGTAACGAGCTCAACCTGGCCACCCGCCTACCCCACCTGCAACCAGCTCAGCAACTCCTCGGCCAGCGCCTCCTTGGGGCGGGCGCCATCCAGCACCAGGTCCGCATAGGCCTGCGTGGGCGCAATGTACCGATCGAAGGCAGGCCGGGCGCCGGCCATATATTCCGCCGTCAGCGCCTGGGGTTCGCCTCGGTGCGGATACCCGCGTACCAGGCGGCGCATCGCCCGGATATCGGCCTCGCACGCCACAAACACGCGGTGGGTGGCCAGGGCGCGCAGCTCGGGGTGATACAGGCCAAAGTGGCTGTCCACAATCACCGGGCCGGGCGTGGCCTGGATGTCGTTCCGCATCCGCGCCAGGTCCAGGGTCTTCGGGTGGTTGCAGTCAAAGGCCATCTCCCCGGCGATGAGGATGCGCGGGGCGGCGGGGTCATCGGTGCGGAAGTAGGCGTCGCCCTTGATGTGCCGGGCGCCCAGGCGCGGGGCCACGGCGGCGGCCAGGGTGCTTTTTCCGCTGCACGACCCGCCCGCCACCACCAGAACCATGAGCGTGATGATGGCACGGACAGGCCCCGGGGAGGTGGGTTTCGGGCGGCCCGGTACACTGGAGCGGCTTGCCCCGGTAGCTCAGTGGATAGAGCAGCGGCCTTCTAAGCCGTTGGTCGGAGGTTCGAGTCCTCTCCGGGGCGCCAGTTTCAGCTTGTCCGTTCCGGACACATAGGTGACACTTGGGCGATTTTCGGTCTTTGATCGCCTATGGCGGTGCATCCAGCGACATGTCATCCCCGGCGTACCGCACCTGGCCGGTTTCGGCGTCGATCTCCAGCCACACGTTTTCGGAGAACTGGGCGACGTAACCCGGGATGAGCCGGGCGGGGCGGGCCATGTAGTTCTCGGCGATCCACATCTTGCGGAGGGAAGTCACCGGGCCACGAGTCGTGCCCACACGGCTAGACCAAGCCTTCCATTCGTAACGCTCCGCAATCTCACGGGCTTGGGCTTCGGTGGAACCCCATTCCCGGCGGACGACCTCGTAGCCCCCGTGGCCCGACCAAACTGCGACAAGCCCGGTATTCAGACAGATCTCCATGTAGGTGTTAGCCGTCGTGTTGTCCCAAACGGGCACGCCAGCAAGTTCAGTGATGCCGTAGTAAAGTTTGCCCCGCGGACCAAGCTTAACGGG
Source organism: uncultured Chthonomonas sp. (assembly GCA_964627705.1). Lineage (GTDB taxonomy): Bacteria > Armatimonadota > Fimbriimonadia > Fimbriimonadales > Fimbriimonadaceae > JAHBTC01. Next base: position 2,197 of record CAZVHE010000029.1, read on the forward strand.
ACCACGGATCATGTCATTCTCAAGTTTAACCTCTTCCTGAGGGGGAGAGAATGATTCGAATCGGATCTTTCCTACTGGCTCCCATTTGGCTTCGCCCGTGTTGTTCCAAGCGTGGAGTTCAGCGGCGCGTCGAAGCAAGTCCGCTTTAGATTTGATGAGATTCGGCTTCTTGGGGTCGTAGCCGAGCGAAATCGGATTGCTTGATCTCGAGAATGACACTGCAAAAGTGTCCAGATCGACAATGACATCGGAAAAGCCAGTTGCATCACGCGAGATTAACACTGACACGGCATTCTTCGATCCTAGTTGCCGCCCCCGCTTCAGCAAATCGGGAGTGTCTGGCTCGCCAATCCCTTCAAAGAACCGCGCAGCCGCCGCCACCGCCGGGTCCTCTAAATTAAACTCGGCGGCGCGAGGGTGTTGAGCCAAGGAGCGCGGCCCCGGGGCACAACCCCACCCCAGGGCGGCACCCACCAGGATCGCCGCAGGGATAGAACTTGCATTGCTTGCTCGGAGACCCGGATTCATCTCAGTCCACTCCTCACGCTCTATTCTAACGCGTGGGTTACACTCCCCATCCATGATCCCCTTCGAACTCAGTGCGGGCCAGTTCCGAGCTTGTTAGATGGGCAGGGACGCGGTTAACGCGGCGGCGCGTCCAGCGACATATCATCCCCCGCGTACCGCACCTGGCCGGTTTCGGCGTCGATTTCCAGCCACACGTTTTCGGTGAACTGGGCGACGTAACCTGGAATGAGCCGGGCGGGGCGGGCCATGTAGTTCTCGGCGATCCACATCTTACGGAGGGAAGTCACCGGGCCACGAGAGGTGCTGACTCCTTCGCGCCACGCCTGCCACTTGTAATTCTCCGCAATCTCGCGGGCTTGGGCTTCGGTGGAACCCCATTCCCGGCGGACGACCTCGTAGCCTCCGTGCCCTTTCCAAGCCACCACCACCCCCGTGTTGAGGTCAATTTCCATGTATGTGTTGGCCGTCGTGTTGTCCCAAACTGGCACGCCAGCGAGTTCAGTGATGCCGTAGTAAAGTTTGCCGCGCGGCCCGCGCTTGGGAGTGCCACGGATCAATCCGTTTTCCATCACGGGGGTTTCCTGCGGGGGCGCAAACGTATCAAACCGAATCTTGCCGACCGGACCCCATTTGGCTTCGCCCGTGTTGTTCCAAGCGTGGAGTTCAGCGGCGCGTCGAAGCAAGTCCGCTTTAGATTTGATGAGATTCGGCTTCTTGGGGTCGTAGCCGAGCGAAATCGGATTGCTTGATCTCGAGAATGACACTGCAAAAGTGTCCAGATCGACAATGACATCGGAAAAGCCAGTTGCATCACGCGAGATTAACACTGACACGGCATTCTTCGATCCTAGTTGCCGCCCCCGCTTCAGCAAATCGGGAGTGTCTGGCTCGCCAATCCCTTCAAAGAACCGCGCAGCCGCCGCCACCGCCGGGTCCTCTAAATTAAACTCGGCGGCGCGAGGGTGTTGAGCCAAGGAGCGCGGCCCCGGGGCACAACCCCACCCCAGGGCGGCACCCACCAGGATCGCCGCAGGGATAGAACTTGCATTGCTTGCTCGGAGACCCGGATTCATCTCAGTCCACTCCTCACGCTCTATTCTAACGCGTGGGTTACACTCCCCAACCATGATCCCCTTCGAACTCAGTGCGGGCCAGTGGGCGCTGTTCCTGGTGGCGGGGGTCATCTCGGGGGGCGTCAACGCGGTGGCGGGTGGGGGCTCGCTGGTCTCGTTTCCCATCCTGGTGGCGGCGGGGGTGCCCAGTGTGGTGGCCAGCGCCACCAACACCGCCGCGCAGTGGCCGGGCGGCATCGCGGGGGCCTGGGGACTCAAGGAACGCCTCCCTTCGGCCAAGGACAACCTGCGCCTCCTCTTCCTCCCCACGCTGTTCGGCGCGCTGCTGGGTGCCTGGGCGCTCACCCTCACCGACGCCAAGCTGTTTGACCAATTGGTGCCGGGGCTCATCCTGGTGGCCACGGTCATCCTGGCCCTCAAGCCGCAGCTCTCGGCCTGGTGCCGCAACCTCCCCCGGGCGGCCCTGTGGGCGGTGCTGGTGCAGTTCTTGGTGGCGGTCTACGGCGGCTACTTTGGCGCGGGGATGGGCATCCTGATGCTGGCGGTGCTCGGCCTCATCCACCCCGGCGACCTGCACGACGCCAACGCGCTCAAGAACGTGCTGGGCTTGCTGATCAATTTTTCGGCGGCGGTGATGCTGGTGGTGCAGGGGCTGGTGCGGTGGGAACCCGCCCTCGCCCTGGCCATCGGGAGCGTGCTGGGCGGCTACGGTGCGGCCCGGGGCAGCCTGCGTATCAACCCCGAAACCCTGCGCTGGGTGGTTGTGGGCTACGGCGTGCTGATGGGCGGCTGGTTCGCTTACCAAGCGCTCGGGGCGCCCCGCTAGGCTCAGAGGTCGGGCGAAATCCGGCGGGGATCCCACAGGAATTCGCGCCCTTTGAACTCCGGGTGGGCCGTGCGCACACTGCCATCGCCGAAGGCCATCACCACCTCGCCGGGGGGCTGGGCCAGGTCCGGCAGGCCACCCGCCCGGGGCGCGGTTCGCTTAGCGCAGCTGAAGAACAGCACCACCGCCTCCGGCTTGCGCACCGTGATGGCACTGACATCACTGAGCGCGGCGTTGTAGCAGATGCCTTCCACCTTGTCCAGTCGGGTCTTGGCGAAGGGCTGGAGCTGGGTCTGCCACGCCGAGGCCGAGGGGTAACGGTCTTGGCTCCGCAAGCGATACTCCTGCACCGCCGCATGCAGTTCGGCGTAGATCGGGTTCGGCCCGGCCGCTTCGACCGCCGAGGGCGCTGCCTGGCACCCCGTCAGAACCGCCGCCCCTAAGAGGAGGGTTGCGCGGCCTGCTGGCGTAAGGCTACGAACCACTCGTCCACCCAAATGGCGCGGGTGGCCATGGCCACACAGACTTCGGTAAGCGCCTGCGGCGTGTAGAGCAGGTTGGGGACGAACAGCCGGAAGGCCAACTTCTCATCGTGCATGCACCAGCTGCCCAGAGTGTGGCACCGCTTGTATTCGGTGGCCTCGTGGTGATTGAGATTCAGCGCTAGTTTGCCAATCCCGGCTTTGGGCAGCCGCATAGGGATGACTAAAGTGGCGTGCAGCCCCGTGCCCAGTAGGGGGTGCGCTTCGTCAATCCCGACCAAGAAATCCATCGGTTCGCCGCCGCAGTGCCAGGGGAACGTGGCGTGGATGCGGCTCGCGTGGTCGGATTCGAACGTGATGGCTTCCCGTTCCATTACCCATTCGGCTTGCTGCCATTCGGGCTGGCCGCGCCACCGGTTGGGGGCGGCCCCGCTGGCCGTGAACTGCTCGAACGTGTGCGAAAGCGACTCATCTACCCCGGAGCGCGGCCCTTGGGTGGGGTGGGCGCTGTAGGCGATGCTGGTACGCAGGTGTTCGGCCAGGCGCGTGCTCAGCACCATCGCCTCGTTCACTTGCAGACAAACGGCAGCGGCCATGGCCATCTTGGTGAACTCGGAGTTCTCCTCGGTGGCGTAGACCCCGCATTCTAAGGCAAAAACGTCGGTCTGCGGGTTATAGACCGCGCCCGACATGGTGCCGTGGTCAAGGATTTCTTCCAGGGCCAGGATGACCTCGGGCACGCGCCCCCGCCCGCGGATGAACTCCGTGGTGGCGGTAACGCGGTATGTCACCTGCGATTGCCGGAAGAGACCGGGGTCGGTGCGCACGGTCGTAGCGAGGTCGCCAGACCAGTAGGTGAACCCGTCTGGATGATCCAAGACGTACCGTTCGTCCACCTGGAACGTGTCGTAAATCTTCGAGACGAACTCCTCACCGAGGGATCGCTTTTGCCGCCATGACATGATTTGTTCCTGGTCTCACGCCTCAGTATAGAGGAAAGTGTGCAAAATTCCAAATAATGAACGTCATGACCGTGGGTTTAGCCTTGGTTTTGGGTGCGGTTTCGGGTGCGAGTCTGGCGGGAGTGCCGGCTGCGGCGCCCTCGGTGGTCCATGTCTCGCGGGTGAGTTCTCCCCGCTCGGCGGTGGTGGTATCGGCCAAGTTGGCGGACGTGCGCGTGGGCGTGGCGTGGGGCGGCGGCCGGGCGGGGGGCGTTTCCTCGCTGGCGGCGATGGCCCGCGCGACCGGTGCCCAGGCCGTGATCAATGGCGGCTACTTTGATGCCTACAGCCGCGATGGCGTGGCCGACCCCTATCACACCTTGGTGGTAGACGGCTGGCCGCAAAGCCTGGGCAGCGTGGGCTCGGTGTTGGCCATCGCCCCGGATGGCACCGCGCAGGTGGAACGTGGCAACCCCAAGATCACCGGCACGGTGGGCGGGCGCTCGTTCTATCTCTACCGGGTGAACCACACCCCGGGGGCCAGCGTGGCCGCGCTCTATACCCGGGCCTGGGGCGCGCGCACGGGCTTGGCGGGCCGCTACGTGCGGATTGATGCCAACCGCCGGGTGATTGACAAGGGTGAAGGCGACGTGGCGATCCCGGATGGGGGCGGCGTGTTGTTGTTCCGGGGTTCCGATGCGAGCCAAGCGGACCGCTTCCGCCCCGGCGACCAGGTGCAGTGGTCGCTGAAGATGCCGAACATGCGCCGGCCTGAGGTGTGGACGGAGAGTTCGGTGTGGATCGGCTGCGGGCCGATGCTGGTGCGAGGCGGGCAGGTGGACTGCAACCCGACGGCGGAAGGCTTCACCAGTAGCCGCGTAGCGGGCAGCCAGACCCGGAGTGCCATGGGTGTGACGGGGGATGGGCGGGTGCTCTTTGTGGCCTCGGCGGGCACATTTACGCAGCTTGCCCAGACCATGAAGGCGCTGGGCTGCACCGAAGCCATCGGCCTGGATGGCGGGGCGAGTTCGGGGCTGTGGGCCAACGGTTCCTCTCTGCGGAGTGAGGGCCGGCAGGTGAGCCACGGCATTACCCTGGTGCCGCGCTAGGTTCAAACCTCGGTCTCGATGAAAAAAGATGTAGAAAAGTTTCTAGTCCCCTTGCATTGGGGGTGGAACTTCGTCTACTATTCATTCGTCTACTTAAAAAGGAGACCGACATGCAAGACATCTTCCTCCGAGAACGAATCCACCGCCTCCGCCAGCGCGTGGTGGCCAAGGAAGCCGACCGGTTGGCCCGGCGCGCCGAACTCAACGGTGGATCTATGCACGTGGACCTGACGGGGCTCTCGAGCACGATGGTCGCGGAGATTCAGGCCGAACTGCGCGCCCGAGGCTGGCGCTTCGCCGCCAAGCGGGGCGGACGGTTCCGCATGGTGTGGATGCCCGCCCTGCCGCAAGCCGAAGCCGCTTAACTCGACTTCTGGGCGAGTACGTTCGCCATCTCAATGGCAGCACTCGCGGCCTCGCGGCCCTTGTTGCCCATTTTCATTCCGGCGCGGTCGATGGCCTGATCCGCCGTGTCCGGAGTGAGGATGCCCCAGGCGATGGGGACCCCGGTTTGAACCTGCAAGTTCATCAGCGCGTGGCTCACATCCCCGGCCAAGAGCTGCGCGTGCGTGGTTTGCCCCTGCAGAATACAGCCCAGGGCCACCAGGGCGTCCACTTCCTTACGGCGAATGAGTTCGGCTGCCACCACCGGGATTTCCCAGGTGCCGGGCACGGCGTAGACCACCGGATCCTTCACACCCTGGCTGGCGAGGGTATCCAGCGCGCCCTCCAGCATGGGCGTGGTGACAAACTCGTTCCAGCGGCTCACGATCACAGCCACCCGCAAGTGACTCCCGTCAGTTCCGCCTCGCATCCATCGCATTGGCTCTAGTTTAGCGTCACAATGGAGGCATGGCCGAGCCATTGTCAGACCTGACCGCCAAGTGCATCAAGTGTGGCTTTTGTCTCGAAGCCTGCCCCACCTTTGTGTTGACCGGCGACGAGTCTCGCTCGCCACGGGGGCGTATTCACCTCGCCCGCGCCGCCGACGAAGGCCAGATTGAGTGGACGGAGACGGCCGATGCCTTGGATACCTGCCTGGGATGCCGGGCCTGCGAAACCGCGTGCCCCAGCGGGGTGCACTACGGGATGATCCTGGAATTGGCCCGCCACGAGCTGCGCAAAGAGAGGCCGCGCCGCGCCGAAGCCGCCCTGATCAACACCATTACGAATCCCACCATCTTCCGGGCCCAAACCCTGCTGGGGGGCTTGCTTCCTGGGGGGCGTGTACCCTCCTTCTTGAGCCAGGCCATCACCACCGAGGAGCCAGAGGCAAGAGTCCCCCAGCGCGAAGCCCCTGGCCAATGGCCACCGCTGCGCCCCCACGAGCTTCCCCCCATCAAGGGCCAAGTCGCCCTCCTCGAAGGGTGCGTGATGGGCGTGCTGTACCCCAGCACCCACGAGGCCACCCGCCGCCTGCTCCGCCGCGTGGGCTACGCCACCATCCCGGCCCTCAAGCATCAATGTTGCGGAGCCCTGCACGCCCACGCCGGCGACCTCCAGGCCGCCCGCCGAAGACTTGATGCCCTCGCCGAAGCCCTGCCCCCCAACACCCCGCTGATCGTGAATGCCGCCGGGTGCGGGAGCCATCTCAAGGAGTCCAGCCTCGGGCCGATCGTCCATGAGGCCACCGAGTTCCTCCTCCAACATGGCCTTGCGGATGCCCTCAAGAATGCTCCCGGCTTCGCCCAGCCGGTGCGCGTGGCCTACCACGATGCCTGCCACCTCGCCCACGGTCAGGGCATCCGCAGCGCCCCCCGCGAGCTCATTCGCGCCATCCCCGGCGTCACGCTCCTCGATATCGAAGAAAGCGACATGTGCTGCGGCAGCGCCGGCACTTACAACGTCACCCAGCCCAAGCTGGCCCGGCAACTGCTGGAACGCAAGCTCGACCACGTCGAGCGCACGAGCCCCGACATCCTCGTGAGCGGCAACCCCGGCTGCCACGCCTGGATGGGCCAGGGCGCGGAGGAACGCCACGCCCCCTACCGCGTGATGATGACCGTGGATTTGCTGGAGTCGGCCTTCTCCGGCATGCGCGGCTAGGTCCCTCGCAAAATTCTTGGGCCTCACCCTGAAGAAACCCGAAACGCATACCGATTGACTGATTGGAGGTCAAATCACTTCGAGGCAAAAACCTGAAGTGAATTGTAAGAAATGGCAATCGGAAATGTGGAATGTCACCTGGCGCGAGCGCAGTTGAAGCGCTTGGGTCAAGGAGAGCAACTCCCGACCGAAATTGATGCGGACCTGGAACGGCACCTTCGGATTTGCGAAGAGTGCCGCCTGGAAGCCGTGCGTCTGCGTCAGGTCTTGATGGGCGATGCCGCCCCGGCCGAACCGAAAGCCAAGGTCAACCCCTCCGAGCTGCTCTTGCAATTGGGCGAGGTTGTGCGCAATCTCATCTCCCGCCTGCCCCTGCCCGGGGCGAAGCGTTTGGCTCCCTCCAAGTCCAACGGCTGGATGAATGATCCGGGCACCCCGTTTGTCAAAGATTCTCGCGTCAATATGCGGGTCGCGTTCACGTCCATCGGTCTGGCGCTCACGCTCATCGCGATGAGCACGATTCTCCGTGACCCCACGGCCCTGCTGGGCGCGAAGGCCGGCACCAAGGCCACTGCGCAGAAGGAATCCAAGGAATCCACAGAATCCGAAAAGGACGGCACCACCAGTGAGTCGGAAGAAGCGACCAAGGAGGACGCCGCCAAGGATGAGCACGCCGAAGACGAAAAGGCAGACGAGTATGCGACAGATGAACATGCGGCGGAAGAACATGCGGCGGATACCCACGGGGAAGAACAGCACGCCGAGGATGTCCCGCAGCTTCGCGAGAGGCGTCCCGCCGAGCACGCCGACAAGATGGACGACGCCCATGCCGAATCCGACAGCCACGCCGCCGCCCCCAAGACGAACTCGAGTTCTTCTACCCACCCCCCGCGCCAGCAGAATGGCTTAAGCCTGCCCGGTCAACCGACCATGGAAGACGCCCCAATTCTGAAGGCCCGGGATGGCCAAGTGGTGCCAGCTCAGCGCTCCACTCCGGCCCCGACCCGAACCCACAGGTCGACCACAAATTCTCAACGGCGCTCCCGGCCGTCTTCCTCTGCCACGCGTCGGCCCGCGCCGACTCGTCCCGCCCCGTCCCGCCCGGCTCCGCGCCCGGCCTCGACCCCTCGCCCGCAAAGCAATTCCGGCACTCCGCAAAACAAGGTGACCGTGTACTTGCCCAACGGCGAAAAGAAAAACTGAGATGGCACTCTCCTCGATTCTTTGCTCCATGTCACTGATGAGTGGCCTCGTCACCACCCCCGTCACACCGGATGAAGCCGGCAAGGCGACGACGCAGGACACCCAGACGCAATCGCAGACTCAAGTGATTGAGGCGGCGGTGAAGACTTCCGAAGCCGGGCAGATCACGATCACCAGTCGCGGCCACGATGTTCGCGAAGTCCTGTTCGACCTGTTTGAACAGGGCAGCAAGAGTTTTGTACTGGAACCCGGCGCGAAGGTGGACCTCTACCTCGCTCTTTCCGGCGTGGAGTTTGAAGAAGCTCTGCAGATCATCTGCCGCGTGAGCCAACTCGAGTTCACGCTAGATAACGGCATCTATTTCATCAGCAAACGCAGTGGCACGGGAGCCGGCAGCCAAGGTGGCCCGGTCATTCCGCCGCCCCCGATCCGCCTGACCGAAAACGACCTCAAGCGCTTGGTCACCACCAAGATGGAGCGGGCCGATATCCGCGCCGTGTTTGCGGACTTCCAGCGCCAGAGCGGCATCATCATCGATGTGGACGCCAAGGTGCCGGCGTACAAGCTCGACGCCTTCCTGGTGGGCACCACGCTCAAGTTTGCGCTCGACACCGTGACCAAGGCCGCTGACCTCGAATACGTGCTCACGGATACGCGCAGCATTCTCATCCGGCCCAAGGCCGCGGCGCCGACGGGAGGCAACCGCCCGCCCGCCGCGGGCACCGGCCACTAAGCCCCTGACTTAATCGAGTACCAGCCGTCTCCAGCCTTGGAGAGCCGCATCATCCGGGAACCTCTCTGCGAGGTCTCGGATGATCTGCTTTTCCAGAGGTCGCCAGGGCAGGGGCGGGTCCAGGGGCAGGGCCGCGGCCGCGCGCAGGTCGGTCATGGCTTCGGCCTCCATGCGCGTGAATTTGAGGTAGCTCCACGCGCGCAAGTAACGCAGCATCGGCAGGTCGCGGTGCCGGATAAGTTCGTCCACCAGGCGGGCGGCATCCATCGTGCTCCGCAAAGCGATATAGTCGCCCACCACCCCTACGGCGGCGTCGGCATTGGCGGCCAGGGGCCGCAAGAAGGGCAACGGTTCCTTGCTTTCGGCGACGGGCTGGCGCAAGAAGCTCTCGGCCCGCAGGCGCAGGTCCATGGGGTCTAGCACCATCGCGTGGGCCAGGCTTTCGTCTTCCTCGGCGCGGCCGAGGCGGCGCTGGGCAATGGCATGGAGCCACCAGGCGGTCACTTGGTCGTGGGTGCGGGCCAGGCACCATTGGCACGCGGTGGCGGCGGCTTCGTCGTTGCCCTCGGCCAGGGCGCGGCGGGCGGTTTCCAGGTCGGCCAGGGGCCGCAAAAGCGGGTTGGTCACGTCCGGGAGCGGAAGGTGCTGGGCGAGGGCGGCGTGCCAGGCGGCTTCTTCGGAGCCTGGCGCCGGTTCAGCCAGGGCGGCAAGGGCTCCCGAGGAAAGGGGAGAAGACGGTGCGGGCACCCCCGGACAAGCCAGGAGGCCGCTTTGGTTCGCCGCATCCACCCGGGCGGCGACGGCCCGGCCAGGGAGTTGGTCGGCGGCAAAAAACAAGGGTGCTCCGGGGTTCCAGGCCACGGAAGCGGTGTGGGTTTGGCCATCCTCGGTGCCGAGCAACAGCCGGGCACCTTCGAGCGGCGTCGCCGCCTGCAAGAAAATCCCCTCGGCACTGACCATGAGGGCTCCGGCTTCGGACACCACGGGGCAAGCCTCGCCCCCGCCCGCACTCTCGGCGCGAGAATCCGAGAACGGCACCAGCAGGCAGCTCCAAGATTCCACCGCACCCGGGGCCAGCCACGGTTGGGCGTCCCCTCGCCGGCGCAGGTCGGTCCCCGAGGCGTACAAGGTGCCGCTGAGCGGCACCGCGCCCAATCCACCTCGCCCTGGGGCCAGCCAGGTCACGCGCTGGTCGCTCCACTGGGCACCGGCTACCGAAAAGCCGCTATCTAGTCGCAACGGTAGCAAGCTGAGGTTGTGCAATCGAAACTCGACCCGCAGGGCCGCCGAATCTGGCTCCAACGTCAGGCAGGCCGTCCAGTGGGCGGGTACCCCCGCCAGAAGCTCGTGCAGATACAATGCCACGGCTCCATCTTCGTTCTCGTCGCCATGGATGCGGAAGTCCACACGCCCGGTCATCAGTCGTCGTTCATCCGGCCAGGTCTGCCACTGAATTCCGGTGCGGACGGTCGTGCCGCGGGGGCCACCCGCCGCGGGCTGCAGTCGCTTGGGGGCCGACAAAATGGCTTCCCCCGTTCGCAGGTCTTGCCAGCCAATGATCGCTCCGCCCAGGTCAGGGCAGACCGTGATGCGCGTCCATTGGTTCTCCAACACCACGGTGCGCAGGCTCACCATTTGCGTTGCGCCCGAGGCCGCCAAGGGCACATAGGGGTACGCCGAGTGCCTAGCGTCGGGCGGCAGGGTCTGGAAGGTCTCCGCTTCAACTTCCCACAGATCTTCGTAAATGTCCGCTCTCACGCCCGTAGTCCTACGTGTTCAGTGTGGCTCTTGGAACGAAAAGGCCCCAGGGATGAGTCACAATAGGAAGGCTTGGCCCTTGGCCACGCAAGTTTATGGAACACCGTGCTGACGCGCGAGAGTGGGGCGAATCGAGAGGTTCGCGCATTGTCTGGGAGATCACCAAATGGGTTTTGATCCCCGGCCTCGTGGCGATGGTTGGTTACTTCTTTGTGGGGCCGCGGATCCCCACGGGCGTATTGCCCAAGAACATCGTTCAGAGTGTGCCCGTATTGGCCAGCGAGCCTCCGAAAGCGGGCACCGATAACACCCCCGAGCCCACCTCATCCGCTGTGGACCCGGATAAAGCCAACCTCGCCCCGCAACTTGAGATTGACGTCCAGCCCGCGACCGGTCGTCGCCGCTAAGTTCGGCCGCTAAACCGATCCTACGATCGCCGGGAACAGCCGCTTGGCATTCGTGGTGGTGATCGAAGCCACTTCCCCCATACTGCACCCCCACACCCGGGCCAAACCCTCGGCAATCAGCGGGATATAGGCAGGCTTGTTGCGCTCGCCTCGGTGCGGGTGCGGCGTCAGGTAGGGCGCATCGGTTTCCAGCAGCACGCGGTCGCGGGGCAACATGGCCACCACGGCCCGGAGTTCGTCGGCCTTTTTGTAGGTCACCGGGCCGTCCACCCCAAACCACGCCCCCAGCCGGATTGCGCGCTCGGCGTCCTCGGCATTGCCCGCCCAGCAGTGGAAGAGCAACGGCACGCTCACGGGGTTCGCTTCCAGCCAGTCCAGAAGCTCCGGATACGCCTCGCGGCAGTGAATAACAATCGGCTTCTCCACGCGCTGGGCCAGGTCCACGTGGCGCTCCCACACCTCCCACTGCTGGGTGGCCGGGGCGTAATCCCAGTGGTTATCGCGCCCGGTTTCGCCGATGCCCACCACGCGGGGGTGAGCGGCCCAGGCTTCGATGCGCGCCCAGCCCTCGGCGGTCCATTCGTGGGCGTGGTTGGGATGCCAGCCGACCACCGCCCACACGCCCGGGTAGCGCTCGGCCAGTTGCACGGCCCGCTCGCTGAGCCCTTCGTCAATGCCGATGACGATGCAGCGGTCCACCCCGTGCCCTTGGGCCTCATGGAGCGTCCGATTGGGGTCCGGGAAGGCCTCTCGGTCATTGATATGGCAGTGAGTGTCCACGAACCGCACGCCAGACGGTATACCGATTGCACGCGGGATGCAACCCGCCGCCGTAGGACACTAAGGAGCACACGAACGAACGCATGGCCCGATTAGACAAGCGACTGCCGTATGTGAACGCGTTCCTGACCTACGCGCAGAACGATCCCGCCAAGGCGCGTCAAGACCTGGCGATTGGGGGTGGCATTGTGAGTGTCCTCGCCCTCGCACCCATGGTCGGGATCACGGCCGGGGTCGCCCTCAGCAACCCGGGGCCGGGAATCATCGCGGGCTTCCTCACCCTCATCGCCGGGGGCTGGGTTGTCAACGTTCTGCGCAAGCGGCAAGGCAAGCCCCGCAACGAGGCGGAGCGGGCCAAGATTCAAGCCCACTACTCCTCCAAGCCCTTTCAGGCCCTGCGTGGCCGGAATCGCTTGCACCGCGAAGTGGATGCCTCGGTCTTGCAACTCCTGGAAGCCAGTGCTTACCACTGGAGCCGGGTGCAGTCCGCGCTCAACGGCCCCATCTGGAATGCACCCGACATTGGGGCGCACTGGGCGGGCGTGCGGCAGCAAGCCCAGCTCGCCGCCGACACCGCGATGAGCGAACTGATGACGATGGCGGCTT
>CAZVHE010000029.1:14719-23181 GCA_964627705.1 uncultured Chthonomonas sp.
GTGGAAGCCACGGGCGTGATGAAGGACTTCTTCGACCTCGAGATCGCGGAAGCACTCAACAATCTCAAGACCTTGGCGGCCTCGGATTGGACCGAGTACGCGCACAAGTCGGCCCACAGCGAGCACATTGTGCGGGGCGGCATGGCGGTGGCGGAACGGCTGCGTCACCTGGCCGACGAGGTGGAGGGGGCGCAATCGAGTCTTTCGAGCACCCCGGGTGCCGCGCCGGTGGAGTATTCAAGTTCGCAGACGCTCGATGCGGTTCTCAGCGCACTCAAAGCCGTCAAGCAGGCGGAAGACGAGCTTCGGATTCAGCAGGGCGATTCGGGTTCTTAGTTCAAGAGCTCGCGAAGGTTGTCGCCGCCGGGTTGGCCTTCGGGCCGATCCGGCACCACGCCGGTGGTGACCAGCCAGGTGTCGCACCCTGCCGCTTGGCCACACAGGATGTCGGTTTCGTAGCGGTCGCCGACCATCAGCGTGTTCGCCGGCTCGACCCCGGCCTCCTTCATCGCGGCCAAGAGCATGGCGGGGGCGGGTTTGCCCAGTACTTCGGGTTCTTGTCCGGCGGCGGTTTGGATCGCGGCGACTACGGCACCGGCACCGGGCTGCAGTCGCCCCCCGGCCATCGGATAGGTGGCGTCGGTGTTGGTGGCAATGAAGAGAGCGCCGGCCCGGATGTGATCGGATGCCTCCGCGATCATCTCGTAGGTGAGGCTTCGGCAAATGCCCACCACCACGGCTTCCGGTCTATCCGTAGCCAATTCCAGCCCCGCTCTGGCAAAGGTTCGATACAAGGCTGGCTCGCCTACCACGTGCACCTGTCGGTAACCCCGCTCATGGCAGAGTTGGGCCGCAAACGGACCGGTACCGTACACCCACGCCGGCTCGCACGGGATGCCCATTTTCTCAAGCTTAAGGGACACCCCCTCGGGGGTAGCCGCGGAATTGTTGGTCAGATAGACCACCCGTGCCCCGCGATCCAACAAGGTCCGTACAGTATCGGCCGCTCCGTCAATGGCCTCGTCGCCCCGGTAGATGGTGCCGTCGAGGTCGAACGCGTAGAGGCCGTACACGGGCTTACTGGTCGCGGCCAGAAACGAACTCCGTCACGCAAGACAGAAGCTCACGCTGGGGGGTCGCGGGCAAAGCGGCCAGCGCCGCCATCGCCTTCTGTTCGTGCTCGGTGGCGACGGCGCGAGCTTCAGCTAGGGCGCCGCGCTCGTGCATGAGCTGGATCAAGGCCGCCACTTCCTCGGTCGAGGGGTCTTCGCCGAACTGCCGGGCAAAGCGCTCATTTTCCGCTTCGCTCAGGTGGGGGCGCAGGCGCATGAGGGGCAGAGTCATGCAGCCCTCGCGGTAGTCCGTGCCCAGCGGCTTTCCGGTCTTCTGGCTGTCGCCGGTGTAGTCCAGCAGGTCGTCAATGATCTGGAACGCCATACCCAGATGGTGACCAAAGGTGCCCAGGAGGTCGGTGGTTTGCTCATCGGCGCCCGCGATCATGGCCCCGGTGCGGCAGCAAATCTCGACGTAAGCGGCCGTCTTCATCCGCAGCACCCGCAGGTAGTCCTCCTCGGGCATCGTCCACTCGTTGCGGAACTGAAGCTCCAGCACCTCACCCTCGGCCATTTCCACCACGCCGTCGCTGGTCATGCGGATGATGGCGAGGTCGCCATCCACAGCCAGGATGCGCATGGCCTTGGCCAACAGCACGTCACCGGCCAGGATGCTGGCGGTGTCACCAAAGACGCGCCCGGCGGTCGCGCGACCCCGGCGGGTGCTTGCGCCGTCAATGACGTCGTCGTGCACCAGCGTCGCCATGTGGATCATCTCCAGGCACGCGCCCAGCTTCACGCACCGCTCAGCACCGTAGGGCAGGCCGGTGGCCTGCGCACTTAGCATCACCAGGGCCGGGCGTAGCCGCTTGCCGCCCGCTTCCAGGGTGTGCTCACCAATGTCTTGCACCATCCGGATATCGCTCTGCATCTGCGCGCGGAGTTCGGTTTCCACCCCCAGCACCCCGTCAATGAGGGTGGTCATCACCTCATTGGGAATGCGTTCTTGGAGCTGCGAGAAAAAGGTGGCCGTCATGATTTTTGGGCGATGTGGAGGGCAATGTGGCCGAACATGAACGTGCGGACACGGATCTGGTCAAATCCGGCGGCGCGGAGACGCGCGGAGAGCGAGGCGGTATCGAGGAAGGCGTCGGTGCTTTTGACGAGGTACTGATAATCCTGTTCCATACCCACGCAGCGACCAAGCCGGGGCGTCAGCCAGTGGAAAACCCGGTCCGAAATCTGACGCAGCGGGTGGCGGCTAGGGGTCATATCGAGGCAGGCCAATCGCCCCCCCGGCTTGAGAATGCGGGCGAGCTCGCGGAGCGTGCCATCGAGATCCGCTACGTTGCGCAGGCCCCAACCGATCGTGACGGCATCAAAACAGGCGCTTTGGATGGGCAAGCGGGTGGCATCGCCCAAACTAAGTCGAGGGTGGCCCTTAGCCGCCGCACCTGCCAGCATCGCGGGGGCAAAGTCCACGCCCACCACTTGCCCGCTCGGACCCACGTGAGGTTCCAAAGCGGCCAAGAAATCGCCCGTGCCGCAGCACACGTCCAGCACCCGGTCGCCGGGCTTTAGATTCAGCTCTGCGGCGGCCTTGGTGCGCCACTTTTGGTGCTGCCCCAGGCTCATCCAGTGGTTGACCTTGTCGTAACTGGGAGCCACACGCCCAAAAACCTCTTGCACCAAAGCGGCTCGCTCGGGGCCAGAAGGAGGAAGTTGGGGGTCTTGGACGGGTGCAGCCACTTCGGTTCTATTGTACGGCACTGAACCCCAACTTTTTCAGGTTTCAGAAATGATTGAAACAAAATAGGGAGAACGGCAAAGGGTGCAACCCAGGGGCATAATGTCCGTAGTCAGGAGAAGGAAATCCAAAGTGCTCCCGTTGTATCTCGTCACTGGCATTGTGGCCGGCGGACTCATCCTTTTTTCCGCCTTTGCTCCGCACGGCGATGGGCACGATACGGGTGATCTGAGCGGCCACGATGGTGATTTCAGCGTAGATCACGCGCCGGGGGCCCCGAATGCCGCCGACGCGTTCCTTTCCTGGTTGCCCTTCGGCAATCTGCGGTTTTGGCTTTACTTTTTGGGCATTTTCGGACTCATGGGCACCACGCTCACCCTCACCGGGCTGGCCAAGGAGCCCCTCATCCTCACATCGTCGCTCATTACGGGCTTCATCACGGGGTTTGTGGTGGCGGTGCTGGTGAACCTGCTTCAGAAGCGAGCCCAAGGGGAGAGCATCGGTGAGAATGACTTCTTGGGAGTGCAGGGGCGAATGCTGGTGGCCGCACGCCCTGGTCAGGCTGGCAAGGTGCGAGTGACGGTCAAGGGAGAATTGATTGACTACATCGCAGAATCCACAAACAATGAGGTCATTGAAGTGGAAGAAGCGGTACTTATCGTTGGGATCCAAGGCAACCGGGTGCAAGTCGCGCGGTTGAATGACTTTTTGGCAGAGGAAGCCGAGCTCAGCTCTTCGCCATAAACCAGAGCAACACAAACGAACATGAACATCATTCAGAGTCTAGGAGGGGTGATCGGCGGGGCCGTTCTCTTCCTGCTTTTCTTGCTGGGGTTCTTCCTGCTGGTGCGGACATTCTTCCGCATCTGCATGCCGAACGAAGCCCTGGTTTTCTCGGGGGGATTCCGGCGGGGCAGTGAAATTGTCACCGGAGGCCGCAAGCTCTACATTCCGTTCTTCATGCGGGTGAGCCGCTTGCCGCTGACCTTGTTCGAGGTGCCGATCCAAGTCCGCAACTCGTACTCCAGCGGTGGCATCGCGATGAACGTCGACGCGATCGCCAATGTGAAGGTGAGTAGCGACCAAGCCGTGCTACGCAATGCGGTGGAGCGATTCTTGGACCAGGACATCAACACCATCCGGCGGGTGGCCAAAGAGACCCTGGAGGGTCACCTGCGGGGCGTCATCGCCAACCTCACACCGGAACAGGTGAATGAGGACCGACTGAAATTCGCCGACGGCCTCTCGAACGAAAGTGAAGCCGACCTCCGCAAGCTAGGGTTGCACCTCGATACGCTCAAGATTCTGCACGTGAGTGACGATGTGGGCTACCTCGACGCGACCGGTCGTAAGGCGATTGCGAACGTGGTCCGCGAGGCGGAAATCGCCGAGTCGGACGCGAACCGCGCCGCGGAACTGGTGGAAGCCGAGAACCGGGGCCGAGGCGAAGTCACGGCCGCCGAGATGGAAACCAAAATCATTGGCCTTCGTAACGAACTGCGAAAGATGAAGGCCGATCTTGAATCCGAAGTCCAGGCCGAGGAAGAGCGCACGGCTGCGGCCGCCCGCGAAGCCCGCGCCGTGGCCGAGCAACGTCTGCAAGAGATTCGAGCGCAGCTCGAAGAAATTCGACTGGTAGCAGACCGGGTACTCCCCGCGGAAGCCGAACGCCAAGCCGCCGAGTACAAAGCCCGGGGTGAAGCCGCCATTATCCGCGAACGAGGTCGCGCAGCCTCGGAGTCGCTGGCCACACTGGGTGCGGCCTGGCAAGAAGCCGGGGGTGCCGCAACGCAGATCGCACTGATCGAGGACATCGAGAAGCTCCTGCGTTCGGCGGCGGTGGGCGTGCAGAAGCTGCAAGTCGAGAGCCTCTCCGTCGTTGATGGCGGCGACGGCCGTACCTTGCCGAACTACCTTGCCAGCTACCCGCAGATGCTGGATAGCGTGTTTGCCGCCGTGGAACGCACCACCGGCATGGACGTGACGGCGGCTCTGCGTGGTCGCCCTGACAATGCGGCGGAAGCCCAGGAGAACTCATGAACTTTATGCTGCTAGCAAATGCCGCGGGGAACCCGCTGGCCTCCGTCATCGGTTTGGCCGTGGGCTTCTTCGGGATGGGCCTTTTGCTGTTTGTGCTCAGCTACAAGCAGCTGTACATGGTCTGCCGACCGAACGAAGTGCTGATCTTCTCGGGCGGTAGCCGCCGGGTGGGCGACCGACGCATCGGTTACCGCGTGGTCAAGGATGGAAGCACCTGGCGCAAGCCGTTCCTGGAGAAAGTGGACCGGCTTGACCTGACCAACATGATTATTGAGCTCAACGCTGTCGGCGCTTACGCCAAGGGTGGGGTGCCGCTGAACGTGCAGGGCGTCGCCAACGTGAAGGTGGCCGGCCACGAGCCGGTGCTGAACAACGCGATTGAGCGCTTCCTCGGCAAGGGCCAGGGCGAGATCATGGCCATCTGCAAAGCCACGCTGGAAGGCTCGCTGCGAGGGGTTCTCGCCACGCTCACGCCCGAGCAGATCAACGCCGACCGTAATGCATTCGCCGAGCGATTGGTGGAAGAAGTGGAGCAAGACCTCACGGCCCTCGGGCTGGTGGTGGATACGCTCAAGATTCAGAACATCACGGACGACGTGCGGTATCTGGACTCGATCGGTCGCATTCGCAACAGTGAACTGATCGCCTCCGCCCGGAGCGCCGAAGCGATTGCCCAGGCCGACTCAAAGGTGCGCGCCGCCGAGAACCGCTTCAAGGAAGTGGAATCTCAGATCCGCGCCGAGACGCTGGTGGCCAAGGCGGAAGCCGACCGACGGCTGAATGACGCCATCACCCGCCGCGCGGCCCTGGTGGCCGAAGAGCAAGCCAAGGTCGCGGCGATGGTCGCCCAGGCCGAAGCCGAAATCAAGGTGCAACAAGCCCGCGTAGAGCAGGTTCGCCGGCAGTTAGAAGCCGACGTCCTGGCCCCGGCCCGCGCGGAATGCGAGGCGAGCGAGAGCCGCGCCGTGGCTGAAGTGGCGAAGATCATCGAAGATGGTCGCGCCCGCGCCGAAGCAATTCGAACCCTCGCCCAAACCTGGCAGGCCACCGGCGACCGTGCCCGCGAGATCATGGTGCTGCAAAAGCTGGAGAACATCATCACCGAGCTGACCAACGCCATCGCGCCGACCAAGGTCGAGCGGCTGACGGTGATCGACACCGGTGCTTCCGGGCCCGGTGCCAGCGGCGTGGACCTGAAGAAGCTGATGATGCTGAACGAACAGGTGAAAGAGATCTTCGGGATTGACCTTGCCGACAAGATTCAGCAGATCGGCGGGCCGGCAGCCACCAAGGGTGCAGTGGAGACTTCGGTGACGACCACCCCGGTCACGACAGTGGCCCCGGCGGCCACGCCGTTCAACCCGCCGAACGACGAAGACATCCTGCCGATGCCGAAAGCAACCCGGTCGCGACCCGTGCCGCCTCCGATCGCGGACTGAGAGACCGGAATCGGAATGAAGCCGGGTGAGGGGTGTTCTCGCCCGGCTATTTCTTTACTGTGCTGCCTCTGGCAGAGGCGCGAACAGGTCCACGAGGTTGCCATCCGGGTCGAGGAGCGTGGCGTAACGCTGGCCCCAAAAGGCATCCCACGGTTCCGTCTTGCCCGAATACCCCGCCGCCACCACGCGGCCGTACACCGCATCCACTTCGGCGGGTGTCTCGCAGGCAAACGCCAACGCCATGCGGTGACCCACCGGTGGCTGCCAATCCGGATGGAGCGACTTCATCAACTCCACATCATCAAACATCAGCCGCAGGCCGTTGCTCAGGGTGGCCTCGACGTGCGGGCCCTCCCATTCGGTGGGCGTCGGCACTCCCAGCAGTCGGTAGAAGTCCAGCGTTCGGGCCATATCGGTGACTACGATTCCGATCGCGTCGAAGTGGGGCATGCCCGATTCTAGTCCAATCGAGGGGCACCAGTTCTCCTATAATGAGGGCGTGAATGCGGAGACGAGGCGACGAGGCAATTGGTGGTATTGCCTCATCACCTGGCTGATGCGCGAAGTGATCTACCGCGCGACCGGCGGGCTTCGGGTTCAGGGGCTGGAGCACATCCCGCACGATGGCCCCGCCATCATTGTTGCCAACCACATGAGCTACCTCGATCCGCCGGCCCTGGGCGTGCCGCCTCGCCGCTGGGTGCGGGCCATGGCGAAAGAGGAACTCTTCAAAGGGCCGCTGGGGTGGCTTTTGCGCAGCATTGGCACCCACCCGGTGCGCCGGGGGAGCAGTGATACCGACTCGATCAAGTGGTTTATCGAGCAGATGAAGCAGAACTCGCTGGTGTTGATGTTCCCGGAGGGCACCCGGGGCGATGGCGAAACAATGGGCGAGCTTCAACCGGGCGTTTTCATGCTCAGCCGCCGGGCGAACGCGCCGATCATTCCGGCGGGTATTCGGGGGACGGAGATCATGTGGCCGCGCGGCTCGAAGAAGTTCCGTCGCCACCGCATCACGATTGTCTACACCGCGCCCATCCCGCCGGAGGCCATCCCGAGAGACAAAGTACAGGCGTGCCGGATGCTCGCCGAGCGCATCGCCGACGCGACCGAGTTGGCGGGCAAGCGAATCAACTTGCCGCCTTCGATGCAAGAGGCGTCGTTACCGCTCGCCGGGGAGCACGATGCCCCGCATGATGACGCGCTGAGCGGACAAAAACACCACTAACGTCGGCACGGCCGCCAGCGTCACCGCCGCCATCATCACCGCCTTTGGTGCGCTCTGCTGGAGCTGATAAATGAACACCATCAGCGTCCACATGCGCTGGTCTTGTGCTACCAGGAACGCGTACATAAACGCCCCGTAGGCACCCATAAAGGCCAGCAGCGCCAGGTAGCCCAGCACCGGCTTGCTCAGCGGCATGGCCAAGCGCATCATCAGAGTGCTCTCCTTGGCGCCGTCCAGTTGGCCGCTCTCAAAAATCTCATTGGGAAGGGAATCAAAGAAGCCCTTGAGCAAGAAAATCATGTAGCCGTTGGCGGCGGCGGGCAGCACCAATGCGGCGAAGGTGTTCAGCAACCCCAAGTCCTTGAGCAACAAGAACGAAGGGATCATGGCAACCTCGGCCGGGAAGGCCATGGTGGCCAGCAGGAACAGCAACACCCGGGCCGTACTTTTCATCGGGTAGCGCGAGAGTACGTAGGCGGCCAGCGGGTTCACCGTCAGCTGCGTGAGAATGGCCAGCAGGCAGAAAATCGCCGTGTTGATGAGGGCGCGCCCGTTGAGTAGCATGTAGCCGACCACGTAGCGGAAGTTGCGCGTGAGGAAGTCCAGGCGGATGGCCGTGGCATTCTCTTGCACCCACAGCGCTTCTTCGGCCGCGATGGGCATGGGGCCGTCGCTCACCTTGGCCCAGCGGTCTTCCACGGTGTCGCCCTTGTAGGCCACGGGTAAGCCTTCAGCTTCAAATCGTGCGCGCCACTCCGGCGGCGGGGGCCAGGCAATGGCTTCAAATGCGGTCGCTTCGCCCTTGGCCGCCACCGGCACATCCCCGATCTGGTTCTTGTAGACCGTACGCAGCCACTCTTGGTACATCACCTGCGCGCGCACGGGGATGCGGAACTCCGTCGGTAGCTTTTCCTTGAACGCGACGTAATCCTGATACTTGGGGCCGGGGGTGGGTA
>CAZVHE010000029.1:23191-23758 GCA_964627705.1 uncultured Chthonomonas sp.
CGCGCCCGCCGGCGTCGGGGGGCGGGGGGGGGGGAGCCATCCTTTGCGCTGCTGGTTCTCGGCCGGGGGCGCCACGCTGCTGAAGGTGGTGTTCAGCTCCAGATAGGCCTGATTCAGGGAATCCAGGTCCGGGAACTTGGCCTTCATTTCCGCCTGGTAAGCGGCACTCAGGCGGCTGTAAACCTGGTTAGCCGGGGTGCTGAAGCCCGCCTGCCAGTGGGTGGGGGGTAGCTCGGCCAGGAACTTGCGGTACTTGGCGACTTCTTCCGGAGAGGCATCCGCGCCAATGCGGGTGGCCGCCGGTGCGCGGGTCGAACCAGTCCGCCACGTAGATCGCGCCGTCTGGCCCGACGCACACGTCGGAGGGGCGGAACTGGGTGTGCAGCGATTCCGCCGCGCCTTTGGCGGTGGCGTTGCCGCCGATGAAATCGGAGCCGCCGAACTGCCCCTGCGGGTTGGAGGTGAGGAAGTTGAACCGCTCCAGTTTGAAGCCCGCGCCGCTGGGCTTCGGGCGGTAGCCGAAGACGGTGTTGCGGCCTGTCTCGCAGCTCAGGAGGAGGCCGCGCC
>CAZVHE010000030.1:0-23513 GCA_964627705.1 uncultured Chthonomonas sp.
CGCGGCTCTCCTCGCCCACCCTGGAGCAGATCGGCTTGATCGGCGCCCTGGGGGCTCCCGATAGCTACACCGAAGCCACCCGCGAAGAATATCGCGCCCGCCGCGACACCTTGGTGCGCCGCCTAAGGGCGATGCCCGGAGTGCTTTGCCCGGATATCGAGGGTGCGTTCTACGCCACGGTGCGGCTACCGGTGGAGGATGCGGACGCCTTCTGCCTATGGATTCTGGAGGAGTTCAGCCACAACAACGCGACCGTGCAGATGGCCCCCGCCAGCGGGTTCTATCGCACGCCCGGCCTCGGCCGCGATGAGGTGCGCATCGCCTACGTGTTGAAAAACCAGGACCTGAACCAAGCCATGGACTGCCTGGAAGCCGCTCTGTCCGCCTACCCGGGCCGCAAGGGCTAGTCTTTGGCTCGCCCGCGCAGGCGGGCAATGAGACGGCGCACACGCCAACTCAGCGGATCTTGCAGGCCGGCATCGGCCATCACGGATTCTTGAATGGCCCGCCCGGACTGGATATCCGCCGCCTTCTGCGCCAGGTAGGTTTCGTCATCCTCAAAGGCGATCATGGTGATGGGCGGGGATTCTACGTAGGCCGCTCTCCAGCCCAGCTTGTGGGCGCGGCGGCCCCGCCAGGCATCTTCAAAGATGTCGTACTTCAGGCCGGTTTCCGGTTGCGGCCCCACCTGGCGGGCGCAGGCCGTCCGGAAAGCCAGCAACGCCCCCGGGATGTGCCGCATGGGCCGCAGGTAGCGCAGGCGCACCCCGCGGACTTTGGTCCACGGGTGCAGGCTGTCTGGCCCCATGTAGGCGGCCATCTCCGGGCTGTCGCCCAGCCACGGGCACACCACTCCTAGTTGCGGGTCGGCCTGGAGGGCGCGCACCACCGCATCCTGCCAGCCGGGATCGGGCCATAGGTCGTCGTCCATCGTCACATAAATCGCGTCGTCTTCTTTGGGGAGAAGCGATTCGAGAGCGCGGTTGAGGGTCGGCACCTTGCCGTCCTTGCCATCCATCACGTGGAGCTCGGTGGGCAACGTGAAGCTAGCCTTTATGCGCTCCATCCCTTCGGCGAAGCGGGGCCGCTCCTGCCGAATGGTGGGGATGACGATGACGAAGCGGCTCATGGGGTCCGGCCAACGTGGTGGGGAAGAGAGTGTTCCAAGGCGGGCATCTGGGCGGTTGCGGTCCAATTCAGGCTAATGGGGGTCACACTCACGAACCCCTGGCTAGTGGCCGACACGTCAGTCCCAGGTTCGCGGGCATCCACAATCACCACCCCGCCTTGCCAATAGTAGGGGCGGCCCCACGGGTCTTGGCGCATCTCCACGCGGTCTTCGTAAACGCGCTTGCCCATCTCCACCACCCGGGTGCCCCGGAGTTCCGGCAGATCAATGGCCGGGACGTTGACATTGAGAAAGGTGAGCGGCTGGAGCGGGCAGGTGGCCAGCCAACTGAAGTGCTCGCGTAGCCAAGCCTGAGCGGTGGCGTAGTGCAGAGGTGCCCCGTCCGTGAACAGCGCCATACTCATCGCCACCGAGCGGATCCCGTTGATGCAACCTTCCATCGCCCCGGCCACGGTGCCGGAATAGGTGACATCAAAGCCCATGTTGGGGCCGTTATTGATACCGCTTAGCACCAGGTCACAGCCGTCCGGCCAGGCCAGGGTGAGGCCCACGTTCACACAGTCCACGGGCACTCCGTTGACCTCGTAGGCTTCTAGCCCGCCGTGGTAGTTGACCGTCTTGACCCGCAAGGGGTCGCGCATGGTCATACTGTGGCCGCAGGCACTTCGTTCGCGGTCGGGGGCCACCACCTTGACGGTGCCGAACTCGGCGGCGACTTCGGCGAGGGCGCGCAATCCTTCGGCGTGAATCCCATCATCATTGGTAAGAAGAATGCGCATGGACAACCAGAATCTACCCGCTGCCTCGCTGGGCATTTGCCCCCTTCGCCGGGTCGGGTTGCTGGTGGTGGCGGCGACGATGGTCGCCACCGGGGTGGCGGGAGGCTCGGGTCAGTGGCCCCTAGCGCTCTACGGCCTGGCGGTGGCGCTATTGGCGTGGCTGGCCCCGGCCCGAACCACAAGCGAAGCTCAAACCGACCTGATGATGGCGCTCACCGCGGCGGCCCTTTCCTTATGGCCGGAAGGCTGGATGCTCGGTATGGCTCTGGCCGTGGTGGCGTGGTACGCGCGGCGACGAGAGAATTGGACTCGCCTCTTGGCGTGGCTTGGCCTGCTCGTCACGATGATGCTGAGCGGGGAAGCGGGGAGCGCTAGCCGCATGGCGCAGTGGTTCATCAGCCTGGGGATGAGTGAAGCCACGGCGCAGAGCATCATGTTTGGCCTCCGCAAGTCCATCCACGTCTTGGGCTACGCGGCGGTGGCGGTGACGGCCGCCCGCCTGGTGCCGCGCGAAAGATGGTTCTTCGCTCTCTGTTGGGGGCTTCTTCTGGCGAGCGCGGATGAATTGCGGCAAAGCCGCGAGGCCACCCGCACCGGCACCTGGACCGATGTGGTGATTGACGCCGTAGGCATGGGGCTCGGGCTGGCTCTGTGGTACGGGTACACCCGGTGCAAAGGATGGAGCGGCGACTAGTAGTTTGGCCCGGCTGGCTGGGTGGCCCCGAAGACACGCCCCGGCCCGAATGGGATAGCCCGGCGGGCGAGTGGCTGGCGCAGGCGCAGGTGGAGCGCCTGTTGGCCCCGGAGCAGCTTTCCCGCACGCCAGAAGTGGCCTGGTTTGGCCTGGAGCCGCACCTCTACCCCACCGAAGATGGGCCGCTCGCGGTGGGGGCGATAGGGAAAGATTTCCCCGGCCCGGTGGGCGCGCGCGACACGCTTTTTGCCCTGGATTGGATGACGCTGGACGCCGACAATCAGCTTGCGCTCATGGATGCCCCGACGGGCGAAGTTTGGCAGGCCTTGACGACGGCGCTGGAGCCCCTCAGCACGCCCCGGCTCACCCTGGCGGCGGTGAATGGCCACTGCGCCCTGGCGTGGCACCAAGGTTCTTTGGATTTGGGGGTGCTGGCCCCTGCCGAAGCGGCCGGCAAGGCGTGGCAATCCGCTCTCCCGCAGGGTGATGGTGAGCCCATGCTGCGCCGCTTCATTGACGACGGCATCAACATCCTGATGGAGCACGAAATCAATCGCCGCCGCGTGGATGAAGGGCATACCCCGTGGCTGGTGTTGTGGCCGTGGGGGCCAGGATTCCGCCCGGATTGGCCGAGTTTTGGGTTGCCGTTCGGTTCGCCGCTCGGGGTGGTGACCAGCCAGCGCCGAGTACGGGGCATCGCCCATTGGCTGGGGGTGCCCGAGCAAGCCTTGGATTGCCGCCTGGAAGTTATGCCCCCGCCGCCTGACGATCCCGAAGAACGCGAATACAAGTGGCGAGAATGGGCGGAATCCAACCTGGACCCCCGGGCCGGGAAGGGAACTGCCCGCATCACCGTGGTGCACACCACCCGTGAGTGGCAGCCCGGCGAAGTGGTGGGATTGATGGCGCAAGGCGGCGGCGACTTGCAGGCGGGGAATGGGCTCCCCTTCGATTCCCGCGCCCTGGATGAGCGGCGTACTCCCCGGACCGGCCTCGTTCAAGCCGTGCACCAATCCCTCCGCGCACCCCAAGGCAGTACCGACGCGCCCGCCTAAGCAGGTAGCCTAACGGGCATGCGCGCTTGCGGCGTCGTCGCCCTCTTGGCTTGCCTTGCCCCCCTGGCTATGGCCCAGTGGACCGCCGAGGAACTGACCCTGATCAGCGACACGCTGAGCCTGGGCAACCTCCGCCCGGAGGACCTCAACTACGAGAAGCAACTCAGCCGGGCCAGCCGCACGTCTTCGTTCATCACTTTTGCGCTCAATGACCCCCTGGGTGGGGCGGCGGAGCAGTGGCGTTTACACGGTTCAGTGGAAGGGGCGACCACCGCCAAGCTTTTGAGCGAAGCCGACCAACTCTTGGGCGGCAAAGGGACTGCCATGGCCCTCAACCCAACGGCCGTTAGCGGGCTGAATGAGCTGCCCGCAAGCCTCCGCCCCATCGTGGCCCGCCTGGTGGGCACGATGCAAGCGGCTGATGCCGAGATTCGCGAAGCCACCAAGGCCCTGAGCGCCGAGCAACAGCGCACGATCATCGAAGGGCTGCCCGTGACGGCGGTGGAGGAATCCAAGGTGACCTTCGCGTTTGTCCGCAACCCCGCGCCCACGCTGGCTAACCTCTGGACCCTGATTGACCAGGTGGACCAGAAGCGCATCCGTGCGGCGTCCATTACGGTGACCGAAGCCGTGGAGCAGGCGGCCCGCGAACTCCGCGCCGCCAACGCCGATGTGCCGGGCAAAGTCCGGGTAAAGATCGGTGCCTACGTCGTCCAGATCGGCGGCAAGGGCCATGACGTCCACAGCGAAACCGACGCTCGTCTGACCATTGACCTCGGGGGAAACGACACCTACACCGGCCGGGCGGGGGCGGGGGTGGGCTACACCAGCGCCCTGATTGACCTTGGCGGCGATGACACGTACCGCCCGGTGGACCTCAGCATTGGCGCGGCCATCCTGGGCATCGGAGTCGCGCTGGATGCGGGTGGACATGATGACTTTGGAGGCGCCTCCTTGGCTTATGGGGCGGGACTCGCGGGAGTGGGAGTTTTCCGCAAGGAAGGCGGCCACGATCGCTACGCCAGCCGGGCGCTGAGCCAAGGGTTTGGGGTCGCAGGGATCGGCCTGTGCATTGATACCAATGGTAACGATATCTACGACGTGGGCCTCTTTGGTCAGGGGGCGGCGCGCACCCAGGGTGTGGGCTGGCAGGTGGACCTGAAGGGGAACGATCTATACCGCGCGGGCAGCATCTCCCTCAATGCGCCCCTCTTTTCGGGTGTGTATTACAGCTTTGCCCAGGGGTTCGGGATGGGCTACCGTGAGGACAGCGGCGGGCAAGCCGGGGGCATCGGCTTGCTGACGGACGTGGAAGGCAACGACACCTACCTCGGCGAAACCTACTCGCAGGGGGCGGCCTATTGGTTCTCCATCGGGTCTCTGGGTGACCTGGCCGGGCGTGACCTGTATCGAGCCCACCACTATTCTCAGGCGAGCGCTATGCACCTCTGTGCGGCTTACTTGCTGGATGCCAGCGGCGACGACACCTACGCGGTGGCGGTGGGGGCGGCGCACGCCATCGGGCACGATTTGGGCGTGGCGGTGCTGCTCGACCGGGCCGGGGACGACACCTACACCAGCCGCGACAGCAACCCGGGCTTGGGCAGCGCGAACGGTGTGGGCCTGTTTGTAGATATGGCGGGCACGGACCGCTACCACGGCCCGGCGGGGCGAGGCTTAGCGGCGCGGGGCACGGGCTCCGTTGGCGTGTTCGCCGATGCCAACGGGGACGATCTTTACCGATTTGGCCTCGCGGATGGCCAAGGCCGTGCGCGGGACACTTGGGGGGTGGCCCTCGACCGGCAAATGCCCGGGGCCGTGGTGGATCCGCCCGTGGTGCCGGACCCGCCGCCGGTGGGTTCGATTCCACGCCCCGGAGACGCGCAGTTGCTTGCCATTTACAAGCGGGCCACCCAGTGGGGGGTGGGGTCCGCCGAAGCCGAAGTGCAAGAGAGCGTCCGCCAACTCATTGGCATTGGCCTCCCGGCCTGGGAGTGGATGGTAGACAACCAACTGGCGGCGGCTCAGCGACTCGAAATCCGCACCTTCGTGGCCGTGGCCCGGGGCATCGGAGCCCCGGCGGCGACCAGCCTCGGACGCAAGGCCCTCACGGGTTCGATTGCCGAGAAGAGCAACGCCCTGCGCATTGCCGTGGATGCGGACATCAAGGATATGGGCGCGGTGATCCCGAGCTTCCTGGAAAACCCCGAACTGCAAATGGCAGCCGCGCGGGCGGCGGGGCCGCTCAAGGCCATCTCAGCCGTGCCAACTTTGAACCGGCTTTGCCTGAGCGAAGATCCGATCTTGGTGCGCACCAGCATGATTTCGCTGGCCCAAATCGGGGCGGCGGAAACCGTGGTCACGGGCATGGCGTTGCTGGGTAGTCGCGATCTCCCGACGCGCCGTGCCGCCGCCGCTCTGATCGCCCAGCACCCGGACCAAGCCGGCACGAACCTGGACCCGCTCCTGAATGGCAACGACGAGCTCAAAGCTCGCATGGCCTTGGAGGTTCTGGGACTCATCGGCTCCGAGGACGCCTTGAACCGCATCGCAAGGTTCCTCATGGACCCGCGCCCAGGCATGCGCATCGAAGCCCTGCGCCAACTCAACGGACGGGTGCCGGAAACGGCCCGCCCGACGGTGCTAGCGCTCCAACGCGACCCGGTAGACCTCGTCAAGTGGGCCGCCCGGGGCGTGGAAATGGGAAGCTAATCGATCCTAGATCGGGTAGATCCGCATCGCCGCCCGGACCTGCCGCATGGTGTCGGCGGCGAAGTCGCGCGCTTTCTCGGCCCCGGCTTGCAGGATTTCGTCAATCGCACCGTCATCTAGGGTGGCCCGGCGTTCGCGCATGGGTCGCAAATACTCGTTCAGCGCTTCAATCAGCTCCTTCTTGCTCTGCATGCAGCCGCGCTCACCGCGTCGGTCTTCGTCCCAAGCTTGCTCATAGCCCGGAACGTAAAGGCGCATGTATTGGCACACGGCGCAACCTTCGGGCACACCCGGGTCCGTCTTGCGAATCTTGGTGGGCGTGGTGAAGGCGCCCATGATGCGCCTCGCCGTCTCCTCTTCGGTGTCGTTGATGTAGATGCAGTTGTCGTAAGACTTGCTCATCTTGCGCATGTCCACCCCGGGCAGGGTGGCGCGGGCTTCATCTTCCGAAATGATGCTCTTAAACTCGGGGAAGAGCTCGACGCCGAACGTGGCGTTGAATGACCGGGCGATCTCTCGGCTAAGTTCAAGGTGCGGGGCTTGGTCCTTGCCCACGGGCACCCCGTGCGGGCGGTAGAGGAGGATGTCGGCGGACTGCAACACCGGGTAGCCCAGCAGGCCGTAGCTCACGGGGCGGCCTTCGGCCAGATCGTCCTTCTTTTCCTTAAAAGTCGGCACACGCTCGAGCTTGCCCAGCCCCGTCACCATCGAGAAAATCAGGTGCAACTCGGCATGTTGAGGCACCATGGATTGGACAAAAATGGTGCTGCGCTCGGGGTCCAGGCCCCCGGCGATGAAGTCCTTGGCAACCTCTCGGCTGTTGTAGGCGAGGTCGGGCGGCATATCGCCCATGGTGGTGAGGGCGTGGTAGTCCGCCACCATGCAGAACATGGTGTGGCCTTCATCCTGCAGCCGCACCCAGTTGCGAAGGGCTCCTTCAAGGTTGCCGATATGCAAGCGCGGGTTCGTGGCCCGCATGCCGCTCAGGATGCGCTGCGTCATAGTTCAGTTCCCAGCATGAACCGAGTTACCGCGCGACCGGCGGGACCGAGAATCATGCTGAACAGCGGAAAAGCTCCGGTCTGGCCCAGGATGATAAGGCCCAAGAAGAGGAAACCCCCGAACTGAAGGTTGAATTGCGTCCACTTGATGCGGATCCGGTCGGGCATAAACGTGCCCAAAATCCACATCCCATCCAGCGGCCCGATGGGAAGCAAGTTGAACAAGCCGAGGGAGACATTGATAATCACGCCGTACAGCAAGAACGTGGTGAAAAACGGAATGTCTTGGCCCCCCGTGAGCCGAAAGATCATCGCAAACAGCATCGCCTGAATGAAGTTGCTGGCGGGGCCGCCAATCACCGCCACAAAGTGGTCCCACTTCGGGTTGCGCATCTTGCGCGGGTCCATGGGCACCGGTTTTCCCCATCCTATCCCAAATCCAGATAGGACGGTGAGGATGATCATGATCGTCCCGATCGGATCAAAGTGCTTGAATAGGTTCAGGGTCACCCGCCCGTAGATACCGGGGGTGGGGTCGCCTGCCATGTCGGCCAGCTTCGCGTGGGCGTACTCGTGAATCCCAATGGCCAAGAAAATGACCAAGAAAATGGCAACGTAATCGGAAACTTGCATGGCGGCTCAGAGGGAGATCAATCTTTCCCGAGCGAACATCTCGTCGAAGGTGTCGCGGCGCTGCACCAGTTCAAACTGGCCGTTCGCTCGCCGGATGACCGTGGCCGGGCGAGCATAGCGGTTGTATTGGCTGGCCATGCTACTGTTGTACGCACCGGTGCACTGCACTTGCACAAAGTCCCCGGGCCGGATATCGTCGGGTAGGTCCACCATGTCGAAGAGCATGTCAGTTTCGCAGTGCTTCCCGCTCACGCGCATCGGTCGGGTGGCGGCCATCGTGCGGCCGTCTTGCGGCAAGGCCGAAACCGGATACTTGCTGCCGTAGAGTGCGGGGCGCGGGTTGTCGCTCAGGCCGCCATCCACCGCCACGTAGGTGCGCTGGCCTTCGCCAGCGGGGACGGTCTTCACGACGCCTACCGTGTAGAGCGTGATGCCACTTTCGGCCACTAGGCTACGGCCGGGTTCTTGCACCAGCGTGGGCTCCCATTCGCCCTGCAGGCTTTCGCGGACGGCTTCCACCACCAGGCGGCAGTAGTCGGGGATGGGCATCGGTTGGTCGCCGGGTTGGTAGCGCACGCCCAAGCCGCCGCCGACATTGATGATCTGGGCGGTAAAGCCGTGCTGCCGGCGCATACGCAGGGCAAAGTCCGTGATGAGGGCCCCGCCGGAGCGTTGGGCTTCGGGGTCCAAGAGCTGCGAGCCCACGTGGCAGTGGAACCCGACCACCGGCAAGCCGAGGTCCAGGGCGCGGAGAAGGGCGCGCTCTCCGCTGCCATCGGCGATGTTGAAGCCAAACTTGGTGTCGGCTTGGCCCGTCGAAATCTTGCCGTGGGTTTTCGGGTCTACGCCCGGGGCAAGGCGAATGAGAAGGTCAGGAACCTGGCCCATCGCCCCCAGTCGCTCGATCTCCTCAAAATTGTCCACCACGATCTGGCCGACGCCTTCTTTCGCCGCGCGTTCGAGTTCAGCAAGGGTCTTGTTATTGCCATGCAAGTGGCAGCGGGCCGCAGGCACCCCCGCGCGCAAAGCGGCTTCAAGTTCACCTTCACTGGCAGTATCTATGGTGCACCCCTCGTCCGCCGCGATCTGGAGTACGGCGAGGGTGGAGTTCGCCTTGCTCGCAAAGGAGATGTCCGTATACGGATACACGCTGGCGAATCCATCAATGTAGGCCCGAATTCTCTCACGCAGGTGGGATTCATCCACCACGTAAAGCGGGGTGCCAAAGGTTTCGGCCAAGTGTTGAGCTTCGGTAGCAGAAACGGCAAAGGGGTCGCGCATTACGGGCGATTATCCCCGCCGGGGCCGCCCGCTGTCAGGACGCTGCCCGGTAGGCGCGCATTTGACCCCGTACGAGCTCCACAATCACGGCCTCATCGCCTTCTTCCTGCATCGGGATGAGGGACTTCACACGCTCGTCCAGTTCCGAAATTGACGGGTACGGCCAAAAGGTTTCGCCAGCGTTCTCCGCCAGTACATTGGCGTAATGCACGCTGGCCAGGGCCAGGGTTTCTTCCTTGTGATCCCACGGCGCGGCAAAGCCGGTCAGCACGTAGGGGAACAGGGTGGGGAAGTTCCACGCCTGCAGCAGGTCCACCGCCACTTCATTGGGGTGGTGCTCAAAGCGATTGATGAAGGCCGTGGTTGGGTTCACCTTGCGGGCCTGGGCCGTCACCATCAGGGCATCGTAGGTGTCGGGTTCGACACTGGCGATCAAAGCCAGGCCCAGGTCGTGCAGCACGCTGGCGGCAAAGACTTCATCCGGAACCAAGGCCGATGGCAAGTCCGAGTTCTTTTTCGCCATCGAGAAGAGATAGCGCGCCAGCAAGCCCACAAACATGGAGTGCTGGGCAAAGCCCCTGGCATCAAATCGCTTAGCGGAGGCGTTTTGCACCACGGCTTGCATCCACACGGCCACGGCGAGGCTGCGCACGGCGCGTTCGCCCAGCGTCATGATGGCCTGGCGGATGGTGGTCGCTCCGGAGGTCATCCCCCCGTAAGCGGCAGCGGAAGACGCCCTCAAGACCCCTGCGGTGAGGCCGGGGTCGCCCAGGATGATTCGTTCCAGGGTGGCCGCGCTGGCCGTGCCCTTGTCAATCGCCTCGCAGAGTTGGGTGGCATTGTTTGGCAAGTCCCGCAAGACCGAATCCGGTCGAATTGAACTCTTCAGATCCTCAAATTTTCGAACTTCTGCCATAGAATCCCAATGCGGGAGGCGCTGATCTCCCGAGGTTCATTGTTGGCGTGCAGTGCAGGTCTCTTCAGGTGCCAGCGACCGGTATTCCTACGGGTTAGAATGAGGGCAGATGATCCGCATTGCGCTTCTTGGTTCCACGGGCAGTATCGGGCGACAGACCCTCGATGTGGTGCGAGAGCATCCTGATAAGTTTGAAGTCGTGGCCATGTCGGCCCGCACCAGCGTCGAATCGCTCCGAAATCAAGCCCGCGAGTTCCGCGTGCAGCACTTGGCCCTGATGGACAAGAACGCGGCGGACAAGGCCGGACTGCCCGGGGGCATGGAGGCCGTGGTGGAGCTGGCCACGTTGCCTGATGCGGACCTGGTAGTGGTGGCCGTAGCCGGCGTGATTGGGCTGGTGCCGACCCTGGCGGCGATCCGAGAAGGCAAACGCATCGCCCTGGCCAGCAAGGAGGTTTTGGTGTCGGCGGGCGAGTTGGTGATGCCCCTGGTGCGCGAACGAGGCGTGATGTTGACGCCGATCGACAGTGAGCACAGTGCCGTCTTCCAATGCGTTCAGGGTGTGCGACCAGACCAGATTGCGAAGGTGATTCTCACGGCCAGCGGGGGGCCCTTCCGAGGTTGGACCCGAGAACAACTTCAGGGCGTCACGCGTGAGCAAGCCCTCAATCACCCGACCTGGAAGATGGGCGGCAAGATCACGGTAGACAGCGCCACCCTGATGAACAAAGCGTTGGAAATGATTGAAGCGCGGTGGCTATTCAACATTCCGATGGATTCCGTAGAAGTGGTGGTCCACCCGCAGAGCATCGTCCATTCGTTTGTGGAGCTGACCGATGGTAGCGTTTTGGCGCAGTTGGGCTGGCCCGATATGCGCCTCCCCATTCAGTATGCGCTCAGCTACCCCGAGCGCCCCGCCAGCGGGCTGAAGCCGTGGCGCCCCCACCTCACCCCGAACCTCACGTTCGAGCCGCCCAACGAAGATGTGCTGCCCTCGCTCCGCCTCGCTCGGCAGGTGATGAAGCAAGGCGGCACCGCCCCTTGCGCCTTGAATGCGGCGAACGAAGAGGCGGTGGCGCAGTTCCTGAACGGCAAGTGCGGATTCCTGGCCATGGCCGAAGTGGTGGAGCGGGTGGTGAATCGTCATGCGGTCCTGCCCGTCACCTTAGAGGCGCTGCTGGATGTGGACAAGTGGGCGCGGGTTGAAGTCCGCCGGATTCTGGATATCCCGCAGGCCTAGTGCATCGAGATTCAGGTTAACGGCGTAAGGGAGTAAGGTAAGGAACAGTTCGCATGGAAGCACTCGCCCCGGTTTTTAGCGTCGCCAGCACGATTTTCCAGTTCTTGCTGGTCATCACCGTGATCGTGGCGGTGCACGAGCTTGGCCACTACCTGGCCGCGCGGATGAGCGGCATGCATGTCGAGGCCTTCGCGGTGATGATGGGCGGTGTGCGGCGTACGGACCTGAGCGACCACGCACCGAAGGGGCTCATTTCGGCGCGGGTGATTTGGATCATTGCGGGCCTGGGATTGCTCACCATGATCGCAGGCACGGTGGCCAAGAACGCCTTCGTGTTTGAAGCCGGCTTGGTGGCGAGCGGGGTTTGGGCGCCTCTCATGGCGAGCTTGCGCCTGGAGCGGCTCTACCACTTGCCCGGGGGCACGGCGTTCCGGCGCATCGTGATCTCGCTGGCCGTCCTGATGGCCATGCTGTTCATGGGCACGCAGTTTCGCAATTTGGACGCAGGCACCTGGATCGGATTGATTGCGGGCGGCATGGTCATTGCCATGCTGGTGATGTACTACTCCCCGCTTCTGGGTGGCAACCATGCCAACGAGGAGGAACGCCAAGGCGAAGGGAAGATCACGGTGAACGGTGAGACGGTGCCGGTGCGCTTCCGCCCGCTGTGGTGGGTGACGGACAAAAACGGCACCGAATTCAGCCTGCTCTTGCTGCCGCTGGGCGGCTTTGCCCGCATCCGGGGGATGCAGTCGTTCGAGGACGGCCGCGAGACGAAGATCGAGGGCGGTTTCTACACCAAGCATCCGACCCTGCGTCTGTTCACCCTCTTTGCCGGACCGCTCTTTAGCGTGCTGTTCGGCATTGTGGTCTTGACGGGCGTGTGGGCCACCAGTGGCCGCATGGAAGTGAGTAAGGAGCCCCTTGTCGGTGGCCTCACGAAGGGTGGCGCAGCGGAAAGGACCGGCATCCTGATTGGTGACCGGATCACCAAGATCAACGAGACTCCGATTTCGACATTTGAAGAGATTCGGGCGGCCGTGGAAGCGGGCGGAGCGAACCCTCAGCAAATCACCGTAGCCCGCAAGGGCGAGTCGCTGACCTTTGAGGTGACGCCGCAGGTGCAGGAAGGCATGCCGAAGCTGGACTCGGAAGGAAATCCGATTCCGGGTGAGCGGGAAACCCGGCTGCTACTTGGGGTGGGACCGAAGGAGACGATTCGAACCATGTCCCTCGCGGCCGCATGGGCCGAAGCATGGAACCAGCCCGTGGTGCTGGTTAGGGGTCTGGCGGCCTTGGTGAGCCGTCCACAAGCGGCCAAAGACACGATGGGCGGCCCCGTGAGTGTGGCCCAAGCCACTCAGGGCGCAACCAGCATGGGCGCTTACGGCATTCTTACGCTCATGGGGATGCTGAGCCTGTCGCTCGGCATCATGAACTTGCTCCCGATTCCTCCGCTCGATGGCGGGCAGATGGTGATCAATTTCATCGAGCTCATCCGGGGTGGCAAGCGGCTGAGCATGAATTTGCAGCAGCTCGTGACCAACATGGGCGTGGTTCTCATGATTCTGCTGATGGTAAGCGCGACGACCATTGATTTGGGGCGCGTAACCGGCAATACGGGCGATCCGAAATTGCCCGAAATGAGGACCGAGAATGATTCCAAAACGGAATCGAAGTCTGAACCCAAGCCAGCAACCCCGTAGCCTCGATTCCAAACCCTGACCCAGAGCCCCGCGAAACGTCCGGGTTGGGCGTGCATCGTCGTGCATAATGGTTCTTCGCCGACTTCTGCCGCGAGGAACTGTTTTGTCAAAAACCGTAACCATTAAGCCCGACGAGCAATTTGCACGACTTTACGCTGACCGATTGATTTTGGAAGCCCTGGTTGATCTCCACGAGGTCATCAAGCCGGGTGAACTTTCCGAGCAACTGAGCAGCAGGGGTCTCGGTTTGGCGGCGATCCGCTCCCTGTTGGCGAGCAACGCTGACCTTTTTGCCTACCACGAGCGACGTTGGGTGCCCAAGGCTCGCCTGGAAACGGAAGGCCGACCGATGCTGGCGGCCGTGGACCGGCTTCTGCGCGCTTTCGGGGCACCGGTGGCGGTTGACCTGATGGCGCGCGAAATTGCCATCCGTTACGGCATTGAGCCGGAAGTTGCGGCTGTTCGCATTCGCCGATTTGGCCAGTCCGATCCGCTCGTCCTTCTAACCCGCGACGATCGCGTGGTTACCACCGAAGTGCTTTTCCGGGGCACGGACGAATCTCGCTCCCGCGCTTACAAACTGGCGGGCATCACGGAAGAAGAAGTTGCCGACGCGCAGAAGAAGCTGGGCGACTTCGACTGGCTCCACAACGACGCCCTGGTGCTGGCCCTCGAAAAGGCCGCTCCGGTCTCGCTCAAGGCCCTCGGTGCCGCCGCATGGGTGGCCCTCAACCCGGAGTCGCCGTTCGGGAATCACCTCTTTGACTGGCGCACGTTCTACGCCGACCTGCTCAGCATCCCGGGCTACGTGATCTCCGCCAATGGCGTGATTGCCCCCGAAGCCGAAGGCGCCAAGTGGGTGGCCCAAGCCGCCAAGCTCGCCGACAAGCTGGCCCCGACCGTTGAGATCGAAGACGCGGTGCCCATCGAACTGAAGCCGGAGGACATCGAGAACATGGTGAAGAAGGTCACCGGTGCCTCCGAGACCGTGACGGCCAAGCAACTGCTGGAAGAACTTTTCGAAATCACCCCGACCGTGCGCACCTACCCGGACGACTTGGCGAACGTGTTGGATGCCCTGCGCGCCGATAAGCGCGTGATGTGGGTGGGCGGCGACCGGTTCCAGAAGCCGGAAGCCCGACCGGACGACGTAGACGAAATCCCGATGCCGTTCCAATACGTGGCCAGCGACCATCTGCAAGAAGATGGCGATCCGGTGGACGTGGAACTGGTGGACGAAGGCCTGAGCAGCAGCCTCCGCAAGCTCATCCTGCACCCACTAGCGCAGGACGTGCTGGACGAAGAGCCGCAGCCGCGCCTGAAGAACATCCCGGACCAGATCCGCTTGGTGCTCAAGCCGATCCACCGCGAACTGGGCACATTCCCGATGGCGCAGTTCCCGACGGGCTGGTTTGATGACGAACCGAGCCTGCAAGAAGTCATCCTCAATGACCCGCACGGCCGCACGTTGCAGGTATGGCTGAACACCAAGCTCCGTTTGATGTTCGGTCTTTTTGAGTGGTGGATTGACCAACCGATCGAATCGGGGGCGGTCTTCCAACTCACCCGCACGAACAAGCCGAACGTTTTCGATTTCGAATGGCTGGACCAGACGGACCCGGTGGTTTACATCAGCAACCAGCGCATGGAAGAGCTGCGGGAGATTGCCACCCGCGCCGACTCCATGTCGACGTTCGATATCCTCCGCGAAGTGATGAGCCACTGGAGCAAGGGCGCCGACTTCCTCACCATCATGTGGGAAGTCAACGTCGTCCGCCGCACCAGCCGCCGGCTTTTGGCTTCGTTGCTCAGTAGTTACGTCTGTTTCTATCAGCGCTCGGGCTCGCCGGTGTGGCACTACGACCACAAGAAGGTGGAGCAAGGGTTCGATAAGACCAAGAAGAAATTCATCAAGAAGAACTAAGGACCAGGAGGCGATTCGGGGTACCTTAGCTGACCGCTTCAAAAAGAACATATGGCCAATCTCAAGTCAAGCAAGAAAGACATTCGACGCAGTGGGCGCAAGCGCATCGCCAATCAGAGTGTGCGCACGTCCCTAAAGACCTACATCAAGAAGGTCCGCAAGGCGGTGGAAGCCGGTGATGCCGAAGTCACGGCAAGCGCCCTGCAAATCGCTCAATCCAAGATTGACCGCGCTGCGCAGAAGGGTGTGATTCACAAGAACCAGGCTCGTCGCCGACTGAGCCGGATCGCCAAGAAGGCCAACAAGATCGCGCAAGGCTAAGCCTTCTCTCTTTTCGAAGCGAAAACAGGCCGGAGGGCCATGCTGAGAGTCGTAGACTAGCAGTGTGGGACTCTGGCCTCTCGTATTTGCGACCACCGGTTTTTTGGCACCCTCGCCGGAACTGGAGATTGATTACCGAGACTTTCAGGGGCTGACCGTCAATTACGATGGCGTGCCGCTGGTTACGGGCTCGTCGTTCCAACTCTACGAACCGAACTGGACCCGGGGCATCTATTCCTCGGCGTGGAAACCCGTGGTCATTGACCGCTCGCGCCCGGATCGCATCCTCGTCACCCTCTCGGCGGATAATGGCCGATTTCGCGGTACGCAAACGTTCACCAAGACCGGCCAAGGCGTGCGGGGCGAGTTCGAGTTTCGTTGGCTGGGCACGCGCCGGGTGATGCTGGAGCACAGTGCCAGCTTCCTGTGGGCTCCCGTGTTGGAGCCGGCCCAAGCGGTGGTGGATGGCAAGCACGCGGGTGTCTTGGGCAGCCAGAACCCCACGGGGTCGCAAATGGAGCCCCGCACCATCGGAGTGGGCCGCCAAAGCTTCTTTTGGGATGCCCCCTTCGCCCAAGTGCAGGTAGATGTGAACGGTATTCAGCTCACCGCTTTCGACGCCCGCAACTACAACCAGCCGTGGGCCGAAGGGAAGGAGGTCGTGTGGCTAGGGCACACCAATCAAGCGCTGGAACCCAACAGCACCCTGCGTTACAGCATTGAATGGCGCTTTGTCCCGCGCTCTCTCTCGGCCCCGGGCACGCAGACCGTGAACCCCGAGTGGGCGTCTGCACCGGTGGTGGAACAAGCCCGTGCCACGGCGTGGCCTCTGATCCCGCAGCCGAAGGAGTTTCGGGCCGGGTCTGGCACGTGGCCATTGCCGGGTGGGATTGAGTTCACGGGTGCCCTCGGAAGCCAAGAGTTGGCAGCGAGATTCAGTCGGCTGATTCAAGCCCGGTGGGACGGGCCGATCACAGCCAATCTCGCGCAAATCCCGATTGCCCAGGATGCCAGCTTGCCCGCCGAGGGCTATCGCATCCGGGTGACGGAGGGCGGCCCCGAAATCGCGGCTAAAGACGCCCTGGGTGCCGGCCATGCCGTGACCACGCTCGCGCAAATGGTGCGGCCCGTAGGTGGACGGCTGGTGATCCCGGCGGCCGAGGTCAAGGACTGGCCGAGCGTGGCCTGGCGCGGCGTACACATGTTTGTCGGCCCGGAGGCGCTGCCCCTCCAAACCGAGTTGATGGATCGGTATCTGGCCCCGCTCCGCATCAACCACGTGGTTTTGCAGTGCGAGCGCACCGACTGGACTTCGCAACCCGGCATTCGATCCGGCTGGACCATGGAGCGCGACGACCTCAAAACCCTCTTTGAGCGGTACCGCGAGCGGCAAATTGAGCCCATCCCGCTCATTCAATCCATGGGGCACATGGGGTGGTTCTTCATGAATGGCCAAAACCTGGATGTGGCGCTCAATCCTCAGGTGCCGTTTACCCTTGACCCGCGCAAAGAGGAGAGCCGGCAACGGCTCCGCGCGATATGGGACGAAGCGATCACCCTGCTCAAGCCCAAGACGATTCACTTTGGGATGGACGAAGTGGACATGCGCGGCGTCCAACCGGACCCCTTTATGTCGACACGCTTGTGGAATCGCCACATCCCGTGGTTGATGGCCTACGCCAAAGAAAAGCGAGTGGACGCGATGGTGTGGGGCGACATGATGCTGGCCCCCGGCGAAGCTAACGACGCGATGAACGGCCACAGCGTGCCCGTGGCGGCTCAGCGGCGGGCCGCACTGGCTCCGGGCACCTACGTGGCGGATTGGCATTACGCCGCGAATCCAGACCCCGCTGTGTACAAGAGCCTCGCCCTTTGGAAGCGGGCGGGGATGCGCCCTATTGCCAGCACCTGGGATCGGCCGGAGAACATCTACGGCTTCACCCATGCCGCGATCCAGCAAGGCGCCGGAGTGCTAACCACCACTTGGGCGGGTTACGAGAGCAATGAACTTGCCATAGCGCAAAACTTCCCGCAGATTGCGGCGTACCTGCTGATGGCGGAATACGCCTGGAGCGGCCGCAAAGAGCGCCCGGCGGCCTTGCCTTACGATTACATCACGGTCGCCCGCCAAATGGTATTCGGCTCGCCGGCCCCCACGCAATCGCGCCCGGGGCGCACGATGCGGGGGCGGGATGAGATGCGAGCGGGGCCGTTTGCATTCCAAAGGATTGAGCCAGTGCGGATGGTGAACACGCTGGTGGCGGGCGGAGATCGTCGCCCCGCCCGGTTGGATTTTGCGGTGGGGCAGGCGGCTAAGAAGGTGGTGCTTGCCTTGGGCGTGGACACGTTCTTGCGGGAAGGTCAGGAGATTGCCCAAGTGCGCCTCATCCTTGATGGGGGCAAAGAAGTGACGAAGCCCGTGCGCTACGGCCACCACGTGAGGGCCGCGCGAGATACCCGTCCGACCTTCCTTACCGACTCAGATCAAGGGGTTGCGGCGCTGGCGCTGAGCGTGCCGAACGAGCATGCAGGGGCGACGGTGCGCACCATTCGAGTGGAGGCGACTGAGCCCCGGGCGGGGTTGAGTGTACGGGGGGTCTCGATCCTGCCATGAACGTAGTCAACGCCGAGACGTGGCGGCAAATGCTAGAGGCAGCGATTGCCGACCGATACTTCCCCGGGGCGGCCCTGGCGGTAGTCAGTCCGGCGGGCGTGACCTCGGTTTACGCTGGTCGGTTCACTTACGATCCGGAATCTCCTGTTGTGGATGAGCACTCCCTCTGGGACTTGGCAAGTGTCACCAAGGTGATGGCCACCACCAGCGTGGTCATGCGCCTGTTCGATCGAGGAGAACTGGACTTGGAAGAGCCGCTGATGAGCGATTTACCGCAGGTACGAGCGCCGGGCGTGACGTACGAGGACTGCCTGCGGCACGAAGGCGGCTGGGCGCCCTATGTGTCCCTGGAGGACGAGGCCGTGGCGGACGTGGTGGCGAACCGGGCGCGACTGCTTGCGCAGACCCCCGTGGCTCCTCGTCGAACGGGCACGGTCTACTCGTGCCTAAGTATGCAGATGCTGACGGCGGGCATCGAAGCGCGCACGGGCAAGTCCTTGCCCGACCTGTTTGCCCAAGAGGTGGCCGAGCCCATAGGACTGAAGCATGCCAAATTCCATCCCCGCGAACGGGAGAACTGCGTGCCGACGGAGGAAAACCCACCTTGGAGAGTGCGAGTGGCGAAAGAGAGGAAAGAACCGCATCCCGATTCGCCTTATACTCAAGGTTCGGTGCATGATCCAGCTTGCTATTTATTAGGAGGCGCAGCAGGAAATGCCGGTTTGTTTGCGTCTTTAGAGGATGTCGCTCGCTGGAGCAAATATATCTTAGGCACGGAGCCCGGTTGGGTGGCCGAGAGCACTTTAGCAAAGTTCCCAAAACCTCGGGTCACCGGAGGTCGCGGCCTCGGTTTTGATCGCCCTTCGCCGGATGGGTTCCTGGCCGGGCTAGATCGCGCCTCGGACTCCTTTGGTCACCTCGGTTTTACCGGGACTTTAGCCTGGTTTAACCCCTCCGATTCCATGGCGCTCATTCTCCTGACAAACCGGGTGCACCCTCGGCGTGATATGAGCAATATTCTGGATGTAAGACGGAATATAGCGACCGAACTGTGGAAATAGTTGCAGGTGGTTTTACTATTTTTTTAGCCTTACGCTGTCCACCTATTGCGCAAAGCCTTTAGCCAGTGCTAATCTTTTTGCGGGCTCTGGTTCCGCATTGGCTCTCCCCTTGGCGGTAATTCGGGGCCCTTTCTCTTTTACCAGCTCCATTGGCGGAGCAGTTCCCCCGCAATGAGTAGCCCAACGCGCGGCTCTAAAACAAGAAGGGTCGTGAACCCTGGAAAGGAATCACGACCCGTGAATATTCTTAAGAATATTAGTCGAGCGCTGCCGTAATGGCGGGCAAAGCTTCGAAAAGGTCCATCACGAGCCCGTAGTCGGCAACTTGGAAGATCGGAGCGTCCGCATCCGTGTTGATCGCCACAATGATCTTGCTGTCCTTCATCCCGGCCATGTGCTGGGTAGATCCGCTGATGCCCGCTGCGATGTAGAGGTCGGGCGCGACGATCTTGCCGGTTTGTCCGACCTGCAACTCGTTGGAGGCAATGCCGCTGTCCACGGCCGCCCGGGTTGCCCCGGCCGCGCCGCCGAGCTTGTCAGCGAGCCCTCCGATCAACCGTTCAAAGGTGGCCGCATCCCCCAAGGGTCGGCCGCCGCTCACCACCACCTTCGCCTGGGTGAGGTCGGGGCGCCCACCTTGGCTGGCCGACTTGTGGGTGCGCACGGCTTGGCCGGCACCCGGGGCCGCGAGCAAAGTCGCCGCTCCGTTGGCGCGCTCTTCGGGCTTGGCAAAGCCGGCCGGGCGAATGGTGAGGAACACCGGGGCTCCTTCCACCTCCACCGTGGCCAGCAAACTGCCCGCCACGATGGGGCGCTGATACTGGCCCGGGGCCGGAATGGCAATCACATCGGTCACCATCGGCGCATCTACCAAGCCCGCCACGCGGGCGAGCAGGTCCTTGCTCCACATCGCGCTCACGGCAGCAATCGTCGTGTAGTTGCCCAATTGGCCCTGAATCATGGCGGCCATGGCATCGGCGGGGGCCAGGTCGGCTTGGTCCACCGTGAACACTTGGCGAGCCCCAATCGCGGGCACATCGCCGGTGGTCAGCATCAAAACATCGAAATCTCCGCCCAGAGACTGGGCAAAGCCCGCCCCGGCTTGGGCGTCGGCGGCGTTCAGAGCAATCAGAAGGAGACTCACAGGGCACCTCGGTCGCGCAGAGCGGTCATCAGTTCGGCGACGGAATGCACTCGCACTCCCGCTTGGCGTGGGGCGGGCTGCTCTACCTTCACCGTACGCACCAGCGACTTGGCATCGGTCAGGCGCGGGCGCTTGGTCAGCGGCTTGCTGCGCGCCTTGATGATGCCAGGGAGCGCAATGTAACGCGGCTCGTTCAGGCGCAGGTCGGTGGTGACCACGGCGGGAAGGGGAAGGCTGAGGGTTTCTTCACCCTCGTCGGTTTCTCGGCGCACGGTCAGGCTGTCGTCCGCGAACTCGATGGCGCACGCGAAGGTCGCCTGCGGCCAGCCCAGCCTGGCGGCCAGGCGTTGGCCGGCCTGGTTGGCGTCATTGTCGGTGGCTTGCTTGCCCATCAGGATGAGTTGAGGCTGGAGCTCTTGGGAAAAGGCGGCCAGCTCGTGGGCCACGGCGCGAGAATCCAGGTCCTCATCAGTCTGGATCAGCACGGCTTCGTCGGCGCCGATCGCCAAGGCTTTGCGCAGTTGTTCTTCGGCCGCATCCGGACCCACGCTCACCACCGTGATGGTGATGGCGGGATTCTTTTCCTTTTGACGCACGGCTTCTTCGACGGCGATTTCATCAAACGGATTGATTTCGAACTTCACGCCTGTCGTGTCGATACCATTTCCCTCGGCATTCGCTTTGACCTTGGCGTAAGGATCAAT
Source organism: uncultured Chthonomonas sp. (assembly GCA_964627705.1). Taxonomy (GTDB): domain Bacteria; phylum Armatimonadota; class Fimbriimonadia; order Fimbriimonadales; family Fimbriimonadaceae; genus JAHBTC01. The sequence goes on from CAZVHE010000030.1 coordinate 20,915, forward strand.
GACCCGCTTGACCGGTACAAGAACCTTCATTCCGTGACCATGCTACCAAGCCGCAGGGGAAGTCAGAAGGGGAATCTATGACCTTCGGGCGTACCGGGCGGACCCGCTGACCTCCGTATACTATGCCCATGCGACCACCGGAGGGCCAAGGCGTCACGTCCGTCTCCGTCTTCTTTGTCGCCAGCCCCTTTCACTTGCTCATTGCCCAGCAGCTTCGGCAAGCTTTGCCCCCGGGGCAGCGCAGTGTCTTGGTGACGTACAAACGTTCGGTGGAAGCCGCCGTTCGCCCGGAGATGTTCGACGCTTGGGTGCGCATGCCTTGGCCGCGCTTCGAGCCCCTGCCGGGGCCGCTGGGCGGGCATCGTCGCTTAGTGGCGAACCTCAAGGAAGTGGCGGGAGCCGTCGGGTCGACCCCCGAGATCATTCTCCATAGCCCGGTTTACGATACGGAAGCCATCAACTACTTTGTACGGGGGTTACCCCGACTCATTCCGGGTGCGCGGGTGCGGGCGTGCCTGCTCCCTGATGGCGCGCTGAGCCTCTCCTTGCACCCGATGTCGTCCTCTAAGCGCATGTGGGCGCGGTTGCGGTCTTTACGGGCCCTTCTCTCGCCGGACCTCCGCTATTCCCACCTCAAGAGCGACCGCACGGGCTCGGATGCCGACTTCGTCGAGAAGATTTATGTGATTGAGGGGCTGGACCACCCCTATCCAGCCGAGCGCGTGGTGCCCCTGCGACTGAACGTGTCGATTCAGTCCCCACCCCTTCCGCACCGTGCCCTTGTGGTGGGGCAGCACATCCACCGGGTCGGCTGGATTGACGAGGCGGGTCGCGACCGCATCACGGCAACGATCCGCCAATGGCTGGCCGAAAACGGAGCCACCCATATTGACTACAAAGCCCACCCGGACGATCCTTTCTCTGAGCTCTTCACAGAGGATTACCACCGGCTCGACCCCGCCACGCCCATGGAGAATCTGCTGGATAACGGTCAGTACGGCATCGTCATCGGGGTGGCTTCGTCTGCCCAGGTGACGGCGAAGCTCATCCTTGGGGATCAAGCCCGGGTGCTGGCCGTGGGCTATGACCTGCTCACCGGAATGAAACGGCATGAGTTCGTCGCGCTGCAGCAGGCGTTCACTCAGCTGGGCGTCGAGTTTGTGGACGTTGGTTCCTGATTGCCGTACAACTATGGGGATAGACTGAGTTTATGTCCAGCCCGGCGGAGCCCATCCCTCTGCGTGGATGGAGAAAGATTCCCGCCGTTCAAGCCCTCAGCCACTTCAATTTCCGCATCTTGTGGCTGGGCTCGTTGCTATCGTTTACCGGCTCTTGGGTGCAGCGCACGGCGCAGGATTGGTTGGCCTATGGGCTAACCAATGACGACCCCTTCATGTTGGCGGTGGTTTCGTTCTGCGGGATGGCGCCCGTCTCGTTCTTGGGGCCGCTGATGGGGGCTTACGTGGACATGTTGGACCGGCGGAAGTTGCTGACCCTGATGATGATCATCAGTGCCATCGGTCCGCTGTTTTTGGGGTTTGCCACTTACTTCCACTTCGCCGCCTATTGGCACCTGGTGGTGGTGGCGCTGGTGGGGGGCTTGGTGAGCACCATGGAAATGCCCGCGCGGCAGTCGATTGTGCGGCAGTCGGTGCCGGTGGAAGTGCTGCCCGCCGCCATTCCCACGCAAGCCCTCACGTTCAACTTTGCCCGCGTGGCGGGGCCGGCCATCGGGGGTGTGATCCTGGCCAAGTTTGGCCCGGCCTATGCGTTTTGGGTGAACGGGCTGAGCTTTGCGTTCCTCATTGCCGCCGTGAACATGATTCGCGCGGACCTCGGCCCGATGATCAAAGAGCCCCAGCCCATCCGAGACTTGGTGGCCGAAGGGTTCCGCTATGTCTTTAGGGAAGATCGGCTCCGGGTGATCTTCTTGCTCGAGGCGGCCACCAGCGTCTTCGGGGTGTTCTGTCTCGGTTTGATGGCGGCCATCGCGAAGACCAAACTAGGCTTGGGGGCGAGTGGCCTGGGGAACCTTTTCACGGCGATTGGGGTGGGCGCGGTGATTGGCCTTCTCTTAGTCAGCACCATCAGCGGGCGGCCGGTCAAGTTCACGATTGTGCGCGTGGCCATGTCCATGGTGGCCATTGCCTTGTGTTTCCTCGCATGGGCGCCGAATCAGGCCATCGCCATGGTGTGCTTGGCCATGTGCGGCATGGGCACCATCATGCAGTTCAATACGTCCAACACGTTGTTCCAACTCATTGCCCCGGCGCACCTGCGGGGGCGGGCTCTGGCCATGCACATGTGGGCGGTGTCGGGCGTGGCCCCGGCGGGGATCCTGATCTTTGGTTGGGTGGCCGACCACTTTGGCATCAACGCGGCGCTGGCCTCGGGCGGGGGCATTCTCCTGGCTTGGAGCGTGTGGGGATGGATTCAGACCTGGAAAATGCAGGACCCGGCTTACGACGAAGCTTGAGTTTGGCCTGGCCAAAGTGTTACCCATGTGTCCGGAACAAAGTGTTACCCATGTGTCCGGAACGGACACATCGCTCGCCTGCTCGAAGGCGAGGAGATGAGCTACCTCTGTCGGGAGTTTGGA